>NZ_CP095269.1:336670-673340 GCF_022983135.1 Agrococcus sp. SCSIO52902
GACGACCAGCCGGTCGCCTTGGTGCGGGCGATCCGACGCCGCGCGCGAGCGGTCGCGGGCAGCGCGACGAGCGTCGCGAGCGTCGCCCGCCACTCGGCGAGCACGGCGGCGGGCCGCTTGGCGAGCAGGTGCGCGACGGTGCGCACGACCGCGAGCGGCAGCAGCAGGAGCCAGTGCGCGATGAGCGCGAGCGGGTTCGCGTAGGCGAGCCGGCGGTGCAGCTGCGCCCGGCGGGCGACCGCCACGCGCTGCGCGTCGCTGACGGTGCGGGCGTCGAAGTGCTCGGGCCCCCCGGCGCGGCGCACCCGCGCGCGCGGCTCGACCGCGACGCGGTGGCCCGCGAGTCGCGCGCGCACGCCGAGGTCGAGGCCGGCGTCGATCGAGCGCAGCGCCGGGTCGAAGCCGCCGAGCGCCTCGAACACGTCGCGCCGCACGAGCATGCCGGTCTCGGCGACGCCGAGCACGTCGGAGTCGTCGTCGTGCTGGCCCTGGTCGAGCTCGCCCTCGTGCAGCAGCATGCTGCGACCGAACGGGGTCATCGTCTGCCCGAGCTCGGCGAAGCGGTCGGGCAGGTCGGCGCGCATCACCTTCGGGCCGACGATCGCGACGCTCGGGTGCGACTCCACGTGGCCCAGCAGCGCCTGCAGCGCGCGCGGGTGCGGCGCCGCATCGTGCGCGAGCACCCACAGCCAGTCGCCCGGCTCGGCCGATGGCAGCGCGCCCGCGCCCCGGTTCACCAGCTGCCCGTACGGCAGCCGCGCCGCCTGGACGACGCTCGCGGCGCGCGACGCCTCGAGCACGGCGCGCGTGTCGTCCTTCGATCCGCCGTCGACGGCGATCAGGCGGTCGGGCGCGACCGACTGCGCCTCGATCGCGGCGAGGGTCGCGGGCAGGTACGCGGCGCCATTGCTGGCCGCGAGCACGGCGAAGACCCTCGGATGCACCCGGCAAGGCTAGGCGCGCGGGCCTCGGCGGGCCGGGGTTGGGCCCGGTGCGCCGCCGAATCGCCGCCCGGCGCGCGTCAGTGCGTGAGGATCGCCTGCGTGCGGGGCGCGCGCGGCGCGATCTGCTTGCGGAGCGGCCCGATGACGAAGATGACGAGCAGGATCATGCCGAACTCGATCCAGGGCCGCGACTCGGCGAGCCCCTGCACGAACAGCGCGACCCACAGCAGCAGCGGGATGGCGTTCAGCGCGCGCTCGCCGATCGGCGCCCGGTAGAGCGCGCCGAGGCAGTTGGCGGCGGCGCGGTACTGCAGGGCGGCCCACAGCAGCACGCCGACGAGCCCCAGCTGCATGAAGACGTCGAGCCACACGTTGTGCGCCTGCAGGTAGACCATGCCGTGCATCTCGCCGAGCCGGTCGAACGGCTCGACCCACGGCAGCCAGTAGCCGAGGTAGCCGACGCCCACGACGGGGCTCTCCATGCCGAGCGCGATCACGCGGCCCCAGATGTCGAAGCGGCCCGTCATGTCGGCGTCGCGGCCCAGGAAGTCGGTGACGGCCGTCCAGTTCGCGATGATGAGGCCGACGCAGACGAGCCCCACCGCGATCGCGAGGCCGAAGATCCGGTAGAAGGCCGCGCCGCGCCATCGCACCCAGCTCACGACGAGCACGGCGAGCACCGCCACCATGGCGGTCGCGAAGAGCACGGTCGCGCTGCGGGTGAGCACGTGGACGAGGATGGGCAGGCCCACCCACACGGGCCACCACCGGTCGACGCCGGCCACGGCACGGCATCCGGCGATCACGAGCGCGATGAGCGCCACCATGCCGAGCAGGTTCGCGTTGCCCATCACGCCCTGCACGCGCCCGCCCTCGAAGAGCAGGCCGCTCGACCAGTGCAGCTCGCCGCTCACGTCGGGCGGGTAGTCGGCCCAGAGCGGGAACAGCGGCCGCCGCAGCACGAGCGCGACGAAGGCCTCGAACAGCAGCGACGCTGCGAGCAGCCCCTGCATCGACCAGTGCGTGACGTCGAGGATGACGCGGTACGGCAGCGACGCGATGAGGACGGCGCTCGCGATGGTGCCGAGCAGGATGAACGACCCGAGCAGCGACCATCCGGGCGAGATCGCCCACACGGCCGACGCGACCGCGGCCACCGCGAACGCGACGACCGGCACGGGCATGCGGTGCAGCCGCACGCGCAGGAGGCCGAGCTCGATGAAGACCCAGACGAAGGTCAGGCCGACCAGCGCACCCCAGACGGGGTAGCCGATCACGTTGCGGACGGCGTCGCCCGCGGCAGCGTTGGTGACGATCCAGGCTGCCAGCGCGGTGCGGCGGCGCTGGTTCGGCATGGATCCATGGTTCCACGTCCCGCTGTGGACGCGGGCGCCCGCCTCGCGGGTCAGGGCGCTCAGGCCAGCTTGCGGAGCTTGCGGCGCTCGCGCTCGGAGAGCCCGCCCCAGATGCCGAAGCGCTCGTCGTTCTCGAGCGCGTACTCGAGGCACTGCTGCCGCACCTCGCAGCCGTCGCAGATGCGCTTGGCATCGCGGGTGGAGCCGCCCTTCTCGGGGAAGAACGCCTCCGGGTCGGTCTCGGCGCACAGCGCGTCGGTCTGCCAGGCGAGGGCGTGGTCGGCCGCGTCGTCGCGGACCCCGGGAACGCCCAGCATGATCGGGTCGACGAACCAGTCGCCGGGCACCCCGCGTCGCAGGCCACCCTCTTCGACGCCTCGCGCCGTCGTGCTGCGCTGCACTCCCTCTCGCATGGCTTCCCCCGGTTCTGCGGGACCCCGGCCGGGCCCGCGTTGCACCCAATTACACCGGTGTAGTTCGCCCCGCGTCAAGTCGGGAATCCTAGGAGTGTCGCGGCCTCTCGGGGCGCAGCGCCGCACTCACGGCGTGTCGCGCTCGAGCGCGAGCCACGCCTCGTCGGAGCGCACCTCGAACGGCTCCGCCGCATCGATCCACGCGCCGGCCGCCTGGGGCAGCTCGTGCTCGGCGCCGTCGATCGCGACGCGCGTCGGCCGCGCCGCGAGCAGCAGCCCCCGGACGCCGCCCTCGACGCGGTGGACGCCGGCGATGCGGCGCAGCTCGAAGGGCGCCGCAGGGCGGTACGCGACGGCGCCCTCGAGCGGCGTCGACGCCAGGCGGGGCTCGACGAGCGGCGTCGTGTCGACGACCCGCAGCAGCTCGGGCACGTCGACGTGCTTCGGGGTGAGCCCGCCGCGCAGCACGTTGTCGCTCGGCCCCATCAGCTCGATGGCGAGGCCCTCGAGGTAGGCGTGCAGGTTGCCGGCCGGCAGGTACAGCGCCTCGCCCGGCGCGAGCGAGACGCGGTTGAGCAGCAGTGCCACGAGGATGCCCGGGTCGCCCGGGTGGGTGCGCGCGAGCCGGTCGACGGTGTCGGCCTCCACGGGGTGCGCCGCCGCGATCGCCGGAGCGGCCGCCTCGGCGGCGGCGACGGCGGCGGCGACCTCGTCGCCGCCCGAGAGCAGCCACGCGAGCGCGTCGCCCGCACGCACGCGCGCGGCGACGGGCGCGAGCCGCGCATCGGCCGCCGCGAGGGCGTCGAGCACGCGCAGCGCCTCGCCCGCGGGGCGGAAGCCGCTCAGCGCCTCGAACGGCGTCACCGCGACGATGAGCTCGGGCTTCGGATGCGGGTCGCGGTAGTTGCGCTCGGGCGCGTCGCGGGCGATGCCGAGCCGGTCCTCGCGCGCGAAGCCCTCCTGTGCCTCCGAGGCATCCGGGTGCGCCTGCAGCGACAGCGGCTCGGCCGCCGCGAGCGCCTTCAGCAGCAGCGCCGGCTGCGGCCTGCCCCACGCCTCGAGCGCCTCGCCGAGCCCGCGCCCCGCGTGCTCCCCCGCCGCGACGGTCGACGGGCAGCCCGGGTGCGCGCCGAGCCACAGCTCGGCCTCGGGGTCGCCGGAGGCGTCGCGGCCGAGGTAGTCCGCGAGCAGCGTCCTGCTGCCCCACGCGTATGCCCTCGGCTCGTTGGCGATCGGCACAAACACGCGCGCGGTCTCCTTCCGGCAGATTGGCACGAGCGTACCAACGGGCGGGGCGGTCGCCGCCCGCCGCCCTAGCCTTGCCGCGACGGCCGAGCTCGGCCGGGAGAGACGAGGAGCCATGACGTTCACGCCGCTGGAGAGCGACTTCTACGGGTTCGCCGCCGACCTCAGCGAGGCCGAGCAGGCGTCGCTGGCCGAGGTCCGCGCGTTCATGGAGGAGCGCGTGCGACCGGTCATCGACGAGCACTGGCACCGGGACGCGTTCCCGACCGAGCTCGTGCCCGGCATCGCGGCGCTCGGCGTCGTCGGCCCCGGCTGGCCCGAGACCGCAAGGTTCGAGAACTCGGCGGTGTACCGCGGCTGGGTCGCGCTCGAGATGAGCCGCGTCGACGCATCCGTGTCGACCTTCGTCGGCGTGCAGAACGGCCTCGTCGCAGGATCGATCGGCGTCGCCGGCTCCCCGGAGCAGCGCGCCGAGTGGCTGCCGCGCCTCGCCGACTGCTCGGTCATCGGCGCCTTCGGGCTCACGGAGCCCCTCTCGGGCTCCGACTCGGCGCAGGGGCTGCGCACCACCGCCCGCCGCGAGGGCGACGAGTGGGTGCTCGACGGCGCCAAGCGCTGGATCGGCAACGCCACCCACGCCGACATCGTCGTCGTGTGGGCGAAGGACGTCGAGGACGGCCAGGTGAAGGGCTTCATCGTGCCGACCGACGCGGCGGGCTTCCGCGCCACGAAGATCGAGCGCAAGATCGCGCTCCGCATGGTGCAGAACGCCGACATCGAGCTCGAGGGCGTGCGCGTGCCGGAGTCGATGCGGCTGCAGGGCGCGTCGAGCTTCCGCGACACCGCGCGCGTGCTGCGGCTCACGCGCGCCGAGGTCGCGTGGAGCGCCGTCGGCGTCATGATCGGCGCCTACGAGGCAGCCGTGCGCTACACGACCGAGCGCGTGCAGTTCGGAAAGCCCGTCGCCGGCCACCAGCTCGTGCAGGACCTGCTCGCCAAGTCGCTCGGCCACATCACCGCGTCGATCGCGCTGTGCGTGCAGGTCTCGCGGATGCTCGACGAGGGCCGGCAGGAGGACGCCCACTCGGCCCTCGCGAAGGCCTTCGCGACGACGCGGATGCGCGAGGTCGTCTCGTGGTGCCGCGAGGTGTGCGGCGGCAACGGCATCGTGACCGACTACGACGTCGCCCGCTTCTTCGTCGACGCGGAGGCGCTCTACACGTACGAGGGCACGGCGCAGATGAACGCGCTCATCGTCGGGCGGGCCATCACGGGGAGCTCGGCGTTCGCCTGACGCTCCGCAGCGACTCGGCCGCGCGGCGCATCGCGCGGCCGATCGCCCAGCCCGTCACGTGCGTGAGCGCCTCGCGCACGATGCCGGGCGTCATCTTCGACACGCCGAGCTCCCGCTCGCGGAAGAGGATCGGCTCCTCGACGACCACCGCCCCGGCGTCGTGCGCGCGGCGCGTCATGTCGATCTGGAAGCAGTAGCCCTGGCTGCGCACGTCGTCGAGCGGCAGCCGGCGCAGGAGCTCGGCGGTGTAGGCGCGGCATCCGGCCGTCATGTCGTGCACCGGCGAGCCGAGCGCCACCCTGGCGTACAGGTTGCCGGCGCGCGAGATCGCCTCCCGGTGCCAGGGCCAGTCGACGATGCCGCCGCCGGCGACCCAGCGCGAGCCGATCACGAGGTCGGCGCCCGGCCGCGCGCCGTGCCGCAGCCGCGCGAGCATGCGCGGCACCGCGTCGGCCGGGTGCGAGCCGTCGGCGTCGAACTCGACCACCGCATCCGCGCCGCGCTCGAGCGCGAGCCGCATGCCGTCGAGGTAGGCCGCGCCGAGCCCCTGCTTCGCGGGCCGGTGCAGCACGCTGATGCGCGGGTCGGCCGCGGCCATCGCGTCGGCGAGCTCGCCGGTGCCGTCGGGGCTGCTGTCGTCGATCACGATCACCTCGACGTCGGGCGCGGCCTGCAGCAGCCGGTCCATGGTGACCGGGAGCGCCTCGATCTCGTCGTAGGTGGGGACGAGGACGATGGCGCGCAATGGGGCTCCGAGCGGTCGTGGACAGGATCGGGTGCATCCTCGCACACGGCTCCCGGGACGTCGGCCCGCTGGCCCTCGCTGCGATACCGTGGACGGTCGTCCGCCCCGAGGAGCCCGCAGCATGACCGAGACCCCGCCCGTGGTCGCGCCCGCCCGGCGCGAGCGGCTGCTGTGGATGGACGGCCTGCGGGGCCTCGCGATCCTGCTGATCGCGCTCCTGCACGCGACGGAGATGCTGCGCTCGATCGGCCTCGAGCCGCACATCGCGGTCGACGTCTTCAACACGGTCGCGTCGCCGTTCCGCATCCCGCTGCTCATGACGCTCTCGGGCATGCTGCTGGGCGGCTCGCTCTCGAAGGGCGCGGGCCGCTACGTGAGCGGCAAGCTGCGCGCGATCGCCTGGCCGTACGCCGTGTGGCTCGTGATCCTGCTGCTGGTGTTCCCGAGCCTCGGCCCCGACATCCTGCTGCGCGGCCTCTGGGCGCCGAACACCTATCTCTGGTACCTGCACACGCTGCTGATCGCCTACCTCGTGGCGCTCGCGCTGCGCCGCGTGCCCGACTGGATCAGCATGGTCGGGGCGCTGCTGCTCGCGGCCGCCGTCACGCTGCTGCCGATGCCCGAGGTCGTCGCGACGATGAAGCTCGAGCGGACGTTCCTCATGCTCGCGTTCTTCTTCGCCGGCCACCTGCTGATGCAGCACCTGCCGACCGCGCTGCCGCTGCTGCGCCACCCGATCTCGATCGTGGTGGGCCTCCTCTGCACCGGGAGCGTCGTGGTGGCGTCGCTGCAGCCGGGCTCGGCCGTCTCGAACGACGTGACCTTCGCCGTGCCGCTGCTCGCGTCGCTCGCGGTCGGGCTCGCGCTGCTGTCGCTCCTGCCCTGGCGCGACCCGGTCTCGCGCTGGCTGCGCTGGGTGGGCCGGCACTCGATCGTCTACTACGTGACCCACTGGATCACGCTCTACTGGACGCTGCAGCTCGTGGCGGGCCCGCTCATCCGCTTCGGCTTCAGCGAGGTCGCTGTCGCGATGGTCGTCGGCGCGATGGTGGCGGGCGCGGCGCTCGCGTGGCTCGTGCAGCTGCGCACGCCCGTGCGCTGGCTGTTCCGCGTCTGAGGGGCGACCTGGATAGCATCGGAGCGGGGCCGAGCGGCCTCCGACGCTCGGCAGAGGAGAGATCGTGACGCAGCAGCACGTGGTCGTCACCGGCGCGGCCGGCTACATCGGCAGGCATGTCGTCACGGCGCTCCTCGACGAGGGCGCTCACGTGACCGCCGTGGTGCGCCAGCACCGCGCCTACCGCGTCGACGAGCGCGCCGACATCGTCGAGCTCGACCTGCTCGCGCCCGGCGCCGACCTCGCGCGCCTCACGGCCGAGGGCCCGGATGCGCTCGTGCACCTGGCATGGGAGGCGGGCTTCGCGCACGACGCGCCCGCGCACATGCTGCGGCTCTCGGACCACTACCGGGTGCTGTCGCACTTCGCGGAGGCCGGCGTCGGCCGGATCGCGGCGCTCGGCACGATGCACGAGGTCGGCAGGCATGAGGGTGCGATCACCGCTGAGACCCCCACGAACCCGATGTCGCTCTACGGCATCGCGAAGGACGCGCTGCGCCGCGCGGTGCTGCACTCCTTCGGCGAGACCCATGCGGTGCAGTGGCTGCGGGCGTACTACATCTACGGCGACGACCGGAACAACCAGTCGATCTTCACGAAGCTGCTGCAGGCGGCCGAGCAGGGCAAGCAGGTGTTCCCGTTCACGACGGGCACGAACCGCTTCGACTTCATCCACGTGCGCGAGCTCGGGCAGCAGATCGCCACGGTCGCGCTGCAGGACGAGGTGCGCGGCGTGATCAACGTGTGCTCGGGCGAGCCGGTGTCGCTGCGCGACCAGGTCGAGCGCTTCATCGCCGACCACGAGCTCGACATCCGCCTCGACGTGGGCGCCTTCCCCGACCGCCCGTACGACTCCAAGGAGACGTACGGCGACGCGACGGTCATCCGCGAGCTGATGGCGAAGCGCGCCCGCTGACCGCGGAGAGACAGCAGCGGGGGCCGGCCTGCGCCGGCCCCCGCTCTCGTCGCTCGGGAGCCCCTAGAAGGGGCTCATCCCAATCGGGGGTGTAGAAGTTGGGGTCTGAAGCCGCCGGTCTCGAGCAGGCTTCGGGCGATGTAGTTGGTCAGGTTGCGGAACCCGAGTGCGGAGCCGCGCAGGTGTTCGAGCCGTCCGTTGAGCGCCTCGGTCGGCCCGTTGCTGGTGCCGGGTCGTTCGAAGTAGGCGAGCACGTCAGCGGCTCGCTTCTTCAGGGTCCGGCCCAGGGTGGTGAGCTCGGTGAGCACCTTGGGGACGCCGGCGCTGAGGTCGGTGATCAGCTTCTCCATGAGCTCGCGGCCACGTTGCCGGTCCTCGTGGCGATAGGCGGCGATCATGCGCTGGTAGACACCCCAGGTCGCCTCGACCTCGACGTGAGCGTCATCAACGAACAGCGCGCGTAGCCTGTCGCTCTGCTTGTCGGTGAGCAGGTCCGCGCCGGTGTGCAGCGTGCGCCGCGACTTGTAGAGCGGGTCGTCCCTGAACCCACGGTGCCCGTGGATCGCGAGTTGGACCCGGCGCCGGCACCTGTCGAGGGCGTCACCGGCCAGGCGCACGACGTGGAAGGGATCCATCACCGTGACCGCGTCCGGGATCTCCTCCGCAGCGGCGGTCTTGAACCCGGTGAAGCCGTCCATCGCGACCACCTCGACCGCGTCACGGAAGGCGTCGTCGCGGTCGGCGAGCCAGGTCTTGAACGCCGCCTTCGACCGGCCCTCGACCATGTCCAGCAGCCTTGCTGGGCCGGCGCCATCGCGGGCCGGGGTGAGGTCGATGATCACGGTGACGCACTTGTCGCCACGCCTGGTGTGGCGCCGGACGTGCTCATCGACGCCAATCACCTTCACGCCCTCGAACCGCTTGGGGTCGTTGATCAGCAGCCGCTTGCCTTCGGCCAGGACCGCGTCGTTGGCGGTGTCCCACGCGACCCCGAGTCCCTCGGCGACACGGGCGACGGTGAGGTGTGCGACCACGATCCCTTCCAGCGCCCACCGCAGCCCGGTGCGCGAGAGCTTCGCGCGTGGCTCCGCCGCGGCGCTGGTGTCTTGGCGCCACACGTGTCCGCAGTCTGCACAGCGGTAGCGGCGCACTACAACTTCCAGCACGGTCGGTCGCCAGCCCAGCGGCTCGTGGGCCAACCGCCGGATCACGGTGTCACGAGCGGCGCCTTCGCTGCCGCACCGTCGGCACCACTGATCTGGTTCCACCACGCGGCACGCGAGGACCGCACGATCCGGTTCAAGTCGTTGCCCGATCACGCTCAGACCGAGGCCGTCGAGTCGAGCGAAGGCGGTCAGGTCAGGGCGGCCGAAGCCGGGTGGATGGCGTAGGAGCCTCCATCGTCGGGAGACCTCGACGTCTATCTGCGGACCGACTCGGCGGGGCGCGATCGTCTCGTGCGTTGGCGGACTACGGGAGCTTGGACGCGAGGACGTCGGCCGCCAGGATCTCGGGTGCTGCGCCGAGGAGGTGCTGGTTGGCCATCAGGGCTGCGACGATGGCGCCGTTGGCGTGGGCGTCGCGAGCGGCTTCGTCGGGGAATGCATCGAAGATCCAGAAGGTGTCGGCGTGGGTCCTGACCGCGAACCAGACAATCGTTCCTACTTCTTCGTTGGCGAGTGCGACAGCGCCGGCGAGCAGATCGGCGACCGCGTCGTGCTGTCCATCGGCCGCGACGATCTTGGCGACGAAGGCATACGGAAGTGATGAGGGTGTGGACATGAGGGGTTCTCCTTGAAGTCGGGGGTCTTCGTGGGGCGAGTTCAGCGTATGACGAGCGAGGGCCGGTGGGGAGTGGCGTATACGGCAGTATTGCTATTGTTTACGTCATGCGTATCGGACTGATCGCGATCGACGGCTGCTTCGGTTCGGCTATCGCGTCGATCATCGACATCGTGCGGGTGGCCGACGGAGCCCGCGGCGATGTCGACCCGCGGATCGACCCGATCGAACTCGCCATCCTCGGACCGAAACGGCGAGTGACCACGACGGCATCGATGACCCTGTCGGTGGACCACCCGCTGCCGGAGTCCGGAGAGTTCGACGTGGTCGTCGTCCCTGCGCTTGGAACCCTCACGGCCGCCGCGACCCACGACGCCCTCCAGAGTCGAGATGCTCGTTCGGTCATCGCCTCACTCGGGCGCCTCGACGACGCGACCACCCGGATCGCCGCGGCGTGCACCGGCGTGTTCGCCGTCGCCGAGACAGGACGGATGCATCATCGGCGGGCGACGACCAGCTGGTTCCTGGGGCCGGAGTTCCGGAAGCGCTATCCGACCGTCGCCCTCGATCTCGACACCATGGTCGTGGTCGACGGGAACCTCGTCACCGCCGGCGCCGCCTTCGCCCACATCGACCTCGCGCTCTCACTCGTGCGATCGATCAGCCCCGACCTGGCCCAACATGTCGCCAAGCTCCTCATCATCGACGAGCGCCCGTCGCAGGCGGCTTTCGTCGCCTACGAACATCTCCGGCACGAGGACCCGATCGTCGTCGAGTTCGAACGCTTCGTGCGCGCCCGCCTGGACGAACCGTTCAACGTCGCCTTCGTCGCGCAGTCGCTCGGCACCAGCCGGCGCACCCTCGAACGACGAGTCCGTGCGGCGCTCAACCTCACTCCGCTCGGCTTCGTCCAACGGCTTCGCACCGAACGAGCTCGACATCTCTCAGCAACCACGGACCTCACCTCCGCCGAGATCGCGCTACGGGTCGGCTACGCAAACGCCGAGACTCTGCGCTCCCTCCTGCGCAGGGAGCGACGCCGTTCCTGACCTATCGCCATGCCTGTAGCTTGTGTCCTAGCGCTCGGTTGGAACCACCTCTCAGCACGTCGCGTCGACGCTCCTGCGTCGCCCCTGGACTACCCACTCGACACGCCCGCAGCACAGCCCATGTGACGTGCCCCGGCTTCCCGGACGGTCGGGGTTGGGTGGCTGTGATGTCGCTGCGTTCTCGTCGAGAGGGTCAGCAGACCCGATCAGAGCCGATTGGGATGAGCCGCGAAGGCGGTTAGGTCAGGGCGGCCGAAGCCGGCCGGCGGGGTAGCGTCGGGCACGTCGAGGTCTTTCGGATGGATGGCGTAGGAACCTCCATCGTCGGGAGACCTCGACGTCTATCTGCGACCGACGCGCCCGGCCGACCTACACCTTCATCTGGGAAGAGCCCTAGAAGGTCGGGCCCGCGGGCAGGCGCGCGATGGCCGCCGCCGACATCGCTGTGCGGCTGCTCAGCGTGCCGCCGAGCTCGGCCAGCACCGTGCGGCTCGGCACGTACCGCGCCGCGCCGGCCTCGAGCATGTACGTGCGGCCCGTCGGGTCGACGACGAACTGGTGCACGACCGCGGTCGAGCGGTCGAGCTGGTCGCACACCGCAGCGCTGAGGGCGACGTGGTCGAGCCGCCACGCGGCGGCGACGGTCGCCGACGCGAAGGGCCGCAGCTCCCCGCCGATCGACACCAGGTCGGTCGAGCCGCACCGGTAGCCGAAGTCGTCGATCGCCGGCCCCTTGGGGAGCGCCGCGATCGCCGCGGAGGAGAGGTTGCGCCACTCGAGCGGCATCCCGAGCGCCGTCGCGTAGTCGCGGTGCGCGAGGTACATCGCGCGCGTGCCGTCCCACAGGTAGATGCGCGCATCCGGCCCCCGCACCCACTCGCCCGCCGCGAGCGGCGACGTCGCGTCGGCGCCCTTCGGCAGCAGCGCGATGGAGGACGCCGGCACGGGCGTGCGGCCGCTCAGCGTGCCGCCGAGGTCGGTCAGCACCGTGCGGTTCGGCACGTAGCGCGCCTGGCCGTTCTCCATCAGGTAGGTGCGACCCGACTCGTCGACGATGAATTGCAGGGCGCCCGTGCTCGAGCGGGTCAGCTCGGCGCACAGCTCCGCGTCGAGCGACGCGTGGGTGAGGCGCCATGCCGCCGCGGCCGTCGTCGAGGCGTACGGGCGCAGCACGCCGTCGGTCGCGACGAGGTCGGTCGACGCGCACCGGAAGCCGAAGCCGCCGATCGCGGGGCCCGCGGGCAGCGCCCGCACGACGTCGTCGGTGACGTTCCGCACCTGCCAGGGCAGGCCGAGCGCGTTCGTGAACTCGGAGTGCTGCACGTGCAGCGCGCGCGAGCCGTCCCAGAGCAGCACGCGGCCGTCGCTGCCGCGCACGAGCTCGCCGAGCTCGACGTCGAGGATGCGCGGCACGCCGTCGAGGCCGCGCGGCGCGACCTCCCAGATGCGCGCCGGCACGCCGAAGCGCGAGCGGATGAACTCGTAGGAGGCCTCGTCGGCCACCGGCTGGAGCCGCGCGCCGGAGGCGAGGTAGAGCGCGCCGCCGCGCTCGCGCACGAAGTGCGGCCCGAGCGCGCTGCCCGCCGAGGGCAGCGCCTGCAGCACGGTGCCGAGCTCGGTGCGCGCCGTGAAGAGCGCCGAGCCGCCGTACTTCGCGGGGTCGACGCGCAGCATGCCGCCGTCGGTCAGCAGGTAGGCGCCGGCGGCGCCCCGGAGGCGCGACGGCAGCTCGGCCGCGGTCGCCGGCAGCTGCTGCAGCGACGCGTCGGTGAAGACGGTGCCCGCGCTCGACGGGAGCAGCTGGATCTGCGCCTGCGAGAGCGCGACGACGCCGCTGCCGCTCTTGATGCGCAGGATGGTGCCCGCGGCGTTCCGCACCGCCGTGCCGGAGTCGAGCACGGGCGGCCCGACGCGCAGGTGCGCGATCGCGGCGTCGTCGAGGCGCACGCGGTCGGCGGAGTACCCGTAGCGCGTGGGGATCGTGACGTCGGCGAGCTCGCGGCGGGTGCCCGACTGGATGAGCCAGTCGTGGCCGTCGCTGCCGACGACGGTCGCGGCGATCGCCTCGCCCGCGGGCAGTCGGGCCTGCAGCGCCGAGCTGAGCCTCGGGTGGCCGGTGCACGCGAGCTGCCACTGCTGCAGCTGTGAGCACGAGGCGAAGCGGTGCGACACCCCGTCGTCGACGAGGCGCACGGCGCCGTCGGTGCCGGTGACCAGGCGTCCGAGCGCCGCGCCCTCGGTGTAGGCCGAGAGGGTCGCGCCGTCGACGTCGCGCGGCTCGCCGAAGGCGGGGCTGTACTCGGCGAGGATCTCGCGGGAGGTCACGTGGTGCCGGGCGGTGCCGCTGATGAGGTAGACCTTGCCGTTGCCGCGGTCGCGCAGCAGCGACGTCGAGGCGACGCCCTCGCGCGGGTCGCCGAACCAGTCGGTCCACATGCGCCAGAAGTTGCGGTTGCCGTAGGCGGAGCAGGCGTCGCCCGAGCCGTAGAGGTTGCCGAGCGCCGCGGCGTTCGGCTGGTACGGCGTGTAGACGTAGAGGCCCGCGGTCGCCTGGTTGCGGATGTACACGGGGCTCGTGCCGCAGGCGATGTTGGGGTGGTACTGGATCTGGTTGGTCTGGCCCGCGCGGTAGCGCCAGTTCTCGGGATGGGCGGCGTACCGCTGGAACTGCCGCCCCGCGTTGTAGAGCTGGTAGAAGAACCCGCCGAAGGCCGGGTCGCACGGCGCCGTGTCGGGGCAGGCGAAGCCCGTGGCGCGCTCGTAGCGGATCGCGGTGGGCGCCGTGAGCGTCACGAGGCTCTGCTCCTTCTGGAGGAGCACGAGCAGCGCGCGAGGGCTGATGTCGCAGGCGCGCGAGACGTCGGTGATGATCTGCGCCGAGGTGCGGTTCGCGTACGCCGGGATGGCGTCGCAGTACTGGCTGCCCGCCATCGCGGGGGTCGGCTGCCGGTAGTCCTTGAGGCAGGTGTAGCCGCTCTGGCACGTGCGCACCTGCGCGTCGAGGAAGGCCTGCACCTGCGCCGCGGTCATCGCGTCGCCGTCGAAGAACTGCTCGTCGCTGACGATGTAGCCGGGGTCGAAGCTCGAGGCCACGGCCGCCTCTGCGGCGGGGGGCTCGCTGGGCGGCGCGACGGTCAGCAGGCCGGCGACGAGCGCCACCACCGCCGCCGCAGACACCTTGGTGCGCCATCGCCGCATGCTTCAACCAATCCTTGAGAGTTCGGGCGCGTCGATGCTACCCCACGGCGTGTGCCGCGCAAGGGCGATGGGTGGTGCGGGCCCGGTCAGCCCTGCCGCAGGTCGAGCAGGCTGCCGTCGAGCGCGAGCATACCGCCCGAGGTGCGGAAGCCGCCGCCGAGCACCGTGAAGTGGCCGGCGTGCTGGAGCGAGTCGTACATGTGGGTGCGGTGCTCGTCCTGCGCGGTGGCCGAGATCGTGTAGGCGCCGGGGGCGAAGGGCAGGTGCTCGACGCGCACGTCGACCGAGCCCGATCCGCGCTCGACCGCCTCCGGCACGAACCCGCTGTCGCGGCCGTGCAGGCTCCACAGGTGCATGCCGTCGACGGTGTGCAGCTGCACCCCGAAGACGGGCCGCTCGATGCGCTCGGAGGCTTCGAACGACAGCCGGAAGGTCGCGGACGCGCCCGCGCGCGCCTCCGACACCTCGTCGCCGTGCTCGTCGACGAGGCTCAGCCGCGTGAACTGCACCTCGCCCGAGCCGTGGCGCACGCCGCCGCCGGGGCCGGCGGTCACCGCGTGGCCCGAGTCGGCGTACTCGTCGACGATGTCGGATGCGACGCCGACGTCCTGCAGGACGCCGTTGTCGAGCCACGCGGCGTGGTCGCAGAACGTGCGCATCTGCTCGATGCCGTGGCTCACGACGATCACCGTGCGGCCCTCGCGCCGGAACTGCGCGAACTTGTCCATGCACTTCTCCTGGAACTCCATGTCGCCGACGGCGAGCACCTCGTCGACGAGCAGGACGTCGGGCTCGACGTGGATGGCGACGGAGAAGCCCAGGCGCACGTACATGCCCGAGGAGTAGTTCTTGACCGGCTGGTCGATGAAGCGCTCGACGCCCGAGAAGGCGACGATCTGGTCGAACTTGCGGTCGAGCTCCTGGCGCGTCATGCCGAGGATCGAGCCGTTGAGGTAGACGTTCTCGCGACCGGAGAGCTCGGGGTGGAAGCCGGAGCCGACCTCGAGCATCGCCGCGACGCGACCGCGGGTCGTGATCGAGCCGGAGTCGGGGTTCAGGATGCGCGCCATGCACTTCAGGAGCGTCGACTTGCCGGAGCCGTTGCGCCCGAGCAGCCCGAACGTCGAGCCCTCCGGCACCTCGAACGAGACGTCCTTGAGCGCCTCGAAGCGGTCGTAGACCGCGCGGCGCCCGCTCAGCAGGGTCTGCTTGATCGACTGGTTGCGGTCGCGGTAGACGCGGAAGGACTTCGAGACGTGGTCGACGTCGACGGCGGCGGTCATCAGATCTCCTCGACGATGTCGCGGGCGAGACGGTCGAAGACGAGCTTGCCCACGATGAGCGACGCCGCCGACCAGATGAGCAGCGTCACCCAGATGTCCCACGTGGGCACCGCGAAGTCGTAGAGGATGTTGCGGTACGCCTCGATGAATCGCTCGGCCGGGTTGGCCTGGAAGATCGCGACGAGCGGCAGGTCGACGCCGTCGGCGGCGAACGCCTCCTGGCGCTCGCGCACGAGCTCGACCGAGAAGAGCACGCCCGAGGCGTACATCCATACCTGGCTGAAGATGCTCCAGAGATGCCGCAGGTCGCGGAAGTAGATGCTCGCGACGCTCAGCACCATCGAGATGCCCAGCACGAAGGCGAAGGTGAGCACGAGCAGCGGCACGAGGAGCGGCGCGTACAGCAGCACGAGCGGGCCGCCCACGAGCGCCATCACCGCGAGCAGCACGAGCAGCTCGATGCCGAAGTTGAAGCTCGACGAGAGCACCGACGAGACCGGCAGCACCGAGCGCGGGAAGTACACCTTCGTCAGCAGGCCCGCGTTGTCGAGCATGCTGTTCATGCCGGCCGCGACGGAGCCCGAGATGAAGCCCCAGACGATGACGCCGACGCCGATCCAGAGCGGGAAGACCTCGAGGCCCGAGTTCGTGCCGGGCGCGACCGGCAGCTGGAAGAGCAGGCCGAAGACGATCGAGTAGACCGCGATCTGCGCGAGCGGGTTGATGAGCGACCAGACGCGGCCGAGGAAGGTGCGCTTGTACTGCGCGCGGATCTCGCGCAGCGTGAGGTTGCGCATCAGGTTCAGGGTGACCCTGCGCTCCTCGCGCCTGCTCTCGCGCTCGACCTGGCTCATCGTCCTCCGTCCCCCGGCGGACGGGAACGTCGCTCGGGCAGAGGCGAGACTACCACCGCAGGCGCCTGCATCACGGGCCCTCGACGCCCGGCACGACCTGCAGGTAGCGCTGCGTCAGCACGAGCACGACGAGATCCGCGCCCGCCGCCTCGGCCTCCGCGGCGACGTCCGGCATGCCCGACGGCGCTTCGAGCGACGAGCGGATCTGGGTCGTCTCCTGGAACGTCGACTGGAACATCGGGCCGATCTGGCTGCCGGTCGAGTCGCGCACGAGCAGCACGTGCTGCTCCATGGGCGCCGCCGACGTGCTGGTGGTGATGGGCAGGCCCTCCATGTCGGTCGACGTGGCCGCGTCGGCCTCGCGCTCGACGCCGTCGGGGCCGACGATCGTCATGGGCGCGGGCTCCTCCGCCCACACCGGCACGGTCCAGTCGGGGCCGGGCTCGCGCGGCAGGCCCACGCCGGCGAACTCGTTGCGGTCGAGCACGACGTCGGCACCCTCGATCGGGAGCTCCGGCATCGCCGCGAGCGAAGCATCCGCCTCCCGCATGCACTCGGCCAGCTGCGCGAAGGCGACGGATGCGCCGTAGTCGGTCCAGTGGCTGTTGAGGGGCGAGTAGAGCGGCGTCGTGGCCGCCTCCTCGGCCATCGCCGCGCGCACGTCGACCCACGGCACCTCCGGCAGCTCCTCCTGCAGCTGCGCAAAGTGGCCCGGTCCCCGCAGCGCCTCCATCCAGTCGGGCAGCGCCTCGGGCACGATCTGCCACTTCGCCGGCGCGACGACCACGTACAGGTCGCGCCCCTGCTCGGCGAGGTCGGCGCGCATGTTCGACAGGTAGCCGTCCCACGCCTCGACGTGCTCGGGCGACAGCTCGCTGCGGCCCACCGCCTGCGAGAGGTTCGACCAGTGGGGCTCGCCCAGCAGCACGTGGCCGTCGTCGCCCTCGACCCAGTAGCCGCCGAGCCCGTCGACGTGCTCCTGCCAGACCGCCTCCGACGCGGCCGCGGCCTCGCCAGCCCACGGATCCACGGCGGGCTCGGCGAAGTCCGGGGCGCACGCGGCGGGCAGCGGCGCGCCCGGCTCGGCCGTGGGCTGGATCACGCCCTCCCCGAGCGGGCTCTGCTGCGAGCGCCAGACCATGCCTGCGATCGTCGCGACGACCACGAGCGCGATCAGCAGCACGAAGGGCACGAGCCGCCACCGGTGGTCGTGGCGCCACGACGCCTTCGCCTCCGGCAGGTCGCGCGGGCCCTGCCCGCCCTCGGCCGTCATGCGCCGCTCCCGCTCTCGGCGCGCATCCGCACCGCACGGGGCGTGGACGAGAAGCGCGGGTCGACGACGCGGCCCATGAGCCGCTCCCACGCGGGCGTGATCGCGCGCGCGTAGAGGCGCTCGAGCCAGCCCGGCGTCCAGTTCTTGAGGCTCATCGCCGGCTGCTCGATGAGGTGCCAGGAGAGGTAGGCGGCGATGTGGACGGCCACGATGATCACCACGTGGTAGACGAGCCAGCCGGCGTCCTGCAGCCCGAAGTAGGCAGCGAACTGCATGATCGGCCACGCGAAGATGTAGACGCCGTACGAGAAGTCGCCCGGCTTCTCCCAGCTCCGCAGCCGCGTCGCCCGCACCGCGAACCACATGAGCACGTAGCTGAAGAGGTAGGTGCCCCAGATGTTCCAGCCGCCGAACGCGTACGTCGCGCCAGCGCCGAGCGCGGCGGCGATCGCGAGGCGGTCGTCGATCGGGATGCGGTCCTTCCAGACGGCGAAGAGCATGCCGAAGGCGAAGGGCGCGAGGAACATGAGCATGAACGGGTCGCTCAGCCAGCGCCACGCGTTCCCGACCGTGCCCGCGCCCATCCACTGCATCGCGTTCAGGACGATGATCGCCGAGGCGACCGCCGTGGTGAGCCACCGGTAGGCCAGCAGGCCGAGGAGCCCCATGAACCCGACGAGGATGTAGGCGCGGAACTCGTAGAGCAGGGTCCAGGCGGAGCCGTTCCAGTCGTGTCCGCCGTGCGAGGCGAACGGCAGCGAGTCGCCCATCTCGGCGATGTTGCGCTGCCCGAGCTCGAGCCACATGTTGCTGAGGAAGTACGTCCAGGGCGACTCGCGCGGCGCCGTGAAGTAGCCGTCGATGCTGCCCGTCTCGCGCCACCAGGCGATGGGCGCGAGCACGAATGCCGTCGTGAGCAGCGCGAGCCAGAACGCCGGGAAGATGCGCAGCGCGCGGCGCCAGAAGTAGCGGAAGATCGACGACCGGCCCATGCGCGACTGCGTGATGAGGAACCCGGAGAAGAAGAAGAAGCCCGCGACGGCGACGCCGCCGAGCGACTGCTCGGTCGAGATCTGCACGCCGAGGTCGTTGCCGCCGTAGAAGCCGCCGAGCGGCCCCGCGTGGCTGAAGATCACCAGGAACGCCATGAGCCACCGGAGGAAGCCGATGCTGTTCGACCGCGGGTCGAAGGCCTCCTCGAGCGTGAGCGCGGTGCGCCGCTCGCCCACTCAGCGCCTCTTCAGGACGCGCCGCGCGTTGCGGTAGCCCCCGCGCATGGCGGCGTAGGCGGGCACGAGCGCCTTCGCGAGGCGCGGCGAGCGGCCCAGCACCGACAGCTTGAGCGCGGCGACGAGGTCGATGCCGCTGTTGGCGCGCACGCGGGCGATCTGCTCCTCCGGGGCGCCCGGGATGCCGGCCGAGATCGCGTCGAGCTTGTACTCGAGCATCGTGTGCGACTCGACCGCCTGCCGTGTGCCCATGACGGTGCGCACCTGGTAGCCGCGGCTGAAGGCGGCGTAGCCGAACAGGCGCTCGACGACGTGCGTGAGGCCGCCGTCGGAGTAGCCGCCCTCGGTCGGGAAGTCGTCCCACGCGAAGTCGGCGTCGAGGAGCGGCCGCAGCGCAGCGGGCCGGGCGATGAACATCGAGCCGTAGGGCGCGAGCGGGCTCAGGTCGTCGAACTCGACGTCGATGCCGAGCCGCTTCGCGAGCCGCTGCGCGGGCGCGCGGTTCGTGAACCAGGCGTTGCCCATCGTCGGGTAGCCCATGTGGATCATCGGCGGGAACACCATGCCGAGCGTGTCGTCGGCGGCGAAGCCGCGCAGCACGTTGGCGGTGTAGCCGGGCGAGCCGAGCAGGTTGAGCAGCAGGTGGTCCTTGAAGAAGGTGCCCTTCGTGTAGCCGTCCTGCGGGCTGCGCTTGGAGTGCAGCTTCACGATCACGTCGAACTCGTCGCCGAGCAGCACGTCGCGGCAGCCGAGCAGGAACGCCGAGATGTCGCGCCCGCGGTTGGAGGGCAGCACGCGCACGTCGTCGCCCGTGCGGCCGCGCGCGGCGAGCCGCTCGAGGATGCGCTCGCGCTTCGCGTCGTCGCTCGTCGTGGCGATGAGCCGGTAGCCGCCCGGGATCGTGTCGGCGCGGTCGAGCAGCTCGTCGATGAGGTCGTCGTAGTAGACGTGGGCGAGCACGCCGACGCGCAGCGTCGACGGGTCGGCGCCGCCGAGGTCGACGTCGGGGTGGATGTCGAGCATCGCCAGGTTGGCGTGGAGCGCGCGCGGCTGCGCCGTGCGGGCCTGGTCCTCCCACAGCAGCCGCATCGGGAAGCCCTTGTCGCGCATCCGCTCGATGACGCGGCCCGCCCGGATCGCGCGCTCGTCGTGGTAGAGCGGGTCGTGGAAGAACAGCCGGCGCTTGATGATCGGCAGCCCGTCGTCGACCATCTCGGTGATCATGTCGAAGATCGGGTGCGCGACCGGGTAGTCGGCCTCGGGGAACGCCGTCGCCGAGCGGAAGCCCTTCGACTCGAAGTGGTCGGTGAAGCGGCCCTCGTGCTGGCCGATGGAGTCCTCGTACGACTCGATCGGCGGCATGCCGTCCCAGTACTCGCGCCACGCGGGGCTCTGGTGCATGCTGCGGCGCACGGTGATCCAGTGCGTCTGCAGGTGGCGCTTGAGCGTGCCGGTCGCGGCGAGGCTGCTCACCGCGGGCCCGTGGTCGGTGACGCCCCAGAAGTCGCACTCGGTCGCGGCCATGCGCTCGAGCATCGGCTGGTAGGAGCCGATCGGGCCGTAGAACGTGTAGTTCATGAGCGTCAGCTCGTCGTAGCCGGCGAGCCGGTCCCAGCCGAACTCGCGCATCGCGTCGCGGTAGGCCATGACGTCGAAGCCGACGTTCTCGCGCTCCCAGACCGTGTCGGCGACCGCCTCGAGGGTGCTGCGCCCCTCGGCGCTCAGCGGCGAGTTCGAGACGACGAAGATGTGCTCGTAGTGGTCGCGCACCGCCTGCAGGTGGTGCGGGATGAAGTCGCCGACATGCCCGGCCTTGTCGTAGACGAGGTAGAAGAGCACGTTGGGCATGCGGTGGGCCTCACAGGTCGGCGAGCAGAACGGCAGCCCCCAGGGTACCGTCCATCGCGGACTCAGTCGCCGGAGCGGGGCGGGCGCAGGCGCCCGGCGCCGGTCTGCAGGCCGCGCGCGACGCGGCCGCCGACCGACCGGATCGTGCCGCCCACGCCGCGCGCGACCTGGGCGCGCAGGGCCGCGAGCTCGCGCTCCATGCGCTCCACGGCCTCGCGCGTGCGGCCGAGCTCGGCCGCGAGGCTCGCGTGCACCGCCTCGAGGTGGTCGCGCTGCGCCTCGGTGCGCTCGTGCGCCACCCGCGACGCCTCGGCGCGCGCGGCGTCGGCCTTCTCGTCGATGCGGCGGAAGCCGTCGGCGACGAACAGGGCTGCGCCCAGGTCGTCGACCGAGGCCATGCTGCGCCGCAGGTAGTCGTCGCGGATGCCGAGGTTGAAGGCGGCGTGCGCGTCGGCGTCGGCGTAGGCGCTGTTGCCGGTGGCGGAGGTGTCGTCGCGGCGGTGGTGCCAGAAGGCGAGCGGCTCGCCGTCGATGAAGCCCACCTCCGACGTGCGCAGCACCCGCAGCAGCAGGTCCCAGTCGGCGAGCGCCGTCAGGCGGTCGTCGTAGCCGTCGACCGCGTCGTAGGCGCTGCGGCGGTAGACGAGGCAGATGGGCGGCGTCGCGTTGCGGTAGAGCGTCTCGGTGAGCGTGACCGCGGTGGTGCGCGCCTGGTAGACCTCGCGCTCGAGCTCGACGACCTCGTCGCCCTCGACCCGCTCCCACACGACCGCGGTGCGGGTGGCGACGGCGGCCTCGTGGGCGTGCTCGGCGAGGTGCGCGGCGGTGCGCTCGAGGAACCGAGGGTCCCAGCTGTCGTCGTCGTCGTGGAAGACGAAGGTGGCGGCACTCGAGGCGCGCACGCCGATGTTCATGCCGCGGGGGCGCCCGACGGGCTGCTCGTGGTGCACGACCACGACCTCGTCGGCGACGGTGCCGCGCACCGCGTCGAGCAGGCGCTCGACCCCCGCCGCATCGCCGCCGTCGTTCACGACCACGAGCTGCCGCGGGCGCTCCGTCTGCGCGTCGATGCTGCCGAGCGCGCGCTCGAGCAGCAGCGGGCGGTCCTTCGTGCGGACGACGACGGCGACGTCGACGGCCATGTCAGCGACGCCCCTGCTCGAGGAGCCGCTCGAGGTAGGCGCCGTAGCCGCTCTTCACGAGCGGCTTCGCGAGCTCGGCGAGCTGCGCGTCGTCGATCCACCCGGCGCGCCAGGCGATCTCCTCGATGCAGCCGATCTTGAACCCCTGCCGGTCCTCGATGACCCGCACGTACTCGCTCGCCTGCATCATCGACTCGAACGTCCCGGTGTCGAGCCACGCGACCCCGCGGTCGAGCACCTGCACCTGCAGCCTGCCCTCGTCGAGGTAGCGCTCGTTGATGCTCGAGATCTCGAGCTCGCCGCGAGCGCTCGGCTCGATCGACTTCGCGATCTCGACGACGCCGTTGTCGTAGAAGTAGAGGCCGGGCACGGCGTAGCTGCTCTTCGGGTGGGCCGGCTTCTCCTCGATGGAGACGGCCTTCATCTGGTCGTCGAACTCCACCACGCCGTAGGCGCTCGGGTCGGCGACCTGGTAGGCGAACACGACGCCGCCGTCGACGTCGGTGTGCGAGCGCAGGTTCGAGCCGAGCCCCGTGCCGTGGAAGATGTTGTCGCCGAGCACGAGCGCCGCCGAGTCGCCGTCGAGGAACTCCTCGCCGATGATGAACGCCTGCGCGAGGCCGTCGGGGCTCGGCTGCACCGCGTACTCGATGCGCATGCCGAGCGACGAGCCGTCGCCGAGGAGCGCCTTGAACTGCTCGTTGTACTCGGGCGTCGTGATGACGAGCACCTCGCGGATGCCGGCCATCATGAGCGTCGACAGCGGGTAGTAGACCATCGGCTTGTCGTAGATGGGCATGAGCTGCTTCGAGATGCCCTTGGTGATCGGCCACAGCCGCGTGCCGCTGCCGCCTGCAAGGATGATGCCGCGCATGGGTCGATGCCCGTCCTTCCGGTCGCTGTCGGGTGCGATGCAGTCTATGTGGCCGGAGGTCGCGTGCGGCCTCAGGAGCCGGCGACGGGACCCATGACCACGGTGACGAGCGTCGTGACGACGACCGCGAGGCATCCGGCGATCACGAGCGCCTGCCAGCGCAGCCGCTGCGCGATGAGCGCGAGCGACGCGAAGGCCACGAAGCCCATCGTCGCGCCGTAGCGCGCGCTCGGCCGGGGGAAGTAGTGCGTGCCGCCGCTCGAGAGGAACGACTGCAGCTGCACGATGAGCGGCCAGCCCAGCGAGCCGATGAGCGCCGCGATCGCGATCACCGCGAGCGCGCTGCCGCGCCGCGCGACGGCGAGGCCGACGAAGATCGCCGCGAGGCCGACGATCGAGCCGATCCCGCCGACGAAGGCGACGAGCTCGCCCGAGGCGACGCCCTCCTGCGCGTACGTGTGGCCCATGGTGGACAGGCCGCGCGGGATCGTCGGCAGCCACTCGAGGAACGGCGTGCCGGTGAAGGGCTGGGTGTTGACGCCCTCGACCGGGTTCTCCCAGTCGGGGTCGCCGCGGCCGGCCTGGAAGCGGGTCCAGAGCACGTAGACCGCCCCCACCGCGGCGACCATGGCGGCGCCCGTCGCGAGCAGCCAGCCGCGCCCGGCCCACGGGCGGTAGCGCTCGGGCAGCAGCGCGAGCACGACGAACGCGCCGGCGATCGCGAGGAACGGCAGCGCGTTCATGACCTTGACGCCGGCAGCGAGCGCCGCGAGGGCGACGAGCAGCACCGCCGGCAGCCAGCGGCGCCGGCCGCGCGGGTCGACCGCGCCGCCGAGCGCGAGGAGGCCGAGCGCGGTCGTGAGGAGGAAGGGCGCGTCGTTCGTGACGATCGTGGCGGCGGTGAGCCCGGCCCACCACATGCCCGCGAGCGCGGCGACCGACCCCGCGAGCGCCGGGCCGACGCCGAGGCGGCGGAGCGCCAGGTGCATGACGACCATGCCCGCCGCGAGCCACACCGCGCCGAGCGCTCGGGCCGAGAGCACGAAGTTCCAGCCGGTGACCGACTCGACGGCGCGCGCAGCCATGCCCGTCGCGAGGTAGTAGAGCGGCGGATGCGAGAAGTTGTACTGCGCGGCCGACACCGGGTACGCCTCGGCGGGGCCGGTGGTGCCGCAGGCCGGCAGCCGCAGCAGCTCGTTGCCGTAGCAGTTCCAGAGCTCGATGACCTCGGGATCGATCGAGTCGCCCGCGGCCGGGATCTCGAGCTGCGAGGCGTTCCACGCGTAGTCGATGTGCGACGGCTCGTCGAGCGCCGACAGGGGCGCGCCGCGCGCCACGACCGTGAGCACCGCCACCATCGCGAGCGCCGCGAGGGCGACAATGACGAGCGCGTCGACCCATCGCGGGGTGCGCCGGCGGGCGGGGAGGCCCGCCTCCGCACGGCGCTCGACGGCCTCCGGCGCGTCGGCGGCGGGTCGCGCGGGGGTGCCCTCCGCCGCGTCCGTCATGATGCACAGCCTATCCAGACCCTCAATGTTCCCTTGACCCGCATGGGGTACGACTGGGAGGATCGCACCCGTTTGCTGGTCACGACAGAGACGGTGCACGATGCGCAGGATGACGGCGGCCGCGGCCGCGCTCGCACTGATGGCGACGCTCGGCGTCGCGCAGGGCGGCGCGGAGCGCGCCGAGGCGCAGGGGCTCGAGGTCGGCGGCTCCGGCAACGCCTACTACCTCAACGACCAGTTCACGACGACCGCGAACATCCAGTTCTCGTTCGGGCTCGCGACCGACCAGGTGTACTTCGGCGACTGGGACGGCGACGGCGTCGACACGCCCATGCATCGCCGGGGCGCGACCTTCTCGCTCTCGAACGCCAACGCATCCGTCGCCCCGCAGCAGACCTTCACCTACGGCCGCTCGGACGACCAGGTGCTCGTCGGCGACTGGGACGGCGACGGCGTCGACACGCTCGCCGTGCGCCGCGACACGGTCTTCCACGTCCGCAACTCGCTCTCCGACGGCAGCGCCGACGCGGTGATCGCCTACGGGCGCTCCGGCGACACGGTGCTGGTCGGCGACTGGGACGGCAGCCGCACCGACACGTTCGCCGTGCGCCGCGGGGCGCAGTACCACGTTCGCAACACCATCACCAGCGGCCCGGCCGACGTCGTCGTCCAGTACGGCCGCGAGGACGACGACGTGCTCGTCGGCGACTGGGACGGCAACCGCAGCGACTCCTTCGCCGTGCGCCGCGACTCGACGTACTTCATCGCCAACCAGATCCGGCCCGGCGAGGCCGACGTCACGGTCGTCTACGGCCGCGTCGACGACGTCGCCTTCGCGGGCGACTGGAACGGCGACGGCGCCGACACCCTCGGCGTGCGCCGCGTGGCCGCTCCCCCGCCCGTGCCCGCCGACCCGGTGAACTGCACCGGGACCGGCGCGAACCAGGTCGACCCCGCGGTGTGCCAGACGATGGAGACGGCCCGCGCCGACATGCTCGCGCTCGTCAACGCCGAGCGCGCCGAGCGCGACCTGCCGGCGCTGCGGCTCGACCCGTGCCTCGACGAGGTCGCCCAGCACTGGGCGGAGTCGATGGCGTGGCTGCGGACGACCGGCTCGGCGCACAACCCCGACCTCACCGCCGACATGCGTGCGTGCAGCATGCGCAGCTGGGGCGAGAACGTCGCCCGCGACCGCGTCCCGACTCCCGACGAGGAGCGGATCATGGAGCGCTGGCTCGCCTCCACCGGCCACTACAACAACCTCATGACGAGCAGCCGCACGCTGATCGGCGTCGGCGTCGCCCCGAGCAGCGACGGGCACTGGTACTACGTGCTCGACTTCGGCCAGAAGTAGTCGCGCGGCTAGGCTCTCCCTGCGAAGGGGGCCCATGAAGCTGTTCATCCAGATCCCGTGCCTGAACGAGGAGCAGACGCTCCCGATGGTGCTCGAGACGATCCCGAAGGAGATCCCGGGGATCGACGAGATCCACATCCTGGTCATCGACGACGGCTCCACCGACCGCACGGTCGAGGTCGCCCGGGAGCACGGCGTGCGCCACTTCGTGCGCCACCGCCGCAACATGGGGCTCGCCCGCTCGTTCCACGACGGCATCGAGTACGCGCTCTCGCACGGCGCCGACATCGTCGTCAACACCGACGGCGACAACCAGTACCCGCAGGAGATGATCGGCGAGCTCGTGCAGCCCGTCATCCGCGGCGAGGCCGAGATCGTGGTCGCCGACCGGCAGACGCACACGATCGAGCACTTCTCCCCCTTCAAGAAGGCGATGCAGCGCTTCGGCAGCTGGGTCGTGAACCAGGCGGCGGGCACCGACCTGCCCGACGCGGCGAGCGGCTTCCGCGCGTACTCGAAGTACTCGCTCATCCGCCTCAACATCGTCACGCGCTTCAGCTACTGCATGGAGACGATCATCCAGGCCGGCAACAAGCGGCTCGCGATCACCTCCATCCCGGTGCGCACCAACCCGAAGACGCGCGAGTCGCGGCTGTTCAAGAACATCTGGCAGCACATGCGCGAGTCGGGCCTCGCGATCCTGCGGGCCTACTTCATGTACAAGCCGTACGTGTTCTTCGCGACGCTCGGCGTGCTCTTCACCGTGGCCGGCGCGGTGCCGTTCATCCGCTACCTCGTCCTCGTCTGGATGCAGGCGCCCGGCAGCTACGTGCAGTCGCTGCTGCTCGGCGTGCTGCTGTTCGTCGGCGCGCTGCTGTCGTTCGCGATGGGGGCGATCGCCGACCTCACGCGCATCACGAGATCGCTGCAGGAGGACTCCCTCGAGCTCGACAAGCTCGATCGCTACGGCCACACGCGCAACTGGGTCACGCTCCCCGCGAAGCCCGAGCACGACACGACCGCAGCGTGAACGAGGGCCTCGCGCGGGCGAGGGAGCGGCTCGCGGCGATCGGATCGAGCGCGCCGCTGCGGTGGGTGCGGCGCCACAAGCGGGCGCTCGCGATCGCGGTGCTCGTGCTCGTCGCGGTCTTCATCGCCGTCTACGTCGCGGTGCGGCCCGAGATCGTCCGCCAGGTGCTCGCGGTCGGTCCGGCCGCGCTCGGCTGGCTCACGGGGCTCTACGTGCTCATCGTCGCGACGCACTGGGCGATCCTGCTGCTGACCGTGCGCTGGTGCCAGGCGCGCATCGGCATCCGCGAGGGGCTGCTGCTGACGGTCTACTCGACCGTCGCCAACTTCTTCGGGCCGCTGCAGAGCGGGCCGGGCGTGCGCGCCGCCTACTTGAAGGCGAAGGTGGGCGTGCGCCTGCGCGACTTCACGCTCGCGACGCTCGTGTACTACCTCGCGTTCGGCGCCGTGAACGTGTCGCTGCTGTTCGCCCGCACGCTCCCCTGGCTCGCCGCGCTCGGCCTCGCCGCGACCGTCGTGCTCGTCGCAGTGGTCGCGTGGCGGTCGGGCGCGGGGCGCCGCATCGTGACCGCCGCGATCGCCGCCGTCACGGCCGTGCAGGCGCTGCTCATGGCCGCGGTGTACTTCGTCGAGCTCAACGCGGTCTCCGGCCCCGGCGCGGACGTGCTGCAGTCGCTCGTGTACAGCGCATCCGCCAACCTGTCGCTCTTCGTCTCGATCACGCCCGGCGCGATCGGCTTCCGCGAGGCGTTCCTCGGCTTCGCGCAGTCGCTGCACGGCGTGGGCCTCGACGCGATCATCGCGGCGGGCATCGTCGACCGCGCGTTCTACGTGCTGTTCCTCGGCGCGCTGTTCGTGCTGTCGAGCCTGCTGAACCTGCGGGCGATGTTCTCAGCGCCGGCCGGCGGCGACGCGGATGCCCGCGAGGGCGGTGCCGAGGGCCTCGGCGATGCGAGGGCGTGAGAACGCTCGCTCGTAGAGCTCGCGCCCGCGGCGGCCGACCTCGGCCAGCTCGTGCGGGTGGTCGGCGGCCCAGCGCGCCGCCTCGGCCACGGCGACCGGGTCGCCCTGCGGCACCACGAGCGCGTCGGAGCGGTCGGTGAACGCACTGCTCTCGAGGTTCGCGCCCACGAGGGTCGGCACCCCCGACGCGAGGAACTGGTAGGTCTTGCCGGTGATGACGTACCGGCTCTGCACGGTGTCGCCGAGCGGCCCGCCGATCGCGAGCCCCGTCTCGGCGAAGAGGGCGGGCAGCTCCTCGTACGGCACCCAGCTGCGGTAGCGCACCCGCGCGCCGCGCGAGACGGCGGCGTCGACGCGGGCGCGGTCGTCGTCGGTGCCGCCGACCACGTCGACCGCGATGTCGTCGCGGCCGGCGAGCAGCACCGCGGCCTCGAGCAGCACGTCGAGGCCGTGCAGGGGCAGCATCGAGCCGTAGTAGAGCACCCGGAACGGCGTGCCGGGCTTCCGCGACGCCGGGCGGAAGGTGGCCTCGTCGGTGCCGACGGGCACCACCTTCCAGAGCTCGCGCGGCAGATCCATGAGCTCGGCGGCGTGGTCGGCGTGCGACGCGGTGTCGGCGAGCACCACCGCGCAGCGCCGCATCATGGTGCGGAACGCGCCGCGCAGGGCGCGCGCGGGCAACGAGCCCGGGCGCAGGCGCCGGTGCTCCTCGACGAACCACTCGACGGGGTTGATGAACTCGTCGTACACGACCGGGCGGCCGCCGGCGAGCGCGAGCACGAGCGGCACGACCTCGAACGCGCGGAACGTGACGAGGTAGGCGTCCGGCCGGTCCCGGCGCATCCGCCACAGCTCGCCCGCGACCTCGGCGTAGCGACGCACGCTGCGGGAGCGGTTCTTGACGACGATCGCCTCGTCGCCGAGGTCGGCGACCGCGGTGCGGAGCGTGATCGCGCGCACGTAGTCGGGCTGGCGGTAGCAGGTCACCACGGCGATCCGGCGCACGCGCCCCCCTCCCGATGCGTCGCCCGGGCGCTGCCGGATGCAGGCGGGCTCGGGTCAGGCTAGCCGAGGATCGGCGCTAGGCTCAGAGGCTGGCGCGGAGAGAGGCGGGCGATTCGTGACCACACCACCGGACGCGACGGCCGCACCGCTCGTCGCGGTGCTCATGGCCACCCATGACGGCGCCGCCTTCGTCGAGGAGCAGGCCCGCTCGATCCTCGGGCAGCGCGACGTGCGCGTGCGGCTGGTCGTCTCGGACGACGCCTCGACCGACGGCACCCCGTTGCTGCTCGAGCGGCTCGCCGCGGACGAGCGCGTCACGGTGCTGGCGCCTGGGAGCTTCGGCACCCCGCAGGCCAACTTCCTGCGCCTCATGCGCGAGGCCGACGTCGACGGCGCGGTCGCGGTCGCGCTCGCCGACCAGGACGACGTCTGGCACGACGACAAGCTCTCGCGGCAGCTGGCCCTGCTCGAGCGGCTCGACGTCGACGCGGTCTCGTCGAACGTGGTCGCCTTCTGGGAGAAGGAGGACGGCAGCCGTCGCACCGAGCTCATCGACAAGGCGCAGCCGCAGACCCCGCTCGACTTCCTGCTCGAGTCGGCGGGCCCCGGCTGCACGTTCCTCATCGACGCCGAGGCGTTCGCCGCGATCCGCGACGCCATCCGGCAGCCGCCGCACGGCAGCGCGCGCATCGACGACAGCGCCGTGCCGCACGACTGGCTCGCCTACGCGATCGTGCGCGCGAGCGGCGGGCGCTGGCACATCGACGCCGAGCCGACGCTCGACTACCGCCAGCACGACGCCAACGCGACCGGCGCGAACACCGGGCTCGCGCAGGCCGCGGTGCGGTTCCGCCGGCTCGCCTCGGGCGAGTACCGGCAGCAGTGCGGCGCCGTGGCGCGGCTGAGCGCCTCGGTCGCCGACGACGCGCAGCGCCCGCGGCTCGAGCGGATCGCGCCGCTGTTCGACGGCACCGACCTCGGCTCGCGCATGGCGCTGCACCGCCTCGCCCCCGAGCTGCGGCGCGAGGCGACGGAGCGGCGCCTGCTGCGCATCGCCCTCGTGCTGGGCTTCTGGTAGCGGGTCAGCCCCTGAGGTCGCCGGCGATGCGCTCGAGCTCGGCGGGGCCGAGCGAGGCCGCGAGCTGCCGGTCGTTGCCCGCGTGCAGCACGTTCTGCAGGTAGAGGCCGCTCACCTGCGAGCCGGGCACGAACGGGTAGTTCGCCGGCTCCGCGCTCGTCTGCACGATCCGGCGGCCGGCCCGCACCGCCTGCGCGTACAGCCACACGTCGTCGGCCTCCGGCGCCGCCTCGAGGAACCGGGTGCCCGCCGCGCGCAGCTCCTCGAGCAGCGGGGCCGGGAACAGCTGGCCCGACACCGAGGTGCCGAAGCTGCCGAAGCTCGGCGCCGTGCTGTGCGCGGGCGTCCACGACGTGTAGGGCGCGAGGCCCTCGACGCCGAGCGCCACGCGGTGGGCGCGGTGCGCGACGACCGCGCCCGGGTGGGCGCGCGCCACCTCGAGCAGCCGGCACAGCCAGTCGCGCGGGTAGAGCTGGTCGTCGTCGCTCGTCACCATCGGCAGCTCGTGCGCCGGGGTGCCGCTCACGTACGGCCACCACTTCGTGTGCACGCGCAGCCCCGGGTCGACCCGGCGCACCTCGAGGCCCCGCCGCTCCAGACGGCCGAGCGACGTGGGCAGCTCGGCGAGCGAGGGGTCGTCGAGCCACAGGATGAGCCGCCTCGGCCGCTCGGCGCCCTCGCCGATCGACTCGATCGCCGCCCAGACGGAGCGGATGCGCGCCGCGGTCGTCGTCATCACCACGACCGCGGGCGCGTCGCCCACGACCGGCGCTCGGGAGGCGAGGTTGCGGATGCGCAGGCGCGCCAGGCGGGCGAGCGTGGCCGCCGAGGGGCTGTCGTCGTAGAAGCCGCGGCCCGACTGGAGGCCGAGCGCGCGCCGCGCAGCATCCCCTCCCCGCTCGCGACCCGAGCGGATGACGTGGCGGAGGCGCTCGCGCGCCGCGCTGCTGCGAGGGCTGGTCATGGGCCCAGGCTACGCGGGCGGGAGCCCGGTGCCGCCGCGGCTAGACTCGACGCACCGACCCCGACCGGAAGGCCAGCCACGTCGTGAAGATCCTCGTGACCGGCGGCGCCGGGTTCATCGGCTCGAACCTCGTGCGGATGGCCCTGACCGACCGCCTCCCAGGCCTCGAGGGCGCTGCCGTCACCGTCCTCGACGCGCTGACGTACTCGGGCACCCTCTCGAACCTCGCCGCGGTCGCCGAGCACCCGCGCTTCGCCTTCGTGCAGGGCGACATCCGGGACACGGGCCTGCTCGACCGCCTGCTGCCGGGCGTCGACGCGATCGTGCACGTCGCCGGCGAGAGCCACCTCGACCGGGCGGCGCGCGACTCGTCGGTCTTCGTCGAGACGAACGTGGTCGGCACGCAGCGGCTGCTCGACGCCGCGCTCCGGCACGGCGTGCGCCGCATCGTGCACGTCTCGACCGACGAGGTGCTGGGCTCGATCGAGGAGGGCTCCTGGAGCGAGGACGCCCCGGTCGACCCGAGCACGCCCTACGCCGCGTCGAAGGCGGGCGGCGAGCTGCTCGCGCGCAGCTACCACCGCACCCACGGGCTCGATGTGCGCATCGCGCGGCTCTCGAGCAGCTTCGGCCCGCACCACTTCCCCGAGAAGCTCATCCCGATGCTCATCACGAACCTCCTCGACGGCATCCCCGCGCCGCTCGCCGGCGACGGCGGGCACGTGCGCGACTGGCTGCACGTCGACGACCACTGCCGCGGCATCGCGCTCGTGCTCACCGCCGGCAGGCCCGGCGAGACCTACCACCTCGGCGGCGGCGCCGAGGTGTCGAACCGCAGGCTCGCCGAGCTCGTCGTCGAGGCGACCGGCAGCGACTGGTCGATGGTCGAGCCGACCGCCGACGAGCGTGGCCACGACCGCCGCGCATCGCTCGCGAGCGCGAAGGCGCGCGACGAGCTCGGCTTCGCCCCGCAGGTGCCGTTCGAGCAGGGGCTCGGCGACGTCGTGCAGTGGTACCGCGAGCACCGCTCGTGGTGGCAGCCGCTCAAGGAGCGGGTGGCGCTGTGAGCGACGCGCATGGGCCCGAGGCGCACGAGCGCGACCGCCTGACGGTCGTGCTCGACGAGGTCGGCGAGCGCTCGACCACGTCGGTCGGCCGCTACTCGGCCGAGATGGCCCGCGCGCTCGTCGCGACCGCCCCCGAGGGGCTCGAGGTCGGCGCGCTGTCGGCGCGCGTGAGCGACGCCCGCGAGGCCCGCATCCGCGAGGCGCTGCCGGGGCTCGCCGAGCTGCGCCAGACGGCCGTGCCCGCCCGCGAGCTGCGCGAGGCGTGGCTCCACACGATCACCACGATCCCCGTGCACGGCCTCGTGCACGCGACGAGCCTCATGGCGCCGCTCACGCGCGAGCGCGAGCCGGGCGACCAGGTGACGGTGACGGTGCACGGCCTGCAGTCGATGTCGGACCGCTCGGAGCGCAAGCAGCGCTGGTTCGACCGCGCCCTCAAGCGCGCGCTGCACCGCGCCGACGGCATCGTGGTGCCCTCGACCGCCGTGGCCGAGGACCTCTCGCTCCTGGCCGACGTGGGCGACCGCGTGCGCGTCGTGCACCCTGCGCCCGCGGCCGCGCTCCTGCGCGCGGCGAACTCCGGCGCCGCGGCGGCGTCGCGGCTCGCCCTGCCGTCGGAGTACGTGCTCGCGATCACGGCGCCGGGCGCGCGCGGCCAGGCCGAGCGGCTCATCGAGACCGTCGCGAGCGACGCGATGCCGGATGCGCGGGTCGTCGTGGCCGGGCCGGTGCAGTGGGGCGAGACCACGCTCGCGGCGCTCGCGGTCGAGGCGGGCATCGCGCCCGGCCGGCTCGTCATGCTGGGCGAGCTGACCGACGCCGAGCTCGCGACCGCCTACCAGCGCGCGCTCGCGCACCTGCACGTCGCGGAGCAGGACGCCCTCGGCCTCACGCTGCTCGAGGCGGCGGCGCTCGGCACCCCGACCGTGCATCCGGCGACCCGCACGCTCACCGAGATCGCGGGCGACTCGAGCGTGCCGGTCGAGGGCGGCCCGCACGAGCTCGCCGCCGCGCTCGCGGGCCTGCTCGCCGACGAGGAGGAGCGCACGCGCCTGCGGCTGCACGCGCAGGACCGCGCCCGCGCGTTCACGTGGGAGGCCGCCGCGCTGCAGGTGTGGCGGCTGCACGCCGAGCTGTAGCGGCGCCTGGGGGCCCCGGGCCGCTGCCGCGCTACGGCGCGGGCGACTCGGTCGGCGGGGCGATCGCGTCGGCCTCGGCGAGTGCCGCGGCCACCATCGCGTGGATCTGCTCGAAGTCGGGGTCGCCGGTGTTGACGCCCGAGTCGGGCACGAGCTCGAGGTTCGTGATCGGCAGCTGCCGGGTCTCGAGCGCGAGCTCCGACAGCGAGCCGATCATCGACTGCGGGATGTCGGACTGCACCATGTCCTGGCCGGCGTTCGCGAGCTCGGTGTACTTCGTGAGCAGCGTCTGCGGCGTGAACTGCCGGATGAGCGCCTCCTGCACCTGCCGCTGCCGCTCCATGCGCGCGTAATCGCTCGTGCCGGCGCGGCTGCGCGCGTACCAGAGCGCGTCGTGGCCGTCGAGGCGCTGCAGGCCGGGCTCGATCCAGTCGCGCACGACCTCGCCCTCGATCGCGATCGGCACCCGCTCGGTGACCTCGATCTCGAGGCCGCCGAGGGCGTTGACGAGGTCCTCGAAGCCGTGCATGTCGACGAGCACGAAGAACTGCAGCTCCAGCCCCGTCACGCCCTCGACCGCGTCGCGGGTCGCCTCGATGCCGGGGCTCGAGCCGTTGGCCGCGGCGTCGGGGTAGAGCTCGGGGTTGGCCTCGCCGTACGTGTAGGTGCCGTTCAGCAGGCAGTCGCTCGTCTCGCAGTCGAAGCCGTTCGGCCACGGCCCCCACATCGGCGACCCTGGCGAGAACGGCGCGTTCCGCAGGTTGCGCGGCACGCCGATCATCGTCGCCGCGCCCGTCTCGGCGTTGACGGTGACGACGGTCATCGAGTCGGCGCGCAGCCCCTGGCGGTCCTCGCCCGCGTCGCCGCCCAGCAGCAGGAACGTGTAGCGGCCGTCGATCGGCTCGACCGCGGGCCGCGCGAAGTCGAAGACGTCGCCGACGAGGCCGCGCGTCGCGTCGACGATCGTCGCCCCGTAGCCGGCGAGCGCAGCGGGCGCGACGGTCGCGAGGATCGAGACGATCGCGATGCCGGCGCGCGCGCGTCCGGCCACCTTCGGCAGCCGCGCGAGCCGTAGCGTGTCGAGCCCGAGCACGAGCCACAGCACGGCGTAGGCGATGAGCAGCACCTCGACCACGAGCAGGCCGATCGAGTTGCCGACGACCGTCAGCAGCGCGCTGCGCCACGCGAACCACAGCAGCAGCGCGACGGCCGCGAGCGCGAGCAGCCCGAGGGTCGCGACGATGCCGACGCGGCCGAGCCTGCGGTCGCCCGCGAGCACCTGGGCGCTGCCGGGCAGCAGGAGCCCGAGCAGCACGAGCCACCAGCCGCGCCGCTGCATCACGTCGGGACGGCGGCTGTCGGGGTGGCGGAGCGGGGTGCCGGTCTCCAGCAGCGTCATGCGCCCGCGTCCACGCGGTCGCGCAGCGCCCGGGCCTTCGCGTCGACCTGCGACTCGAGGTCGGCGGCGAAGGCGTCGAGGCGCGCCGCGAGGTCGGCATCGGTCGTGCCGAGGATGCGCGCGGCGAGGATGCCGGCGTTGCGGGCCCCGCCGATCGAGACGGTCGCGACCGGGATGCCCGCGGGCATCTGCACGATCGAGAGCAGGCTGTCGAGGCCGTCGAGGCGCTCGAGGGGCACCGGCACGCCGATCACCGGCAGCCGGGTCATCGACGCGACCATGCCCGGCAGGTGGGCCGCGCCGCCCGCCCCGGCGATGATGACGCGCACGCCGCGATCAGCGGCTCCGCGCGCGAAGTCGACCATCTTCTGCGGGGTGCGGTGCGCCGAGACGACGTCGACCTCGGCGGCGACGCCGAGCTCGTCGAGCACGGCCTTCGCCGCCTCCATGACCCGCCAGTCGGAGTCGGAGCCCATGATGATGCTGACCTGCGCAGGCATGCCGTCCAGGGTACGCGGGGTCGCGGCCTGGCCGTGACCCTCAGGCATCGAAGTGCGCGGCCGCGGCGCGCGCCCGGTAGGCGACCTCGTCGATCTCGTCGCCGATCGCGGTCACGTGCCCGACCTTGCGGCCCGGGCGCGCCGACTTCGCGTAGGAGTGCACCTTCACGTCGGGGTGCGACTGGAGGGCGGCCGCGTAGCGGTCGGCCATCGAGCCCGACGCGGGCCCGCCGATGACGTTCACCATCACGCTCGCCGGGGCGAGGATCGCGGTCGAGCCGAGCGGCAGGTCGAGCACGGCGCGCAGGTGCTGCTCGAACTGGCTCGTGATCGAGCCGTCGATCGTCCAGTGGCCGGAGTTGTGGGGACGCATCGCGAGCTCGTTGACGAGCACGCGGCCGTCGGCGGTCTCGAACAGCTCGACCGCGAGCACGCCCGTCACGTCGAGCTGCTCGGCGATGGAGCGGGCCACGTCGTCGACGAGGGGCTGGATGTTCGCGGCGTGCGGGGCGGGCGCGAGCACCTCGGCGCAGATCGAGTCGCGCTGCACGGTCTGCACGAGCGGCCAGACGACGGTCTCGCCCGAGGGCCGGCGCGCGACGAGCTGCGCGAGCTCGCGCGTGAACGGCACGAGCTCCTCGACGAGCAGGCGCGGGCCCCCGGCCGCGGCGCCCTCGAGCCAGTCGGCGGCCTCGGCAGCATCGCGCACGACCCGCACGCCCTTGCCGTCGTAGCCGCCGGTCGCGGTCTTCACGACGCCGACGCCGCCGTGGTCGGCCAGGAACCGCTCGAGGTCCTCCGGCGCATCCACCGGCGCCCAGTCGGGCTGCGGCGCGCCGATCTCGGCCATGCGCGCGCGCATCTCGCGCTTGTCCTGGGCGAAGCGCAGCGCGTGCGGGCCGGGGTGCACGGCGTGGCCGGCGTCGACGAGCCGCTGCAGCACCGCCTGCGGCACGTGCTCGTGGTCGAAGGTGACGACGTCGACGCCCTCGGCGAACGCGAGCACGGTGTCGGCGTCGCGGTAGTCGCCCACGGCGGTCGCCGCGAGCGCCGCCGACATGCCCTCGCCCTCGGCGAGCACGCGCAGCTCGATGCCGAGCTCGACCGCCGCGGGGATCATCATCCGGGCCAGCTGGCCGCCGCCCACCACGCCGACGATCATGCTGCCGCCACCTCCGGCCGGCCGAGGCCGATCACCCGGAAGCCCGCGGCCGACCAGGCCGCCGCGTCGAGCGCGTTGCGGCCGTCGACGACGACGCGCGCGTCGGTGATGCCGGCGAGCGCGGCCGGGTCGAGGTCGCGGAACTCCTGCCACTCGGTACCGAGCGCCAGCACGTCGGCGCCGCGCACCGCATCCGCCACCGACGCGACGATCTCGAGCCCGGGCACGACCCGCAGCGCCGTCTCGCGCGCCTCGGGGTCGTAGGCCCTCACCACGCGGCCGCCCTCCTGCAGGCGGCGCGAGACGTCGAGCGCGGGCGAGTCGCGCACGTCGTCGCTGTTGGGCTTGAACGCGAGGCCCAGCATCGCGACCCGGTCGCCGCCGACCCGTTCGAGCTCGCGCTCGATGAGCGCGACCATGCGGTCGCGGCGGCGCAGGTTGATGCGGTCGACCTCGCGCAGGAAGCCGAGCGTCTCGCCGTGGCCGAGCTCGTCGGCGCGCGCCTGGAAGGCGCGGATGTCCTTGGGCAGGCAGCCGCCCCCGAAGCCCAGGCCGGCGTTGAGGAAGCGCCGGCCGATGCGCGCGTCGAGGCCGATCGCGTCAGCGAGCTGCGTGACGTCGGCGCCCACCGACTCCGAGAGCTCGGCCATCGCGTTGATGAACGAGATCTTCGTGGCGAGGAACGCGTTCGCGCTCACCTTCACGAGCTCTGCCGTGGCGTAGTTCACGACGAGCCGGTCGGTGCCGCGCTCGAGGATGCGGGCGTAGACGGCGTCGAGCGCGGCGACCGCGGCGTCGTCGCCGTCGGCGACGCCGTAGACGAGCCGGTCGGGGGCGAGGGTGTCCTCGACCGCGAAGCCCTCGCGCAGGAACTCCGGGTTCCAGGCGAGCGTCGCGCCCGTGGGTGCGATCAGGTCGGCGAGCCGCTGCGCAGTGCCGACGGGCACGGTCGACTTGCCGGCCACGAGCGTGCCCGCCGCGAGGTGCGGCAGCAGCGACTCGACCGCCGCGTCGACGTAGGTGAGGTCGGCGGCATCGGAGCCCGCGCGCTGCGGCGTGCCGACCGCGACGAAGACGACGTCGCTCCCGGCCGCCTCGGCGACATCCGTCGTGAAGCGCAGCGTGCCCGCGTCGACGCCCGCGCGCAGCAGCTCGGGCAGCCCCGGCTCGAAGAAGGGCGGCTCGCCCCGGCGCAGGCGCTCGACCTTCGCCTCGTCGACGTCGACGCCGATCGTCTCGTAGCCGAGCGAGGCCATGGCCGCGGCGTGCACCGCGCCCAGGTAGCCGCAGCCGATGACGGCGATCTTCATGGGAGCTCCTCGAGGGGTGGGCGCCGGAGGCGCTGATGGGTCAGGCGACGTCGACGACGTCGGGGGCGACGACGCCGCGGGCGCCGAGCAGCTCGGACAGCATGCGCTGCACGAGGGAGGCGCTCGGCACGTCGGAGAGGATCACGGCGCGGTCGCCGCCGGTCGACAGCAGCACGTCGCCGGCGCCGAACAGGGCCTGCAGGCCGCGGCGCCGCACGGTGACGTCGTGGACGCGCGAGAGCATCGTCTCGCGCCGCGTGCCGCCGAAGCCGGTGCGGATGATCACCCGCTCGGTCGTGAAGGTGAAGCCGCGCGAGAGCCAGGCGAGCGTGGGCACGACGGTGAGCACCGCGACGACGATGCCGGCGACCGTGAGCACCGCGACGTTCCAGAGCGGCCAGTCGACCCGGTCGAGCAGCAGCGCCACGAGCCCCGCGCACGCCCAGAGCACGAGCACGGGCACGACGAGCACCCGCCCATGCGGTCGCATGCGCGCGATGACTCGCTCCTCGCCGGCTGGCACCCGACGATTCTCTCGCATCAGCGCACGTGCACGACGTCACCGGCCCGCACGTCGACGATTCCGTCGTCGGTCTCGACCTGCAGCTCGCCGCCGGGCCCGAGGCCGACGGCGGTGCCGGTGAGCTCGCCGTCGGGCAGCGACACGCGGACGTGCCGGCCGATCGTCGACAGGCCGGCGGCGACGGCCGTGCGCAGCGCGTCGCTCCCGAGCGCCGGCAGCAGCGCGTCGAGCGACTGCATGACGTGCCAGAGGATGGCGTCGGCGAGCACGGGGGCCGTGCCCTCGGCGCCCTCGAGCGTGAGCGACGTCGCGCGGTCGGTCGGCAGCTCGTCGGCGGTGAGCGTGAGGTTCACGCCGAAGCCCACCGCGACGCCGGTCGAGCGGCGCTCGCACAGGATGCCGGCGACCTTCCGGTCGTCGACGAGCACGTCGTTCGGCCACTTGATCGAGGCGCGATCGGCCACGAGCGGGTCGAGGGCGTCGGCGAGCGCGAGCCCGGCCGCGAGCGGCAGCCAGGCCACCGCATCCTCGCGGAGGCCCTTCGTGCGCACGAGCACCGTCGCGGCGAGGCACTTGCCGGCGGGGGCGACCCACTCGCGGCCCAGCCGGCCGCGGCCGGCGCGCTGGTCGAGCGTCGCCCAGGCCGTGAGGTGCGCCGCGCGGTCGTCGACGGCGTCGAAGGTGGAGCCGACCGTGCCGAGCTCGACGACGGTGCCGGCGCGGGACGCGCCTGGGAAGAGCATGTCCCCAGCCTAGGCGCGCGATGCGGGCCGCGGGCGGGCGGATGGAGGGGATCGCCACCGGATCCGGCCGAGACGCTGTGGGACCCCACAAAGGCGCCGCATGGGGTGCCCTCTAGAGTGGCATCCGTGATCGACGAGACCGTGCCCGACGTGGCTGGGGCAGCCGCACCCCGTTCCACGACCGCCGCGCGCATCGACGACCTGCGCGAGCGCCACCGCGAGGCGGTGACCGACAAGGAGTCGCGGGCTCGCGAGCGCCAGGGCGCGAAGGGCAAGAAGACCGCGCGCGAGCGCGTCGAGCAGTTCGTCGACAAGGGCTCGTTCGTCGAGTTCGACGCCTACGTGCGCCACCGCACGACCGCGTTCGGCATGGACGGCAACCGCCCCTACGGCGACGCCGTCGTCACGGGCATCGGCACCGTGCACGGGCGCCGCGTCGCGGTCTACGCGCAGGACTTCACCACCTTCGGCGGCTCGCTCGGCGAGGTCGCCGGCGAGAAGATCATCAAGATCCAGGACTACGCGATGAAGGTGGGCGTGCCCATCGTCGGCATGCTCGACTCGGGCGGCGCGCGCATCCAGGAGGGCGTGGTCGCGCTCGGCAAGTACGGCGAGATCTTCAAGCGCAACACCGCCGCCTCCGGCGTCATCCCGCAGATCTCGATCGTGATGGGCCCGGCGGCCGGCGGTGCCGTCTACTCCCCCGCGCTCACCGACTTCGTCGTCATGGTCGACAAGACGAGCCACATGTTCGTCACCGGCCCCGACGTGATCAAGACCGTCACGGGCGAGGAGGTCGGCTTCGAGGATCTCGGCGGCGGCCGCACCCACAACACCGTCTCGGGCGTGAGCCACTACCTGGCCGCCGACGAGGACGACGCGCTCGACTACGTGCGCGCGCTGCTCGCCTACCTGCCCGACAACAACCAGTCGGAGGTGCCGGTCTACGACCACACCGCCGAGCGCGTCGTGAACGACGCCGACCGCCGGCTCAACACGGTCATCCCCGACTCGCCGAACCAGCCGTACGACGTGCTGACCATCATCGAGACGCTCATGGACGACCGCGAGTTCCTCGAGGTGCAGCCGCTCTACGCGCCCAACATCGTCATCGGCTTCGGCCGGCTCGAGGGCCGCACGATCGGCGTCATCGCGAACCAGCCGAAGCAGATGGCGGGCACGCTCAACATCGAGGCGGGCGAGAAGGCCGCGCGGTTCGTGCGCTTCTGCGACGCGTTCTCGATCCCGATCCTCACCGTCGTCGACGTGCCCGGCTACCTGCCCGGCACCGACCAGGAGTGGTCGGGCGTCATCCGCCGCGGGGCGAAGCTGCTCTACGCCTACGCCGAGGCGACCGTGCCGATGGTCACCGTCATCACCCGCAAGGCCTACGGCGGCGCGTACATCGTGATGGGCTCGAAGCAGCTCGGCGCCGACATCAACATCGCCTGGCCGTCGGCCGAGATCGCGGTCATGGGCGGGCAGGGCGCCGTCAACATCCTCTACCGCAACGAGATCAAGCAGGCGGAGGCCGACGGGCACGACGTGCACGAGGTGCGCACCCGGCTCGCGAACGAGTACACGTACAACGTCGCATCCCCCTTCCTCGCCGCCGAGCGCGGCGAGCTCGACGGCATCATCGAGCCGGCCGAGACGCGCGTGATGATCACGCGTGCCTTCCGCGCCCTGCGCACGAAGCGCGTGCAGCGGCCCGAGAAGAAGCACGGGAACATCCCGCTGTGAGCGGCCGGCACGGCGACGCCGACGCCGACGAGCCCATCATGGCCGTCGTGGGCGGCTCGCCCACCCGCGAGGAGCAGGCCGCCGTCGAGGCGGTGCTCACCGGCATGGCCGAGGAGTGGGCCGAGACGAAGCACCGCCGCGTGCTCGACACCGAGAGCGAGTGGCAGGCGAAGCAGCGATCGGAGTCTGGACGCCGCTGGCGCCGCGACTGAGACCGGCGGCATAGCATCTGCCCATGGTGAGGCTTCGACGGGCGAGACCCGGGGCGGATGCGGGGATCCGGCGGCGCCGGTCGGGTCGCGGCTGGGCGTACCGGCACGACAGCGGCCGCGCCGTCTCGGCCGCCGACCGGGAGCGGGCCGAGTCGCTCGCCGTGCCGCCGGCCTGGAAGGACGTCTGGATCGCGGCCGACCCGCTCGCGCACATCCAGGCGATCGGCGTCGACGACGCGGGCCGCACGCAGTACCGCTACCACCCGGAGTGGCGGGCGCGGCGCGACCGCGTGAAGCACGAGCGGGCGCTCGACCTCGCCGAGACGCTGCCGGCGATGCGCCGCCGCGTCACGCGCGACCTGTCGCTCGAGGGGCTCCCGCGCGAGCGGGTGCTCGCCGCCGCGCTGCGCATGCTCGACATGGTCGCGATCCGCGCCGGCGGCGACGCCTACGCCGAGGAGCGGGGCACGCGCGGGCTCATGACGCTGCTCGTGCGGCACGCGAGCGTCGACGGCGACGCGGTGCGGCTGCGCTTCCCGGCGAAGTCGGGCCAGCGCTTCGACACGACGGTCGAGGACGCACCGCTCGCGCGCTGCGTCGAGGACCTGCAGGCGGGGCGCTCGCGCACGTCGCGGCTGCTCGCCTGGCGCGACGACGAGGGCGCCCACGCCCTGCGCGACGCCGACCTCAACGCCGCGGTGCGCGAGGCGACCGGCGGCGAGTTCACCGCGAAGGACTTCCGCACGCTGCACGGCACGATCGTCGCGGCCGTCGCGCTCGCGCGCGCCCGCGACACCGGCACGAAGGCCGCGCGGGCGCGTGCGGTGCGGGCCGCGATCGTCGAGGTCTCCGAGGCGCTCGGCAACACCCCGGCCGTAGCGAAGTCGAGCTACATCGACCCGGAGGTCTTCGCCCGCTTCGAGGCGGGCGCGACGATCGGCCTCACGGGCTCGCGCGAGCGCGCCCTGCTCGACCTGCTGCGCTAGCGGCCGAGCAGCGGCAGCAGCGCCTCGGCGACCGCGTCCTGCCGCAGCGACGACGCCGCGGCGCCCATGTGCGTGGCGTCGGTCCAGGTGGGCACGCCGTCGACGACGAGCGGGCACGTCGCCGCCTCGACCGCGCAGAACCACTCGAGGGTGCCCGCCACCGACACCCCGCCCGCGGCGAGCGCCGCCTCGAGCGCCTCGTGCCGCTGCCGCTGCTCCGGCTGCAGCGGCGACGCGCACGCGTCGAGGGCGCCGCCGTCGGCGTGCGCCTGGAGGCACGCCGCCGGCTCCGGCACGGGCGGCGGACCATCGAGGTAGAGCGTGGGGATGCCGAGCGCGTGCAGCCGCTCGGCGTAGGCGAGCGTGCCGGCGGCGAGCTGCTCGCCGGTGTCGGCGACCCGGCGCTCGTAGCCCTCCCCGACCCACCACGCGCCGTACGAGATCACGACCGCGGCGGGACGGCGCTCGGCCGCCAGCGCGAGGACTCCCTGCGCGTGCGCGTCGCACTGGGCGAGGAGCCCGCGCACCTGCGCCTCGACGACCGGCCCGGTCGAGAACGGGCACATCGAGCGGCCGAGCAGCTGCACGTCGGCGCGGCCGTCGAGCGCGCCGCGCACCGCCGTCGCCCAGGTCACCGCCTGCGAGTCGCCGACGATCCACACCTCGTCGTCGCCGGGCGCGTCGTCGAAGCGGCAGCGCTCCGGCGCGGCGAGGTCGACCGTCAGGCAGTCGTCGACCAGCCACTCGGCCACGCGGCCGTCCGCGCCCACGACGGCCTCGGCATCCGGCACCGACGGCGAGGCGGCGGCGGCCGCGATCCGTGCCGCGAGCGCGGCGCCGTCGAGCTCGGCGGGCGCCGTGGGGGCCGCGCGCTCGATGGCGTCGCGCTGCACCGCGGGTGCCGCCGCGAGCGCGACGGCGGTGACGGCTGCGACGACGGGCATCGCGAGCGCCAGGACGGGCAGCCGGCGGCGTGCACCGCGGGGCGCGTGCAGCCACGCGATCGCGCGCTCGGAGCCCCACGCGAGCAGCACCGACACGACGAGGACGAGCATCCCGCCGAGCGGCCCGACCCCGCCGCCCTCCGGTGCGACGAGCGCGATGAGGCCCAGCAGCACCGGCCAGTGCCAGAGGTAGAGGCCGTAGGAGAGCCCGCCGAGCCAGACGAGCGGGCGCGCCTGCAGCACGCGCGTGACCGGGCCGCGCGCCGCCTGCGCGTCGGCGCCGGCGTCGGCGCCCGCGATGAGCACGAGCAGCGCGCCGGCCACCGGCCACAGCGTCACCCAGCCCGGCTGCAGCCACTCCACCGGCAGCCGGCCCGCCGTGAGCACGAGCGCGATGCCGACCGCCGCGAGCGCGGCGCGCAGCCGGCCAGGCAGCGGGATGCGGGTGAGCAGCAGGGCCGCGGCGCCCCCGAGCGCGAGCTCCCAGCTGCGGGCGAACGTGTCGTAGTACGCGCCCACCGGGTCGATCGAGAGCCGCAGCAGCGCGTAGCCGAACGAGGCGGCGGCGACGGCCGCGAGCAGCAGGCCGAACCCGAGTCGCGCGTCGCGCATCCGCCGCCCGCCGACGAGCGCGAAGCCCGCCGCGGCGAGCACCGCGAGCGCCGTGAACTGCCCCTGCACGCCCATCGCCCAGAAGTGCTGGAAGGGCGACTTGTCGTGCCCCGCCGCGACGTAGTCGGTGCCGTCGGCCGCGAGCCGCCAGTTCTCCCAGTACGTCGCCGACGCGAACACATCGCTCAGCACCCGGCCGAACGCGAGCGGGCCGGAGGCGACGAGCGCGACCGCGCCCGCGACGACGAGCACGAGCGCCGCCATGGGGAACAGTCGCTGGGCGATGCGCCACAGCGTTCGCGGCACGTCGACGGCGCCGGTGCGCTCGATCTCGCCGATGAGGCTCAGCGCCAGGAGGTAGCCGCCGACCGCGAACAGCACGTCGACGCCGCCGGAGACGGTGCCGAACCAGATGTGGTGGCTCGCGACGAGGAGCGAGGCCACCGCCCGCAGCCCCTGGATGTCGAGCCTGCGGGGCGTCTGCGTGGCTGCCATGCTCCCTGCGGTCGTGCCGACGGCCGCGCGCCGCGACCCGCACCATGCTACGAGCCCGTCGTCGCGGCCGCCTGGGGTACCGTCGCGACATGCACGCGATCGTCTCGGGAGCCGGCGTCGCCGGGCTGGCGCTCGCCGGCCGGCTCGCGCTCGACGGCTGGAGCGTCGACGTGGTCGAGCGCGCGCCTGCCCCGCGCGCATCCGGCTACCTGATCGACTTCTTCGGGCCCGGCTACGACGCCGCCGAGCGGCTGGGGCTGCTGCCGGCGCTGCGCGAGCGCGCCGAGTCGTACGGCGAGCTGCGCTCGGTCGACGCGGCCGGGCGCGTGCGCGCCCGCCTGCCGATCGCGCTCGTCGAGCGCGCGGTCGCGGGCCGGTACCTCACGATCCTGCGGCCGCAGATCGTGGACGCCCTCCTCGCCGCGCTGCCCGAGGGCGTGCGGATGCGCTGGGGCGTCCAGGTCGAGACCGTGCACGACGACGGCGCCCGCGTCACGGCGCTGCTGTCGGACGGCGAGCGGCTCGAGGCCGACCTGCTCGTCGGCGCCGACGGCGTGCGCTCGCGCGTGCGGCAGCTCGCGTGGGGACCGCACGACGACTTCCTGCGGCCCGTCGCCGACCTGCTCGCGGTGGCGTGGATCGGCGACGACGCGGAGCTGTCGGCCGACCTCGGCGGGCGCGTCGCGATGCAGGTCGAGCTCGACCGGCAGCTCGTGGTGGCGCCGCTCGGCGAGACGGGGGTGACGGGCTTCGCGGTGCTGCGCGGTGTGGGGCGCACGGGCGGTCGGGGCGCGATCGCGCGGATGGGCGTGCTCGGCCGCCGCGCGGTGCGCAGCATCCGCGAGCCCTACGTCGACGACGTCGCGCAGACCGTCGTGCCGCAGTGGGTGCGCGGGCGCATCGCGCTGCTCGGCGACGCGTGCGGGGCGGTGTCGCTGCTGGCCGGGCAGGGCGCCTCGCTCGCGATGGCCGGGGCCGAGCGGCTCGCGGACGAGCTCGCGTTCGCGGCGCACCCGAGCGACGTGGTGGCGGGCCTCGCCGCCTACGAGCGCGACTGGCGCCCGGTCGTCGAGCGCGAGCAGGCGCGCGGCCGCCGCACCGCGAGCGCCTTCGCCCCGCACACCCGCCTCGAGCTCGAGGCGCAGCGCGCGATGTGGCTCGCGACCGCCATCCCCGGCGTCGCGCACCTCGTGGCGCGCGCCGCCGGCGGCGTGACGAAGTCGGCCTGAGCGCGCCCGCGCGCGTCGGCAGCCGCCCCTCGGCCGCGGATAGCCCGCGCACAACGCAAGCCCGCGCGGCTGATTCCGCGGGCGGATCGCCGCATCGCCGGGATCCGGGGCTGGTTCGCGCTCGGGAGCTTGCGTTGTGCAGCGGGCCCGCGGGCGGGCCGCCGGGGCGGTCAGCGGCGGAAGGACGCCACCGCCTCGACGTGGTGCGTCATCGGGAAGAGGTCGAAGGCCTCGAGCGCGTCGACCTGCCAGCCGGCCTCGGCCAGCAGCTTCGCGTCGCGGGCGAGGGCGACCGGGTCGCACGCGACGTAGACGATCTGGGCGGGCTCGAGGCCCGCGAGCAGCTCGATCACGTCGCGGCCGGCGCCGGCGCGCGGCGGGTCGAGCACCACGAGCCCGCGCGAGAGCCGCTCGCGCTCCTGGCCGCTCGCGCGCGACGCGAGCTCGCGCAGCCATCGGTCGACGCGGCCGGTCTCGGCGCTCGCGCCGATCCACTCGGCGAGGTTCTCGCTCGCGTGGTCGGTCGCGACCTCGTCGGCCTCGACGCTCGTCAGGCGGGTGCGCTCGCCGAGCGCCTCCGCGATCGTGGCGGCGAACAGGCCGACGCCGCCGTACAGGTCGAGGCTCCAGCCGGCCGGGTCGATCGCGTCGACGTCGATGGCGCGGCGCACCGCCTCGGTCAGCACCGCGGGCGCCTGCCGGTGCACCTGCCAGAAGCCGGCGCGGTCGAGCTGGAACTCGCGCCCGCCGACGGTCTCGACGATCGTGTCGGTGCGGCCGCGCCCGGGCTCGCCCTCCATCGCGATCACGTCGACCTCGCCGTCGCTCGTCTCGACGTAGTCGACGGCGGTGGCGCCCGGCACGCGCTGGTCGAGCTGGGCCGAGAGGCGGATGCCCTCGGTCGCGAGCGGCAGGCTGGTGACGGGCACGACCTCGTGACTGCGGGGCGCGAACGGGCCCTGGCGGCCGCGGTCGTCGACGTGCAGGCGCACGCGGGTGCGCCAGCCGAGCCCGCCGCGCTCGTCGTCGCCGGGCGCCGCCTGCACGGGCACGGTGCGCTGCATGCCGCCGGTGCGCTGGAGCGCGTCCTCGATGACGCGCTGCTTGAGCTCGCGCTGGCGGGGCAGCGCGATGTGGCCGAACTCGGCGCCGCCGGCGCGCTCGAGCGGCGGCCGGTCGATGGCGGCCTCGGGCCAGACGTGCGGCACGCGGTCGGCGCCGGCGCTGACGACCTCGAGCGCCACGGCGGTCGCGAACGACTTCTTCACGTCGACGACCTGCGCGCGCACGGTCTCGCCCGGCATGGTGTCGGGCACGAACACCACGCGCCCCTCGTGCCGGCCGACGAAGCGGCCGCCGTGGGCGACGTTGTCGATCGTCAGCTCGACGATCTGGCCAGGACGGATCTCGGATGCGGGCATGCGCCCATCCTCCCATCCGCGCCGGGGAGGCTCAGGCGATGCCGGCGAGCGACGCCGCGATCGCGTCGGCGCTGCGGTGCAGCGCCGCGAGCTCGCCGTCCTCCATCGGCACCTCGAGCACCCGCTCGATGCCCGCGCGGCCGACGACGGTCGGCAGCGACAGCGCGATCCCGGCGATGCCGTGCTGGCCGTCGAGCACGCTCGAGACCGGCAGCACCGCGTGCTCGTCGCCGAGGATCGCCTCGACGATGCGCGCGGTCGAGACGCCGATCGCGCTCGACGTCGCGCCCTTGCCCTCGATGATGCGGTACGCGGCGTGCACGACGTCGTCGGCGATGCGGTCGAGGGCCGCGTCGTCGAAGCGCAGCTCGCCGTCCTCGCGCCACTCGCGCACGAGCACCGGACCGATCTTCGCGCGCGACCACAGCGGGAACTCGCTGTCGCCGTGCTCGCCGATCATGAGCGCGTGCACGCTGCGTGGGTGCACCCGCACGAGCTCCGACAGCCGCCAGCGCAGCCGCGACGAGTCGAGCACGGTGCCGGAGGAGAGCACGCGCGCGGGGTCGAGCCCGCCCTCGCGCTGCGCGACCACCGTGAGCACGTCGCACGGGTTGGTGACGAGCACCACGATCGCCTCGGGCGCGTGCTCGCGGATGCCGGGCATCAGCCGGCGCAGGATCTCGGCGTTCCTGCCTGCGAGGGCGAGCCGCGGCTCCCCCGGGCGCTGCTTCGCGCCCGCGGTCACCACGACGACGTCGCTGCCGGCGATCGTGCGCAGGTCGTCGCCGCCCTCCACGCGCTTGCCGGCGAGGAACGGCAAGCCGTGCGCGAGGTCGAGCACCTCGGCCTCGGCCTTCGCGCGGTCGAGGTCGTACAGCGCCACGGCGTCGGCCGAGCCGCGGATGAGGGCTGCGTAGGCGATGGCGACGCCGACCGAGCCGGCGCCGATCACGGCGAGCTTCGTGGGGCGGGCGGCGGTCGGGGCGTCCATGCTGCTCACGCTAGGCGTCCCGCCCGGGGCGCGCCAGCGCATCCGGCCCCGCCCGTGGTGCGAGGATCGAGCCGTGCAGCTCATCCTCGCCTCCGCCTCGCCCGCCCGGCTCGCGCTGCTGCGCCAGGCCGGCATCGAGCCGCTCGTGCGGCCGACCGACCTCGACGAGGAGCTGCTCGTCGCGGCCCACGAGGCCGAGCACGGGCCGCTCTCCCCCGCCGCGTACGTGCTGCTGCTGGCGCGCGCGAAGGCCGAGGCGCTGCTCGACCAGGATCCGCTCACGGGCTTCGACGGCCTCGTGCTCGGCGGCGACTCGTCGCTCGAGCTCGACGGCGCGATGCTCGGCAAGCCGCACACGCCCGAGCGCGCGCGGGAGCGCTGGGTCGCGCAGCGCGGCCGGTCGGCGACGCTGCACTCGGGGCACTGGATGCTGCGGGTGCGCGACGGCCGGATCCAGGACTCCGCGGGCACCACGACCGCGACGCACCTCGACTTCTCGCCCGATGTGGACGACGCCGAGATCGACGCGTACGTCGCGACCGGCGAGCCGCTCCAGGTCGCGGGCGCGTTCACGATCGACGGGCGCGGCGCCGCCTTCATCGACCGCATCGACGGCGACCCGTCGACGGTGATCGGGATGAGCATCCCCGCGGTGCGCCGGCTCGCGCGCGAGCTCGGCGTCGCGTGGCCGGCGCTCACGGCGCCCGTCGCGACGCCGGCCGACGGGGCGTGACCGTGGCCCGCGGCCTGTGGGTGTGGGTGCGTGAGGACGCGCCGCCCGACCCGGCGGAGGTCGCCGCGATCGCCGAGCGCGCGCACGTGGCGGAGGCGTTCGTGAGCGTGCCGTGGTCGGGGCCGAGCGCCGACACCCATCGGATCGTCGCGGCCCTGCGCGGCCGGGGCGTCAGGGTCAGCGCCCTCGGCGGCGACCCCGCGTGGACGACCGGCGGCGACGCGGTGGCGTGGATGGAGCGCGCGACCGCCGCGTTCCTCTTCGAGGGCGTGCACCTCGACATCGAGCCGTGGGGCCGCCGCGACTGGAGCGGCCGCGAGGCCGAGCTGCTGCGCGGCCTCGAGCGCACGGTGCGCGACGTCGCCGCCCGCACGAGCCTGCCCGTCGACGTCGACCTCGTGCCCTGGCTCGCCGAGGCGCACCCGCGGCAGTTCGCCGACATCGCCGAGCGCGCCGACGCGGTGACGCTCATGGCCTACCGCGACCGGGCCGCCGACGTCCTCGCGACGAGCGCCGCGGCCCGCAGCGCGCTCGGCCGTCTCGGCCGCTCGTACCGCATCGGCGTCGAGACCGGGCCGATCGCCGAGCCCGAGCCGACCGCCCGGCAGACCTTCGCCGACGACGGGCGCGCGGTGCTCGAGCGCGAGCTCGCCGAGGTCGCGGCGGCGCTCGCCGCGGATGCGCGGTGCACGGGGGTCGCGCTCCACGACCTCGCGGGCTGCCGCGTGCTCGGTCCCTGACCGCCGGCCCGCAGCCGGGCTAGGTCGACTGCTGCGTGGGCACCGCGTCGGCCTCGTCGGGGTCGACCGCCTGCTCGAACTGCGCGTGCAGCAGCCGCCAGTACGCCCCCTGCCGCTCGACGAGCTCGTCGTGGTCGCCGTGCTCGACGATCGCGCCCTGCTCCATCACGAGGATGAGGTCGGCGTCGCGGATGGTCGAGAGCCGGTGGGCGATCACGAACGACGTGCGGTCGGTGCGGAGCGCCGCCATCGCGTGCTGCAGCAGCAGCTCGGTGCGGGTGTCGACCGACGAGGTGGCCTCGTCGAGGATGAGCACGCTCGCGCGGGCGAGGAAGGCGCGGGCGATCGTCACGAGCTGCTTCTCGCCGGCCGAGAGGTTGGTCGCGTCCTCGTCGATGACCGTGTCGTAGCCGTCCGGGAGCGCGTGCACGAAGCGATCGACGTAGGTGGCGCGGGCGGCCTCGAGGATCTCGTCCTCCGTCGCCTCCGGCCGGCCGTACGCGATGTTCTCGCGGATCGTGCCGCCGAAGAGCCACGCGTCCTGCAGCACCATGCCCGTCTGCGCGCGCAGCGCATCCCTCGTCATGGTCCTCGTGTCGACGCCGTCGAGCGAGATGCGGCCGCCGTCGATCTCGTAGAAGCGCATGAGCAGGTTGACGAGTGTCGTCTTGCCCGCGCCGGTCGGGCCGACGATCGCGACCGTCTGCCCCGGCTCGACGACGAGCGAGAGGTCGTCGATGAGCGGGCGGTCGGGCGAGTACGCGAAGCGCACGTGGTCGAACACCACGCGCCCCCGGCCGTCGGCGGCCGCCGCGCCGCCGGCATCCGACTCCTCCTCGTCGGCGTCGAGCAGCTCGAAGACGCGCTCGGCGCTCGCGACGCCAGACTGCACCATCGTGACGGTCTGCCCGATCTGGCCGAGGTTCTGCGAGAACTGCTGCGAGTACTGGATGAACGCCTGCACGTCGCCGACGAGGATCTGCCCGGCCGCGACGAAGAGGCCGCCGGCGACGGCGACGAGCACGTAGCCGATGTTGCCGATGAAGGTCATGAGCGGGAAGACGAGGCCCGAGAGGAACTGCGCCTTGAAGGCCGCCTGGAAGACGCCCTCGTTCTCGACCGCGAACCGGCCGCGCACGGCCTCCTCGCGCCCGAAGACCTTCACGAGCGCGTGGCCCGTGTAGGCCTCCTCGACGATCGCGTTCACGCGGCCGGTGCGGCGCCACTGCTCCTTGAAGAGCCCCTGCGCCGGGCCCAGCACCGCCCCGAGGATGATGCCCGTGAGCGGCACGGCGATGAGCGCGATGAGCGCGAGCCAGCCGTTGATCGTCAGCATCATCACCAGCACGCCGACGACCGTGAGGAGGCCGGTGACGATCTGCGACATGGTCTGCGACACCGTCTGCGACACGTTGTCGAGGTCGTTCGTGACGCGCGAGAGCAGCTCACCGCGCTGCGTGCGGTCGTAGTACGACAGCGGCAGGCGGTGGATCTTCTCCTCCACGTCGCGCCGCAGCCCCTGCACGGTGCGCTGCACGACGCGGTTCACGACGTAGCCCTGCAGCCACTGGAAGAGGGCGCCGACCGCGTAGACGGCGAGCACGAGCAGCAGGATGCCGCCGAGCGCCTCGAAGTCGATGCCCTGCCCCGGCTGCAGCCCCTCCATGCGCTCGAGGATGTTGGCCAGCTCGTCCTCGCCCGCCTGGCGCAGCCCGCCGACGACCTGCTCCTGCGTCGCGCCGGGCGGCAGGTCGCGCTGCACGAGGCCGCGCACGATGACGTTCGTCGCCTCGCCGAGGATGCGGGGCCCGAGCACGACGAGCACCACGCCGACCGCGCCGAGCGCGAACACGAGCGCGAGCAGCCAGCGGTGGGGCCGCATGAGGCCCAGGAGGCGCTTCGCGGAGGCGCCGAACGACTTCGCCTTCCCGGGCGGCGGCTCCCAGCCGCCGGCGCCGATGCGGGCGGCCTCGGCCTGCTCGGCCTCGATCCGCTCCTCGTCCGTGAGCTCGGGCTCCGGGGCCGTGCCCTGCTTCCGTGCCATCTCAGGCCTCCACTGCCATCTGCGACTCGACGATCTCGCGGTAGGTGGCGCTGCCGGCGAGCAGCTCGTCGTGGCTGCCGGTGCCGACAACCCGGCCGGCGTCGAGCACGACGATGCGATCGGCGTCGACGATCGTCGACACCCGCTGCGCGACGACGATCTGCGTCGTCGCGCCCACCGCCTCCCGCAGCGCCGCCCGCAGGCGCGCATCCGTCGTGAGGTCGAGCGCCGAGAACGAGTCGTCGAAGACGAGCACGTCGGGCTCGGCGACGAGCGCCCTCGCGATCGAGAGCCGCTGGCGCTGCCCGCCCGAGACGTTGGTGCCGCCCTGCGAGATGCGCGCGCCGAGCTGCCCCTGCATCTGCTGCACGAAGCCCGCCGCCTGCGCGATCTCGAGCGCGCGCCAGAGCTGCTCGTCGGTGGCCTCCTCGTTGCCGTAGCGGAGGTTCGACGCGACGGTGCCGGCGAAGAGGTAGGGCCGCTGCGGCACGATGGCGATGCCCCGCCAGAGGGTCTCGGCGTCGAGGTCGCGCACGTCGGCGCCGCCCACGAGCACGCTGCCGCCGGTGGCGTCGAAGAGCCGCGGGATGAGGTTCACGAGCGTCGTCTTGCCGGCGCCGGTCGAGCCGATGATCGCGACCGTCTCGCCGGGCTCGGCGCGCAGCGAGACGCCCTCGAGCACCGGCGTCTCGGCGCCCGGGTACTGGAAGCGCACGTCGCGCAGCTCGACGGTGCCGGGCGTCGGCATGCGGTCGCCGACCGCGACGCGCTCGATCGAGGGCACCGTCTCGAGCACCTCGCCGATGCGCTTCGCCGAGACCGCGGCCCTCGGGATCATGATCGTCATGAAGGTCGCCATGAGCACGCCCATGAGGATCTGCATGAGGTACTGCAGGAAGGCCATCATCGTGCCGATCTCGAGCTCGCCGGCGTCGACGAGCTGCGCGCCGAACCACAGCACCGAGACGCTCGAGACCTCGACGATGAGCATGATGATCGGGAACATCAGCACGAAGATGTTGCCGGTGCGGATCATCGCGTCGGTCACGCCGTCGTTCGCCACCGCGAAGCGGGCGCGCTCGCGCCGCTCCTGCACGAAGGCGCGGATGACGCGGATGCCGGTGAGCTGCTCGCGCAGCACCTTGTTGATGCCGTCGATGCGCTCCTGCAGCAGGCGGAAGATCGGCACGAGCCTCCAGACGAGGAAGCCGAGCACGAGCAGCATGAGCGGCACGGCGACGGCGATGAGCCACGAGAGCGTGCCGTCGGCCCGCACGGCCATGATCATGCCGCCGACGGCGAGCATCGGCGCCGACAGCAGCATGGTGCACGACATGAGGATGAGCATCTGCACCTGCTGCACGTCGTTCGTCGTGCGGGTGATGAGGCTCGCGGCGCCGAAGCGCTGCACGTCCTGCTCGCTGAAGTCGCCGACCGTGGCGAAGACGTCGGCGCGCAGGTCGCGGCCCGCGCGCATCGCGAGCCGCGCGCCGAAGAGGATCGCGAGGATGTTCGCGGCCACCTGACCGAGGCTCAGCCCGAGCATGAGCGCGCCGAGGCGCCAGATCGTGTCGGTGTCGCCCTGCAGCACGCCCTCATCGATGATGTCGGCGTTGATCGTCGGCAGCATGAGCGACAGCACCGACTGCGCGAACTGGAACAGCACGACGAGCAGGAGCGGGAGCCACGAGGGGCGCACGTAGCGGACGATGAGCTTCCAGAGCACGGTCAGGCCTCCGGGTCGACGAGGGCGGGTGCGGCGGCGCTGCCGATGCCGTGCAGCAGCACCTGCACCACGTCGGCGGCGGTGACCGACGGGGCGGTGTCGCCCCAGCCGGAGGCGGCCGCCCAGGCGAGCGTGCGCGTCATGTCGGCCGCGGCGAGCGGCGCGACGCGCAGCCGGTCTCGGTAGGGCTCGAAGCGCTCGGCGAGCCGCGCCTTCGACGACTCGAGCTCGCCCTGCCTGGCTTGCGCGCAGCGCTGCCCGATCGGACCGAGCGCCATCACGAGCCGGAAGATGAAGCGCATCCGCTCGACCATCGCGTCGACCGTCGTCGTCAGCATCTCCTCGAGCGAGCCGTGCTCGAGGCGCGCCTGCTCGGCCGCCCAGTCGGCGGCGTCGAGGTGGTGGTCGGCGAGCGCGACGAGCAGCGACTCCTTGTCGCCGAACGCCTTGAAGAGCGTGCCCTCGGCGACGCCAGCGGCCTCGGCGAGCTGGCGGCTCGTGATCGCGGCGCCGTGCTCGAGCACCGCGGGCGTGACGGCCTCGATGATCTGCGCGCGCCGGTCGTCGGCGCTGAGGCGAGGGATGGGTGGGGGCACGTCTCCGAGCATAGGTGAGTGAGCGCTCACTCACCAAGGGTCGATCGACGGCGCGCCGCCGGTCGCGACTGTGGGAATCGGCAACGGATCGCCGTCACCCTGTGTGGCGAGTGCACGCATCCGTCATGCGTCGCCGCCTAGGCTGAGGAACCATGCCCCGCATCACGAAGGTCCTCATCGCCAACCGCGGCGAGATCGCCGTCCGCATCATCCGCGCGGCGCGCGATGCCGGCATCGCCTCGGTCGCCGTGTACGCCGAGCCCGACCGCGACGCGCAGCACGCGCAGCTCGCCGACGAGGCGTACTCGCTGCACGGTGCGACGAGCGCCGAGAGCTACCTCGTGATCGACAAGATCATCTCGGTCGCGCGCCGCTCCGGCGCCGACGCGGTGCACCCGGGCTACGGCTTCCTCGCCGAGAACGCCGACTTCGCGCGCGCCGTGATCGACGCGGGCCTCATCTGGATCGGGCCGGGCCCCGACGCCATCGAGCAGCTCGGCGACAAGGTCTCCGCGCGGCACATCGCCGAGTCGGTCGGAGCGCCCCTCGCGCCCGGCACCATCAACCCCGTCGCGGGCGCCGACGAGGTGCTCGCGTTCGTCGACGAGCACGGGCTGCCCGTCGCGATCAAGGCCGCGTTCGGCGGCGGCGGGCGCGGCCTCAAGGTCGCCCGCACGCGCGAGGAGGTCGAGGAGCAGTTCGACTCCGCCACGCGCGAGGCCGTCGCCGCCTTCGGCCGCGGCGAGTGCTTCGTCGAGAAGTACCTCGACAAGCCGCGCCACGTCGAGACGCAGTGCCTCGCCGACGCGCACGGGAACGTCGTCGTCGTCTCGACCCGCGACTGCTCGCTGCAGCGCCGCCACCAGAAGCTCGTCGAGGAGGCCCCGGCGCCCTTCATCACCGCCGCGCAGGACGCCGAGCTGCGCCGCGCCTCGAAGGAGATCCTGCGCGCCGCCGCCTACGTCGGCGCGGGCACGTGCGAGTTCCTCATCGGCGCCGACGGCACGATCTCGTTCCTCGAGGTCAACACCCGCCTGCAGGTCGAGCACCCGGTCTCGGAGGAGGTCACGGGCATCGACCTCGTTCGCGAGCAGTTCCGCATCGCCGAGGGCGAGGCGCTCGGCTACGACGACCCCGAGGTGCGCGGCCACTCGATCGAGTTCCGCATCAACGGCGAGGACGCCGGCTCCGGCTTCATGCCCCAGCCCGGTCCCGTGCGCATCTTCCGCGCCCCGTCGGGCCCGGGCATCCGCGTCGACTCCGGCGTCGTCGCCGGCGATGTGATCGGCGGCAACTTCGACTCGATGCTCGCGAAGCTCATCGTCACCGGCCGCGACCGCGAGGAGGCGCTCGCGCGCGCCCGGCGCGCGCTCGCGGAGTTCGAGGTCGAGGGGCTGCCGACCGTGCTGCCGTTCCACCGCCGCATCGTCGACCACCCGGCGTTCGCCCCGGCCGGCGACGCACCCTTCTCGATCTACACCTCGTGGATCGAGACCGAGTTCGAGAACGACATCCCCGCATGGGGTGGCGAGCCGGGCGAGCTGGGCGGCCCCGAGCCGCGCCGCACCGTGGTCGTCGAGGCCGACGGCAAGCGCATCGCCGTCTCGATGCCGAAGCGGCTCTTCGCCGAGACGAAGGACGCCAAGGGGCCGGCGCCGCGCCGCACCCGCGCCGCGCTCGCGGGCGGTGCCGCGAGCGGCGCGATCATCTCGCCGATGCAGGCGACCGTCGTCAAGGCGGCCGTCACCGAGGGCGACCGGGTCGTCGCCGGCGACCTGCTGGTCGTGCTCGAGGCGATGAAGATGGAGCAGCCGCTCTCCTCCCCGATCGACGGCACCGTGACCGCGATCGATGCTCCTGTCGGCGGCACCGTGCCCTCCGGCCACCACCTGGTGACGATCACGCCGGACGCGGCGTAGCCGCCGCCCGCCGCAGCGCGGACGCCGCGAGCGGCGGGGGCAGGTGGGGCGCGAGCGCTCGGTACCGCTCGGCGGCGCTGTCGTCGCCCAGCCGCCAGGCGAGGTCGGCGAGCGCGAGGGACGCGTCCCGGCGCGCAGCACCCGGGCCGTCGTGCTCGAGCAGCGCGAGCGCCGCGAGCGGCTCGTCGACCGCCTCGCCGGCCGCGAGCGCCGCGCGCGCTCGCGCCACCTCGCGCGCCACGCGCGCCGCGTGCGTCGGCCGCACCGCCACCAGCCGCTCGTGCAGCGACGCGATCGTCGCCCAATCGGTCGCCTCGGCGCTCGGCGCCGCGACGTGGAGCGCTGCGATCGACGCCTCGAGCGCGAAGCGGCCGCCCGTGCCAGCGGTCGTGGCCGCATGCTCGAGGCCGACGAGCAGCAGCCCACGGTCCCAGCGGGTGCGGTCGACCTCGTCGAGCGGCAGCGCGGCACCCTCTGCGTCGAACCGGCCGGGCCGGCGGGCGAGCGCGAGCAGCACCACCGCCAGCAGCGCCTCCGCCTCGGCGTCGGCGGGATGCGCGGCGTGCACCGCGCGCGCGAGCGTCCACGCGCTGCGCCCCAGGTCGTCCGCTGCGCTCTCGGGCCGGATCGCGTCGCGCTGCGCGACCGCGTGCACCGCCGCGACGCACTCGAGCACCGCCGGCAGCCGCGCCGCCCGCTCGGCCGGCTCCGGCACCCGGAAGCGGCCAGCCCCTGCAGCGAGCGAGCGCTTGGCGCGCGTCAGGCGAGCGGATGCGGCGCGCGCGTCGATGCCGAGGTGCCAGGCGATGCGGGCGGTCGGCAGGCCGCACACCACCCGCAGCGCGAGCACGAGCCGGTTCGCGAATCCGAGCACCGGGTCGCACGCCACGAGCAGCAGCGCGTACCGGTCGTCGTCCGCCCCGCCCCAACCGGCCGCCTCTCGATCCGCGCGCAGCGCGAGCTCGCCGAGCGCGCGCTCGCGCACGGCGCGACCCCGCACCGCGTCGAGGTGGAGCCGACGGCCGACGGTCGTGCACCACGCCACGAGGTCGTCGATCGGCCGGGTCTCCGCGACCGCCCTCGCGAGCGCCTCGGCCGCGAGCTCCTCGCCCGCGTCGAGCGAGCCGGCGAAGGCCGCGAGCTGCCGCACGACGCTCGGCCACGCCCGCCGGAACTGCTCGTCGCTCGGCCCCACGCGGCCATCGTGGCACGCCCGCCGCGCGCTCACCCCATGGGGAAGACGCGCCGCCACTCGATGTGGCCCCCGGTCGGGACGAGCGGCGCCAGCTGCCGCGCGATCGTCTCCGACTCCGCCTCGATCACGTAGTAGCCGCTGATCACCTCGTCGCTCTCCAGGCTCGCGCCGTCGGTCCACACCGCGTCCTCAACCTCGCGGCCGTCGGGCCCGGGCCGGACGATGCCCCCGTGCCGCCGATTGTGGAGGGCGTTGCCGGCGACGATGCGCGCGCCGAGCTCGGCCACGCGCCGCTCGAAGACCTCGAACTCGGGGAACTCCGCCGCGATCTGCTCGCCCGCGCCCTCGCCGGCGTAGGCGTCGGAGTCCCAGTCGGGCTCGACGATCATGAACAGGTACTGGTCGGCCATCGCCGCATCCTCTCCTCGAGCCAGGCGCGTCGGTCGCAGTCTGGCAGGTGCTGTGACCGGGCGGCCACACGAGGGAGACGATCGGCGCGCGCCGGTTTCGACACCGGCGGTGCGTCAGTCCTCGACGCGGTGCATCGCGCGGGCGGCGTCCGAGACGGAGCCGGTGAGCGAGGGGAAGACGGGGAAGACGCGGGCGACCTGGTCGACGGTGAGGCGGTGCTCCATCGCCATCGTCACGGGGAAGATGAGCTCGGACGCCTTCGGCGCCACGATGACGCCGCCGATGACCGTGCCGGACCCGGTGCGCGCGAAGAGCTTCACGAAGCCGTCCTCGACGCCCATCATCTTCGCGCGGGCGTTCGTCGAGAGGTCGATCCGGTACACCTCGCCCTGCGCGATGCCGTCCTCGATCTCCTTCTGCGACCATCCGACCGTCGCGATCTCGGGCTGCGTGAAGATGTTCGAGGCGACCGTGCGCATCGAGATCGGGTCGACCGCGTCGCCGAGGGCGTGGAACATCGCCGTGCGGCCCTGCATGGAGGCGACGGATGCGAGCGGCAGGGCGTCGGCGCAGTCGCCGACCGCGTAGACGTTCGGCAGGTTCGTGCGCGCGACCCGGTTGACGAGGATGTTGCCGGACTCGGCGAGCTCGATGCCCGCCTCCTCGAGGCCGATCCCTGCCGTGTTCGGGATGGAGCCGACGGCCATGAGGCAGTGCGAGCCCTCGACGGTGCGGCCGTCGGTGAGGGTGACGACCACACCGGTCTCGGTGCGCTCGACCTTCTCGGCGCGCGACTTCGACAGCACGTGCATGCCCTGGCGGCGGAAGACGTCCTCGATGACGCGGGCGGCGTCGGAGTCCTCGCCGGGCAGCACCTGCTCGCGGCTCGAGATGAGCGTCACCTCGGCGCCGATGAGGCTGTAGGCGCTCGCGAACTCGGCGCCGGTGACGCCGGAGCCGACGACGATCAGGTGCTCGGGCACCTCCTCGAGGCCGTAGAGCTGGGTCCAGGTGAGGATGCGCTCGCCGTCGGGCATCGCCGAGGGCAGCTGCCGGGGCGTCGCGCCGACCGAGACGACGATGGTGTCGGCCTCGAACTCGTCGAAGTCGGCGCCCTGCTTGCCGGTCGAGACGACCACGCGGCCGGGGCCCTCGAGGCGCCCCTCGCCCTGCACGATCGTGACGCCCGCGGCCTCGAGGTCGGCCTTCATGTCGAGCGACTGCTTCGCCGCGAGCGACAGCAGGCGGCGGTTGACGGCGCGCAGGTTGACGGCGACCTCGGGCTTCTGCGGGCGGCCGCTGTCGCCGCGCACCGAGAACTGCACGCCCAGCTGGCTCGCGTCGCGGATCGCGGCGGCCGACTCGGCGGTCGCGATGAGCGACTTCGAGGGCACGACGTCGGTGAGGATCGCGCTGCCGCCGACGCCCGTGCGCTCGATGAGCGTCACGTCGGCGCCGAGCCGGGCGCCCGCGAGCGCGGCCTCGTACCCGCCGGGTCCGCCGCCGATGATGACCACGCGCTGCTTGCGCTCGAATGCACTCACGCGCTCCATCATCCCGCACATCCAGGCGGCGACGATCCCCTGCCTTCAGCCGACGGGGCGCTCGTGCACCGCCGAGGTCAGCGACGTGCCGTTCACCTCGACGTAGAGGGTGCCCTCGGTGCGCGAGACCGACATCGTCGTCCGCCGCGCGACGGCATCGGCGACCGCGTCGACGAAGCCGTCGTCGAACCACACCAGCCGCACGTCCTCGGCCCGGTGGATGCGCTTGCCCGCCCACTTCGCGGCCACCCGCTCGGGGTCGCGGTGCGTGTAGACGGCGGTGCGCTCGGCGGCGCGGCTGCCGCGGTGGACCCGCTCGGCGTCGGGCGCGCCGATCTCGATCCAGGCCATGAGCGCCCCGGTCAGGTCGCGCGCGAGCACGGCCGGCTCGTCGCCGCCCGCCACGCCGTCGCCGAACCCGATGCCCTCCTCGTGCTCGAGGCACAGGGCGAGCACGCGGGTCACCATGAACGCCGTCGTCTCCGACGGGTGCTGCGCGACCTTGAGCGACAGCTCCTCGTAGACGCCGCGATCGACGTCCGAGAGCTGCACGTCGAACGTGTGGATCGTCGCGCCGATGGCCATGGTGCTCCAGCCTAGGCGCGCGCCCGCCCGGCCCCCGCCGCCACCTCCCGCACAACGCAAGCCCGGCACGCGGTCCGTACGAGCCACGCGGCACCGCCGCCCTGCGCGCCAGTGGTTCGACCCGCGCGGCTTGCGTTGTGCTGAGCGGCAGGCGCGCCCCGCCGCCGCCTCTAGAGTGGGCGCCATGACGCACCCGCTCGACCCCCCTGCCGACCCGCGCGAGGTCGCGCGCCTGGCCGCCGACGACATCCGCCGCATCACCGGCGTCGAGTCGCACGACATCGCCCTCACCCTGGGCTCCGGATGGGCGCGGGCCGCCGACCTGCTCGGCGAGACCACGCACACGATCGACGCGACCGAGATCACCGGCTTCTCGCGGCCGGCGCTCGAGGGGCACGTCGGCACGATCCGCTCGGTGCGCACCGACGACGGCCGCCGCGCGCTCGTGATCGGCGCGCGCACCCACTACTACGAGGGCCACGGCGTGCGCCGGGTCGTGCACTCTGTGCGCACCGCCGCCGCGGCGGGCGCGACCGTCATGGTGCTCACGAACGGCGCCGGCGGCATCAAGCCGCACTGGACCCCGGGGCAGCCCGTGCTCATCAGCGACCACATCAACCTCACCGCCGACTCGCCGCTCGAGGGCGCCACGTTCGTCGACCTCACCGACCTCTACTCGCCGCGCCTGCGCGACATCGCCCGCACCGTCGACGGCAGCCTCGACGAGGGCGTCTACGTGCAGTTCCGCGGTCCCCACTACGAGACGCCCGCCGAGGTGCAGATGGCGAAGGCGATCGGCGGCCACATCTGCGGCATGTCGACGGCGCTCGAGGCGATCGCCGCGCGCGAGGCGGGCATGGAGGTGCTGGGCCTGAGCCTCATCACCAACCTGGCCGCCGGCATCCAGACCACGCCGCTGTCGCACGCAGAGGTCATCGAGGCGGGCCGCGAGGCCGAGGCGCGCATCTCGCGGCTGCTCGCCGACGTGGTCGCCGCGATCGGGACGCAGGCGTGAGCGCCGCCCCCGAGGCCGTCGCCGCGGCGCGCGCGTGGCTCGCCGGCGACCCCGACGAGACCACCCGCGCCGAGCTCGAGGCGACGATCGCGTCCGCCGAGGCCGGCGACGACGCGGCGATCGCCGAGCTCGCGGATGCGTTCCGCGGCCGCCTGCAGTTCGGCACGGCCGGGCTGCGCGGCCGCATCGCGCCGGGCCCCAACCGCATGAACCGCGTCGTCGTGCAGCAGGCCTCCGCCGGGCTCGCCGCGTTCCTGCTGAGCCGCGAGCCGCACCCCTCGGTCGTGGTCGGCTGGGACGGCCGCCGCGGCTCCGAGCGGTTCGCGCGCGACACCGCCGAGGTGCTCGCGGGCGCCGGCGTGCGCGCGATCCTGCTCCCCCGCCTGATGCCGACGCCCGTCACCGCCTTCGCGGTGCGCCACCTCGGCGCGAGCGCGGGCGTGATGGTGACGGCGAGCCACAACCCGCCGGCCGACAACGGCTACAAGGTCTACCTCGGCGGCGACGACGAGGGCAGCCAGATCGTGCCGCCCATCGACGCCGAGATCGCCGCCCGCATCGCCGAGGCCGCCGAGACGCCGGTCGCCGACTACCCGCGCGGCGAGCCGGAGGTCACGGGCGATGCCGTCTGGCGCGCCTACGTCGCCGCGACCGCCGCGATCGGCCAGCCCGACCAGGGCGTCGCCGGCGCGACGAGCGGCCCCCGCGTCGTCTACACACCGCTCCACGGCGTCGGCCTCGAGACGGTCGAGGCGGTGCTCGCCGAGGCGGGCTTCCCGCCCGTCATCCCCGTCCCCGAGCAGTCCGAGCCCGACGGCGCCTTCCCGACCGTCGACTTCCCGAACCCCGAGGAGCCCGGCGCCCTCGACCTCGCGATGGCGCTCGGCACGGCCGAGCAGGCCGACCTCATCATCGCGAACGACCCCGACGCCGACCGGCTCGCGGTCGCCGTGCCCGACGCATCCGCCCCCATGGGCTGGCGCATGCTCACCGGCAACGAGGTCGGGCTGCTGCTCGGCTGGGACGCCGCCCGCACCGCGCGCGGCCAGGGCGTGCTGGCGGCGTCGATCGTCTCCTCCCCCGGCCTCGGCGCGATCGCCCGGGCGCACGGGCTCGAGTTCGTGCAGACGCTCACGGGCTTCAAGTGGGTCTCGCGCGTGCCCGGCCTCGTCTACGGCTACGAGGAGGCGCTCGGCTACCTCGTCAACCCCGGCACCGTGCGCGACAAGGACGGCATCTCGGCGCTCGTGCGGCTGCTCACCCTCGCGAGCGACCTGCACGAGCGCGGCTCGTCGCTCGGCGAGGAGCTGCTCGCGCTCGCCGGCGAGTTCGGCGCCTTCGCCTCGGGGCAGGTGAGCGTGCGCGTCAGCGACCTCGCGCGCATCCCCGCGATCATGGCGTCGCTGCGCGCGGCGCCGCCGGCCGAGCTCGCGGGCTCGCGGGTGCTGGCCGCCGACGACCTCGCGCTGCCCGAGCACGGCTCGATCGGCGACATCCTGCGCTTCACGCTCGACGACGGCTCGCGCGTCATGGTGCGCCCGAGCGGCACCGAGCCGAAGGTGAAGGTCTACATCGACGCCTCCTCGACCGACGGCGCACCCGCGGCGCGCGTGCGCGCGGCGCGCGAGCGGGTCGCGGCGATCGCCGACGCGGTGCGCCCGCTGCTGGCCTGAGCCAGGGCCCGGCCTCGGCCGGATGCGGCACACTGGTGGGCGGATGCGCCGACGGGCGCGGGAGGGACGCGCATGCTGCGCACGATGCTGCAGGGCAAGATCCACCGGGCGACGGTCACGCAGGCCGAGCTGCACTACGTCGGGTCGCTCACGGTCGACGAGGACCTGCTCGACGCTGCCGACATCCTCCCCGGCCAGCAGGTCGACGTCGTCGACGTCGACAACGGCGCGCGCATCACGACCTACGCGATCCCCGGCGAGCGCGGCAGCGGCATCCTGTGCGTCAACGGCGCGGCCGCCCGGCTCGTGCACGTCGGCGACACCGTCATCGTCATCGCCTACGCCCAGCTCGACGACGCCGAGGCGCGCGCGTTCGAGCCATCGGTGGTGTTCGTCGACGACGCGAACCGCATCGTCGAGACCGGCCACGACCCGGGGCACGCGCCCGAGGGCACCCACCTGCGCACGGCCGCGCGGCCGCTGACCGACTAGCGGCCTCGGGCCCTCCGGCTCCGGGCCGGCGTCAGCCGCGCAGGGCCGCGATCGCCGCGTCGCGGTCGGCGGCAGCCGCGAGGCGGTCGATGACCCCGTCGCCGTCGAGCGCGTTGGCGAGCTCGGCGAGCATCTGCAGGTGGCGGCGCGGGCTCTGCGCGGCCATCGCGATGACGACGCGCACCGGGTCGTGGTGCGGGTGCCCGAAGGCGACCGGCTGGTCGAGCACCACGATCGCGAGCGCATCGCGCCGCACGACGGCGCTGGCGCGGGCGTGGGGCACGGCCACGCCGGGCGCGACCACGCAGTACGGCCCGGCCTGCTCGATCTGCTGCACGAGCTCGTCGACGTAGGCGCGGCCCACCGCGCGCGCGGTCACGAGGTCGACGCCGCCGGCGCGCACGGCCGCGCGCCAGTCGGCGGCATGCACCCCTGGCGAGAACGTGGCCTCGTCGAGCGGGAGCGTCATCGAAGGTCGTCGAACCCGTCGGCGATGAGGTCGGCGAGCTCCTCGCGCTCCTCGAAGGTGCAGAATGCGCTCGCCGCCGCGTTCTGCGCGACCTGCTCGAGGTCGTCGAGCTCCCAGTCGAACGCCTCGACGAGCAGGCCCAGCTCGCGCGTGAGCGTCGTGCCCGACTGCAGGCGGTTGTCGGGGTTGACGGTGACGCAGAAGCCGAGCTGGTGCAGCAGGTCGATCGGGTGGTCGTCGAGCGACTCGCCCCACTGGGCGATGGTGCCGGTCTGCAGGTTCGAGGACGGGCTCACCTCGAGCGCGATCTGGCGGTCCTTCACCCACTCGGCGAGCTCGCCCAGGCGCACGACGACGGCGTCGTCGGTCTCCTCCTCGACGACGATGTCCTCGGCGATGCGCGTGCCGTGGCCGAGCCGCAGCGCGCGGCCCGCGAAGAGGGCGTCGGCGATCGAGTCGAGACCCGCACCCTCACCCGCGTGCACCGTGGCCGGGAAGTGGGCGTGGGCGAGCCGGTCGAACGCCGACTGCAGGCGCGAGGCGGGGAAGCCGGCCTCGGGGCCGGCGATGTCGAAGCCGACGGCGCCGCGGTCGCGGTGCCGCAGCGCCAGCTCGGCGATCTCGTCGGCCCGGTCGAGGTGGCGCATGGCGCTGATGAGCTGGCCGGTGCGGATGCGGCCGCCGTGCGTGGCGACGAGGGCGACGGCCTCGTCGATGCCGGCCTGCACCGCCTCCACCGCCTGGTCGAGGGTCAGGCCCCGCTGCAGGTGCTGCTCGGGCGCCCAGCGGATCTCGCCGTAGACGACGCCGTCCTCGGCGAGGTCGAGCACGAACTCCTTCGCGACGCGGTGCAGCCCGTGCTCCGTCTGCATCACCGCGGTCGTGATGTCGAAGGTCGTGAGGTACTCGGGCAGCGAGCCGGAGTTCGACTGCGCGGCGAACCACGCGCCGAGCTCCGCCGCGTCGGTCGCCGGCAGCGCGAAGCCGATCTCGTCGGCGAGCTCGATGATGGTCTGCGGCCGCAGTCCCCCGTCGAGGTGGTCGTGGAGGCTGACCTTGGGCAGGCTCTGGATGTCGACGCCGTCGACCTCGTAGCGGCTCATCTCGTCTCCGTCGTCCGATGCGGTGGATCTCGATGCTATCCGTCGAACGTTGCCGTCGTGTTGCCGACGACGCGCGCCGGCGGCGCGGCCGACGTCAGGCGATGCGCTCCCGCACGATGGGCGGCACCGGCACCTCGGTACCGGGCGCCGCGAGCTCCCAGGCGCCCTCGAGCGCCTCGAGCGCGCGCGGGATGCGGGTGGCGTCGTCGGCGCTGATCGTCCAGAGCGGGTCGCCCTTCCGCACCGCGTCGCCCGGCTTCACGTGCAGGTCGATGCCCGCCGCGTGGACGACCGGGTCGCTCGCGCGGGCACGGCCGGCGCCGAGCCGCCAGGCGGCGATGCCGAACGGCAGCGCCTCCTGCCGCGCGAGCACGCCGTCGGCCTCGGCGACCACCGTGTGCGTCTCGCGCGCGACCGGCAGCGGCGCATCCGGGTCGCCGCCCTGCGCGACGACGAAGCGCCGCCAGACGTCCATCGCGCGGCCGTCGGCGAGCGCGGCCTCGACGTCGGCGTCGCCCTTGCCCACCGCATCCAGCATCTCCCGGGCGAGCGCCACGGTGAGCTCGACGACGTCGGCGGGGCCCCCGCCGGCGAGCACCTCGACCGACTCGCGCACCTCGTTGGCGTTGCCGATCGCGAGGCCGAGCGGCACGTCCATCGTCGTGAGCAGCGCGCGCGTCTCGACGCCCGCGTCGCGGCCGAGCTCGACCATCGTCAGCGCGAGCTCGCGGGCGCGCTCGAACTCCTGCATGAACGCGCCGGAGCCGAACTTCACGTCGAGCACGAGCGCACCGGTGCCCTCGGCGATCTTCTTCGACATGATCGACGAGGCGATGAGCGGGATCGCCTCGACCGTGCCGGTGATGTCGCGGAGCGCGTAGAGCCGCTTGTCGGCCGGGGCGAGGCCCGTGCCGGCCGCGCACACGACGCCGCCGACCGTGCGCAGCTGCTCGAGCATCTCGTCGTTCGTCAGCTCGGCCCGCCAGCCCGGGATCGACTCGAGCTTGTCGAGCGTGCCACCCGTGTGGCCGAGCCCGCGGCCCGACAGCTGCGGCACGGCGGCGCCGAAGGCGGCGACGAGCGGCATGAGCGGCAGCGTGATCTTGTCGCCGACGCCGCCGGTCGAGTGCTTGTCGACCGTGGGCGCGTCGAGCGACGAGAAGTCCATCCGCTCGCCGGAGGCGATCATCGCCATCGTGAGGTCGTGGATCTCGCGGCGCTCCATGCCGTTCAGCAGGATCGCCATCGCGAGCGCCGCCATCTGCGGGTCCTCGACGTAGCCGCGCGTGTACGCATCGATGAGCCAGTCGATCTGCTCGGTCGAGAGCGAGCCGCGGTCGCGCTTCGTGCGGATGATGTCGACGGCGTCGAAGGCCTCAGCCACGATCTGCCCCTCCGGTCTCGGGATGCCCTGCGGCATAGGCGTCGAGCGCGCCCGGGCCGAACGCATCCGGGAGCACCTCCGCCATGGTGCGGATGCCGCTCACGGTGTCGAGCAGCATGCCGGGGGCGGCGTGCTCGGAGAGCAGCTGGCGGCAGCGGCCGCACGGCATGAGCCGCTCGCCGTCGCCGTTGACGCACGCGAAGGCCATCAGCCGGCCGCCGCCGCCCATCACCATCGCGCTCACGAGCGAGCACTCGGCGCACAGCGTGACGCCGTAGGCGGCGTTCTCGATGTTCGCGCCGGTCACGACCCGGCCGTCGTCGACGAGCGCCGCGGCGCCCACCGGGAACCGCGAGTACGGCACGTACGCGTGCCGCGTCGCCTCGTGGGCCGCGTCGTGCAGCGCCTTCCAGTCGATGTCGCCCATCGCCGCTACTGCTTCACGTACGGCTTGCCGCTGGCCGCAGGCGGCCTCGACCGCCCGATGAAGCCTGCCACCGCGAGCAGCGTGATGACGTACGGGAGCATGAGCATGAACTCGCTCGGCACGGGCGAGCCGATCGCGCCGAGCGTCTGCTGCAGCGCCGACGCGAAGCCGAACAGCAGCGCCGCGAGCGTCGCCTTGATCGGGTGCCACTGGCCGAAGATGACCGCCGCGAGGGCGATGTAGCCGAGTCCGGCCGTCATCTCGCGCGTGAAGGAGCCGTTGGAGTCGAGCGTGAAGTACGCGCCGCCGAGGCCGGCGACGGCGCCCGCGAGCGCGACGTTCCAGAAGCGCAGCCGGTTCACCTTGATGCCGACCGTGTCGGCGGCCATCGGGTGCTCGCCGATGGCGCGCAGGCGCAGGCCCCAGGTGGTCTTGAACAGGCCCCACGCGATGAGCGGCACGATGACGTACATCGCGTAGACGATGATCGTCTGCTTGAACAGCGCCGGGCCGATGAGCGGGATGCTCTCGAGCAGCGGGATGGGGATCTTCGGCAGGCGCACGGGCGAGTTGAGCGCCGGGTTGTCGGTGAGCACCGACGAGTAGAAGAAGTTCGTCAGGCCCGCGACGAGCACGTTGAGCACGACGCCGACGATGACCTGCTCGACGAAGTAGCGGATCGCGAAGACCGCGAGCACCATCGACACCAGCACGCTCGCGAGCATCGCCGCGACGACGCCGACGAGCGTCGAGCCGGTGGCCGAGGCGACCACGGCACCGGTGAACGCGCCGCCGAGCAGCTGCGCCTCGATGGCGATGTTCACGACGCCCGCGCGCTCCGAGAGCACGCCGCCCATCGCGCCGAGGATGAGCGGCACCGACAGGCCGACGGTCGCGAACAGCAGGCCCGCGATCGGGATCATGGAGCCCGCGCCCGCCCAGGTGAGGAACGCGACGACGAAGAGCACGCCGAAGACGATCGGCAGCCAGACGCCGAGCCTCCGCGCGGTGGCCGCCGCCCAGAACGACAGCGCCGTGAGCGCCGCGAGCAGGATGACGATGACGATGCCCGTCGCGCGCGCCGGGAGCACCGCATCCGGCAGCTGGAACAGGTCGCCGGACGAGGCGAGGCGCAGCGTCGCGGAGCCGTCGCGGCCGAGCACGACCGTGAGCAGCAGCGCGACGAGCGTGAGCACCGTGTACGAGATCGGCGCCTTCCAGTGCTTGACGACCGCGCGCTCGAGCTCGACGGTCTCGGCCTGCGCCGGCGCCTGGGTGGTGGGCTGCTGCGCGGTCACGACTGCGCTCCCTTCGCCTTGGTCGCGTCCGAGATCGCGGCCTCGTCGCGCAGCTGCCTGCGCGACTTCCTGCCGGGCTGCGGCAGGCCGAACATCGCGCGCACGAGCGGCGGGGCCGCGATGAACAGCACGATGAACGACTGCACGACGAGGATGATGTCGATCGGCACGCCCTCGGCCGCCTGCATGCGGAAGCCGCCGGCCTTGAAGGCGCCGAACAGCAGGCCCGCGAAGAAGGTGCCCCACGGCGTGGAGCCGCCGAGCAGCGCGACCGTGATGGCGTCGAAGCCGATGCCGGCGTCGATGCCCGAGGTGAAGCCGGTGGTGACGGCGCCCGTCACCTGCTGGGCGCCCGCGAGCCCCATGAAGCCGCCCGCGAAGAGCATCGCGTAGACGGTGAGGCGCTTGACGTCCATGCCGGCGTTGAGCGCGGCGTTGGCGTTGTAGCCGACGGCGCGGAACTGGAAGCCGATGTTCGAGCGGTTGATGAGCCACGAGCAGAAGATGACCGCGGCGACCGACAGCACGAAGCCCCAGTGCAGGATGAAGGGCGGGCCGAAGATCGACGGCAGCACCGCGGTCTCGGCCATCGGCGGCGAGATCGGGTTGTTGCTGCCCGGGTTCTGCAGCAGGCCCGGCGTGCGCAGCATCCAGGTGATGAACCATAGCGCGACGAAGTTCAGCATGATCGTGACGATCACCTCGTGCGCGCCCGTGTACGCCTTGAACGCGCCGGCGATGCCGCCCCAGATGGCGCCCGCGGCGATGCCCGCCGCGATCGCGACGAGCACGTGCAGCACGGGCGGCAGGGCGAACGAGTAGCCGACCCAGCCGGCAGCCGCGGCAGCCCACAGCATCTGGCCGCGGCCGCCGATGTTGAACAGGCCGACGCGGAACGCGATCGCGACGCCGAGGCCCGCGGCGATGAGCGGGGTGGCGAAGTTCAGCGTGTCGGTGAGCGGCTTGATGAGCTGCGCGAAGCCGGCGTCGGCCCGCGAGACGTTGAGGATCGACCCCTGGAAGAGCGCCCAGTAGGCGCCGCCGACGGCGTCCCAGGCCGCGGCGAGCGTGTCGCCCGGCCGGGCGAAGAAGTAGCCGCTCGTCTCCTGCACGCGCTCGTCGGTCGCGGCGATGAGGATGCCGCCGACGACGAGCGAGGTGACGATCGCGAGCACGGCCATGACGAGGTTGCCGCCCATGATGCGGCGGAAGGCACTGCCCCAGGGGTCCTCCTGCTCGACCTGCCGGTCGTCGGTGGGCACGACGACCGCCGGCGCGGCCACCTCCGCGGCCTCGGGCGCGTGCACGACCGCGGGGGCGTCCCCGGAGTCGGGCGAGCCGCCGGGGTGCTGCTGCGCCGCGGGCTCCATCGGGTCGTCGGCGTCGCGCGGCCTGTCGTTCACGCTGCGGCTCCCTTCGAGGGGGTCGGCGCCGGGATGCCGGCGGGGCGCTCCCCGGCCATCATGAGGCCGAGGATGTCGCGGCTGGTGTCGGCGGGGACGATGCCGACCACGCCGCCGCGGTACATGACCGCGATGCGGTCGGCGAGCCCGACGACCTCGTCGAGCTCGGTGGAGACGACGATGACAGGGATGCCCGCGTCGCGGGTGGCGATGATCTGGCTGTGCACGAACTCGATCGAGCCGACGTCGAGGCCGCGGGTGGGCTGCGAGGCGACGAAGAGCGAGAGGGGGCGCCCGAGCTCGCGCGCGAGCACCACCTTCTGCTGGTTGCCGCCCGAGAGCGTGCCGACGTGCGTGTCGATGCCCTGGGCGCGGATGTCGAAGGCGCCGAGCTTCTCGGTCGCGAACTCGTCGCGGGCGCCGCGGTCGATGGTGCCGGCGCTCACGAAGGGCGCTCCGCGGTAGCGGTCGAGCATCAGGTTCTCGGCGATCGTGAAGTCGCCGACGAGGCCGTCGACCTTGCGGTCCTCCGGCACGAACCCGACGCCGGCGTCGAGCACCTCGCGCACGGAGTCGCCGAGCAGCTCGTTGCCGTTGAGGTCGATCGAGCCGGTGGCGCGGGGCTGGAGGCCCAGGATGGCCTCGGTGAGCTCGGTCTGGCCGTTGCCCTGGACGCCGGCGATGCAGAGCACCTCGCCGCCCTGCACCGTGAACGAGACGTCGTTGACGACCTTCTGGCCGATCGCATCCAGCACCGTCAGGCCCGTGACCTCGAGGCGGTTGTCGGTGAGCACCGGCGGGCGCTTGTGCACGGTGAGCTCGACCGGGCGGCCGACCATCATCGACGCGAGCTCGGTGCTCGACGACTGCGGGCTCGCCTCGCCCACGACCTTGCCGAGGCGGATGACCGTGATGCGGTCGGCGATCGCGCGCACCTCGCGGAGCTTGTGGGTGATGAAGACGATCGCGGTGCCCTCGTCGCGGAGCTGCTGCATGATCGCCATCAGCTCGTCGGTCTCCTGCGGCGTGAGCACGGCGGTGGGCTCGTCGAACACGAGCACCTTCGCGTCCTGCGAGAGGGCTTTGATGATCTCGACGCGCTGCTGGACGCCGACGGGCAGGTCCTCGATCCTGGCGTCGGGGTCGATGTGGAAGCCGAAGCGCTGCGAGATCTCGCGCACCTTCTGCTTCGCGCCCGCGAGGCCGCCGAGGGCGCGCTCGTGGCCGAGCAGCACGTTCTCGGCGACGGTGAAGACGGGGATGAGCATGAAGTGCTGGTGCACCATGCCGATGCCGGCGTGCATCGCGTCGCCGGGGCCCGCGAAGCGCTGGGGGGCGCCGTCGAGCAGGATCTCGCCCTCCTCGGCGTGGTACAGGCCGTAGAGCACGTTCATGAGCGTCGACTTGCCGGCGCCGTTCTCGCCGAGGAGGCAGTGGATCTCGCCGGCCCGGACCTCGAGGTCGATGTGGTCGTTCGCGACCAGCGCGCCGAAGCGCTTCGTGATCCCTCGGAGCTCGAGGGTGGGGTGCTCGACGGCCATGTGCCTTCCTTCGACCTTGACGACGCCTGTGAATCTAGTCGGATTGCGCGGGAGCCGCAGGTGCCTCGGCTCCGCTCACGCGCGTGGGGGCCGACCGGAGCCGACCCCCACGCACGTGCCTGCGGACTACTGCTGCGGGCTCGCCGGCGACTCGACCGTGATCTCGCCGGCGATGATGCCCGCGGTGATCTCGTCGAGCTGCGCCTGCAGCTCGGGGTCGACCTCACCCTCGAAGTCGTGGAACGGCGCGATGCCGACGCCCTCGTTCTCGAGCGTGCCGACGTACGGCTCGTTCGAGAACTCGCCCGCCGCGGCCTGCTCGACGACGGCCTGCGTGCCCTGCGCCATGCCCTTGAGCACCGACGTGAGGAAGAGGTCGGCGTTGTCGGGCGACGTCTCGTAGAGGTCGGCGTCGACGCCCACCATCGTGATGCCCGAGTCCTCGCCTGCGTCGCGGATGGCCTCAGCGGCCGAGAGGAAGATCGGGCCGCCGACCGGCATCAGCACGTCGGCGTTCTGGCCGATGAAGGTCTCGGCCATGGCCTTCGCCTCCACGCCGGCCTCGAAGCCGCCCGTGAACGAGCCGTTCTGCGCCTCGGGGTCCCAGCCGAGCACCTGCACGTCCGTGCCGTTCTGCTCGTTGTAGTACATGGCGCCCTCGTAGAAGCCGTCCATGAAGATCGTCACCGGCGGGATCTGGATGCCGCCCCAGGTGGCGATGATGCCCGTCTCGGTGTGCGAGGCGGCGGCGTAGCCGGCGAGGAACGCGGCCTGCGCGGTGTCGAAGACGATCGGCTGCACGTTCGGCAGGTCGATCGAGCTGTCGTCGATGATCGCGAACTGGATGTCGGGGTTCGCCTCGGCGGCGGCCGCGGTGGCCTCGGCGAGGAGGAAGCCCACGGTCACGACCATGTTGCAGCCCTGGTCGATGACGCTCGAGATGTTGGGGGCGAAGTCGGCCTCCGACTGCGACTCGACCTCGATCGCCTCGACGCCCAGGCCCTCTGCCGCCGCGCGGACGCCCTCGGCGCCGAGCTGGTTGAAGGAGCGGTCGTCGAAGCCGCCCGAGTCGGAGACGATGCAGGGCTGGATGTCGACCGTGGCGGCCGGCTCCTCGGTGGCGGGCGACGAGCCGCTGGGCGCCTCAGGGGCGGCGGCGCAGCCGGCGAGCAGCAGCATCGCGCCGACGGCGATGGCGCCGCCGCGCGCGGCGGTACGGGTGAACTTCCTCAAGGGATCCTCCAGTGCAAAGGATGCTCGCCGCGACGCGGCTGAGCGCATGATGGTTGAGCATACGGCCGCGCGACGGCGGTTCGAGACGGTCTGAGGGCACCGCAACGCAATCGTTGCAATCCCGAAACCGCGGTCACGGGCTCGAGGGCGACTCCACCGTGATCTCGCCGGCGATGATCTGCTCGCGCAGCGCATCCAGCTCGGCCTTCGTCTCGTCGCTGACCCGGTCGTCGAGGTCGTGGAAGGGGGCGATGTCGACGCCGCCGTTCTCGAGCGTGCCGATGATGGGCTCGTCGGAGATCGTGCCGTCGGCGGCGTCGGTGACCGCGCCCACCACCGCGTCCTCGGTGTTCTTCAGCACGCTCGTGAGCAGCAGCGGCCGGAACTCCTCCGGCAGGGTGTCGTAGCCGTCGTTGTCGACCCAGAGCACGAGCACCTCGCCGCCCGCGTCGAGCGAGGCGCGGAACGCGCCCTCCCCCACCTGGCCGGCGACCGGCAGGATCACGTCGGCGCCCTGCGCGATGAAGGCCTGCGTCTGCGACTGCCCGAGGCTGACGTTCTCGAAGTCGCCCGTGAAGGTGCCGTCCTGGGACTCCGGGTCCCAGCCGAGCAGCTGCACGTCGGCGCCCTTCGCCTCGTTGAACGCGTCGATGCCGGCGGCGAAGCCGTCCATGAAGAGGGTGACGGGCGGCTGGTTGCCGCCGCCGAAGGTGGCGACCGTGCCCGTCTCGCTGACGGATGCGGCGGCGTAGCCGGCGAGGAAGGCCGCCTGCGCGGTGTCGAACACGATCGAGCGCACGTTGGGCGCCTCGACGATCTCGTCGACGATCGCGAACTGCACGTCGGGGTTCGCCTCCGCCTGCTCGGCGGTCGCGGCGGCCAGCTCGTAGCCGACGGTGAGCACGAAGCCGCACCCGGTGTCGACGGCGGCCTGGACGTTGGGCGCGAGGTCGCTCTCGGTGGTGGAGACGAGCACGTTCGCCTCGACGCCGAGCTCCTCCTGCGCGCGCTCCATGCCCGCCCAGCTCGTCTCGTTGAAGGAGCGGTCGTTGAGGCCGCCGGAGTTCGTGACCATCTGCGCGCACTCGAGCGACTGCTCGGGGGCGTCGCTCGCGCCGGGCGCCGCGGTCTCGGCGGGCGGCGGCGCCGAGCAGCCGGCGAGCAGCAGCAGGGCTGCCAGCGCCGGGGCGGCGAGGACGGTGGCGGCCCTGGCGGGCGAGAGCGTGCGGGACACGGCGACTCCTTCGTGCGGTGGCGCAATGGTAACCGCCATGGCGCGTGCGGGCACCCTGCGATCGCCGCGCCCGCGCGCGCAGGGCGCGGCGTCAGAGGGCGTCGGCGTTGCCCGAGCGGCGCACCGCGTCGACGACCTGCTTCACGCGCTGCGCGTTGTCGGTCGTCGTCACGAGCAGGGCGTCGGGGGTGTCCACGATCACGACGTCCTGGATGCCGACCACCGAGATGATGCGCTTCGACTGCGAGACGACGATGCCCGAGGCGGAGTCGGCGAGCACGGTGCCCTCGCTCCCGAGGATCGCGAGGCGGCCGCGCCGGCCGCCGTTGTGCAGCTTCGCGACGGCCGAGAAGTCGCCCACGTCGTCCCAGTCGAAGTCGCCCGGCACCACGACGAGGCGCCCGCGCTCGGCCGCGGGCTCGGCGACCGCGTAGTCGATCGCGATCTTCTTCAGCTGCGGCCAGAGCCGGTCCACCGCCGGGCCGCGGCGGGCCGGCTCGTCCCAGGCCTCGGCGAGCTCCTCGATCTGGGCGGCGAGCTCGGGCTCGCCGATCGCGAGCTCGGCGAGCAGCACGTCGGCGCGCGCGATGAACATGCCGGCGTTCCAGAGGTGGTGGCCGCCGGCGAGGTACTGCCTCGCGACCTCGGCCGAGGGCTTCTCGACGAACGCGCTCACGGCCGCCGCGTGCGGCGCATCCGCGATCCCCGCCGGCTCGCCGGCGCGGATGTAGCCGAAGCCGATCGCGGGCTCCGTGGGGGTGATGCCGATGGTGGCGATGAAGCCGGCGCGCGCCGCCGCGGCCGCCTCCTGCACCGCGCGCCGGAACGCGCGCTCGTCATGGATCACGTGGTCGGCGGCGAACGAGCCGACGATCACGTCGGGCTCGCGCCGGCGGAGGATGGCCGCGGCGAGCGCGATCGCCACGGTGGAGTCGCGCGGGTCGGCCTCGAGCACGATGCTCGCGTCGTCGAGCTCGGGGATCTGCGCCTCGACGGCGGAGCGGTGGGCGCGGCCGGTGACGACCATCGTGCGCCCCGGTCCCGACAGCGGCACGACCCGGTCGTAGGTGGCGCGCAGCAGCGTCTTGCCGCTGCCGGTGAGGTCGTGGAGGAACTTCGGCGCATCGGCGCGCGACAGCGGCCACAGCCGAGAGCCCGCGCCGCCGGCGGGGATGATGCTGAAGAAGTCGTCGATCGCCGTCACGGTGCGAGCCTAGCCAGCGGTGGGCGGCCGGCCGCCGCCCGGGGTGTTCACGCGCCGTTCACCGCGCGCTTCCAGCCTCGGCCGCGCCGCCGACGTACGGTTGCCCCGTGCGCATCGAGCGGGTGGCCATCGTGACGGAGAGCTTCCTCCCCACCGTCAACGGCGTCACGACCTCCGTCTGCCGGGTGCTCGACCACCTGGTCGACACCGGCCGCGAGGCGATGGTCATCACCCCCCGGTGCGGCGCGCCCATGCACTACCGCGGCGTGCCGGTGCACGAGGTGCCCTCGTTCGCCTACCGCCAGTTCCCGGTCGGGCTGCCGAGCCCGCAGGTCGCGTCGCTCCTCGCGCGCTTCCAGCCAGACGTGCTGCACGCCGCGAGCCCCTTCATGCTCGGCGGCCAGGCGATCGCCGAGGCCGCGCGCATCGGCCTGCCGAGCGTGGCGATCTACCAGACCGACGTGGCCGGCTTCGCCCGCCGCAACCGGCTCGGCGCCGGCGCCGCCTTCGCGTGGCGGATCATCCGGCGCATCCACAACGCCGCCGACCGCACGCTCGCTCCCTCGACCGCGGCGATCGCCGACCTCGAGGAGGCGGGCGTGAAGCGCGTGCACCCGTGGGTGCGCGGCGTCGACCTCGACGGCTTCCACCCCGACAACCGCCAGTGCCCGGCCGCCGCGGCGCTGCGCCGCCGCATCGCGCCCCACGGCGAGGCGATCGTCGGCTACGTCGGCCGCGTCGCGCCCGAGAAAGGCCTCGACCGGCTGCGGGCGCTCGAGGGCGTGCCGGGCATCCGCGTCGTGATCGTCGGCGACGGCCCCGGCATGGCCGAGACGCGCTCACGGCTCTCGCGGCTGCGGCCGCTCTTCCTCGGCCAGCTGCACGGCGACGCGCTCCGCGCGGCCTACGCCGCGATGGACGTCTTCGTGCACACCGGCGCCGAGGAGACGTTCGGCCAGACCCTGCAGGAGGCTGCCGCGAGCGGCCTGCCGGTCGTCGCGCCCCGCGCGGGCGGGCCCATCGACCTCGTGGACCACGGCACCACCGGCCTCCTCTTCGCGCCCGACGACGCATCCGCCCTCCGCGGCGCGGTGGCGGCGCTCGCCGCCGACCCGGCGATGCGGGCGCGGATGGGCGAGGCCGGCCGCCGCCGCGTGCTCGGCCGGTCGTGGCACGCGGTCGCCGACCAGCTGCTCGAGCACTACGAGGCGGCGGCGCGGCGCGCGCTCCGCGGCGCGGGCGGGCTCGTCGACGCCTAGCGCGACGGGCCGACGGCGTCGGCGGGCGGGCATAGGATGGATGCACCTTGCCCGGTCGACCAACGGAGGGAACGCGCGTGTCTGAGACATCGAGCAGCCTCACCCTCCCCGACCCCAAGCCCCAGAGGACCACGTTCAGCGGCACGCTGTATCGCGGCAACGAGGGCATGTGGTCGTGGGTGCTCCACCGCATCACCGGTGTGGCGATCTACTTCTTCCTGCTCGTGCACGTGCTCGACACGTCGCTGATCCGCGTGAGCCCGGAAGCGTACAACGCGGTGATGGAGTCGTACAAGAACCCGATCATGGGCCTGGGCGAGGTGGCGCTCGTGGGCGCCGTCGTGCTGCACGCGATGAACGGGCTGCGCATCATCCTCGTCGACGTGTGGCCGTGGGCCACGCGCCACCAGCGCCTGCTGTTCTGGATCGTGATGGGCGTCGTCGTCGCGCTGATGCTGTACTTCACGCCGAACCACCTGGTGAACGTGTTCTCGCCGGCCGAGGGGGGCGAGTGATGAGCACCACGATCGAGAGCCCCAACTACGCCTACCCGGCGCGCTCGAAGGGCCGTCGCGGCCCCAACCTCGAGAAGGCCGGCTGGATCTTCATGCGCGCCTCGGGCGTCGTGCTCGTCGTGCTGATCTTCGGCCACCTCGCCTACAACCTGCTCTGGACGCCGGGCGGCATCCACGCCATCGACTTCGGCTTCGTGGGCGGCAAGCTCGCCGACCCGTTCTGGCAGTGGTGGGACGTCACGATGCTGTGGCTTGCGATCCTCCACGGCTCGAACGGCATGCGCACGATCGTCAACGACTACGTGCACAAGCCCGCGATCCGCACGGCCGCCATCGGCGCGATCGGCGTCGCCGCCGCGGTGCTGATCATCCTCGGCACGCTCATCACCTTCACGTTCGACCCCTGCCCGACGGCCGCCGACCCCGCGCTGCTGCCGGAGTTCTGCGCGTCGCTCTAGTCGAGATCTACGGAGACCCCCACCTTCCATGGCTGATCACAGTTCCGTCACCGACGGCATCCACTACCACCAGCACGATGTCGTCATCGTCGGGGCCGGCGGCGCCGGCATGCGCGCGGCGATCGAGGCGGCGCCCAAGGCGTCGACCGCGGTCATCACGAAGCTCTACCCGACGCGCTCCCACACGGGTGCGGCGCAGGGCGGCATGGCCGCGGCGCTCGCCAACGTGGAGGAGGACAGCAACGAGTGGCACACGTACGACACCGTCAAGGGCGGTGACTACCTCACCGACCAGGACTCCGCCGAGATCCTGACGCGCGAGGCGATCGACGCGGTCTACGACCTCGAGAACATGGGCCTGCCGTTCAACCGCACGCCCGACGGCAAGATCGACCAGCGGCGCTTCGGCGGCCACACGCGCGACCACGGCAAGGCGCCCGTGCGCCGCGCCTGCTACGCGGCCGACCGCACCGGCCACATGATCCTGCAGACGCTCTACCAGAACTGCGTCAAGCACGGCGTCGAGTTCTTCAACGAGTTCTACGCTCTCGACCTGATCATGGCCGAGGTCGACGGCGTCAAGCGCGTCTCGGGCGTCGTCGCCTACGAGCTCGCGACCGGCGAGATCCACGTCTTCCAGGGCAAGTCGGTCGTCTTCGCCACCGGCGGCTTCGGCAAGATCTACAAGACCACCTCCAACGCGCACACCCTCACGGGCGACGGCGTCGGCATCGTGTGGCGCCAGGGCCTGCCGCTCGAGGACATGGAGTTCTACCAGTTCCACCCGACGGGCCTCGCGGGCCTCGGCATCCTCCTCACCGAGGGCGCGCGGGGCGAGGGCGCGATCCTGCGCAACGCCTCCGGCGAGCGCTTCATGGAGCGCTACGCCCCCACCATCAAGGACCTCGCGCCGCGCGACATCGTCGCCCGCTCGATGGTGCAGGAGGTGCTCGACGGCCGCGGCGCGGGCCCCAACAAGGACTACGTCTACCTCGACTGCACCCACCTCGGCGCCGAGGTGCTCGAGACGAAGCTGCCCGACATCACCGAGTTCGCCCGCACCTACCTCGGCGTCGACCCGGTGGTCGAGCGCGTGCCCGTCTACCCCACCGCGCACTACGCGATGGGCGGCATCCCCACCAACAACGACGCGCAGGTGCTGAGCGACAACGAGACCGTCATCCCGGGCCTCTACGCCGCCGGCGAGTGCGCGTGCGTGTCGGTGCACGGCGCCAACCGCCTCGGCACGAACTCGCTGCTCGACATCAACGTCTTCGGCAAGCGCGCCGGCAACAACGCCGTCGCGTACGCGCAGACGGCCGACTTCGTCGACCTGCCCGCGGACGCCGCGGACGGCGTCGTGAAGATGCTCGCCCAGCTGCGCGAGGGCGAGGGCACCGAGTCGGTCGCCGAGATCCGCAAGGCGCTGCAGGAGACGATGGACCGGAACGCCCAGGTGTTCCGCACCGAGGAGACGCTGCAGACGGCGCTCGCCGACATCGCCGCCCTGCGCGAGCGCTACCCGAACGTGCGCATCCACGACCGCGGCCGGCGCTTCAACACCGACCTGCTCGAGGCCGTCGAGCTGGGCTTCCTGCTCGACCTCGCCGAGGTGGTGGTCGTCTCGGCGATCAACCGCAAGGAGTCGCGCGGCGCCCACATGCGCGACGACTACCCGACGCGCGACGACGTGAACTACATGCAGCACACGATGGCGTACCGGACCGACGCCGAGACGGGAGCCAGCCAGGGCATCCGCCTCGACTGGAAGCCCGTGCGCGTCACCCACTACCAGCCGACGGAGCGGAAGTACTGATGGCCGAGAGCGAGCAGAAGAACGAGAACAGCGCCGGCTTCGAGCGCGAGGCCGAGACCGGCGACCCCGCCGCGCAGGCCGACGCCGCCGTCGAGGCGACGACGGCCGACGCCGAGAGCGCGATGTCCTCGAGCGGCACGAGCGCCGCGCCGGTCGACTCCGCGGCCGAGGCCGCCGACCGCCCGGTCGAGGCCGCGCCGGTCGAGGTGCCCGAGAGCTTCACCGTCACGCTCATCGTGCGCCGCTACGACCCCGAGGTCGACGACGAGCCGCGCTGGGTCGACTACGACGTCCAGATGTACCAGACGGAGCGCATCCTCGACGCCCTGCACCGCATCAAGTGGGAGCAGGACCCGTCGCTCGCCTTCCGCCGCTCGTGCGCGCACGGCGTGTGCGGCTCCGACGCGATGCGCATCAACGGCAAGAACCGCCTCGCCTGCAAGGCGCTCGTGAAGGACTTCGACATCTCGAAGCCCATCTACGTCGAGGCGATCAAGGGCCTGCCGCTCGAGAAGGACCTCATCGTCGACATGGAGCCGTTCTTCGACTCCTTCCGCGAGATCCAGCCGTTCCTGCAGGCCTCGGGCAAGCCCGAGAAGGAGCGCCACCAGACGATCGCGCAGCGCGAGCGCTTCGACGACACCACGAAGTGCATCCTCTGCGCCGCGTGCACGACCTCGTGCCCGGTGTTCTGGACCGACGGCCAGTACTTCGGCCCGGCGGCGATCGTGAACGCGCACCGCTTCATCTTCGACAGCCGCGACGAGGCGAGCCAGGTGCGCCTCGACATCCTCAACGACCGCGAGGGCGTGTGGCGCTGCCGCACCACCTTCAACTGCACGGATGCGTGCCCGCGCGGCATCCAGGTGACGAAGGCGATCGCCGAGGTCAAGCAGGCGATGCTGACGGGCGTCAAGCTCTAGGCGAGCGCCCGCCTCTCGAGGGCCCGCTCCCGACCACCATCGGTCGGAGGCGGGCCCTCGGCACATCCACGGCGACCGCTCGTCGAATAGTTAGCCTGGCAATGTAGTCTGCGTGCATGGACCGCACCTCGACGCTCGACCGCATCCGCCCCTGGGCCGTGCTCATCGCGCTGCCGGTGACGCTCGCGATGGCCGCGCTCGGCTCGGGCGCGTTCGGCGGCGCCGAGGTGCAGGCCTCCTCGAGCGGCGCGCTCGCGGCGGACGCGACGCCGCTCGCGCCCGCGAGCCCGGCCTTCTCGATCTGGTCGGTCATCTACCTCGGGTTCGCCGTCTACGCGGTCTGGCAGGTGCTGCCCGCCCAGCGCCACGACCGCCGGCAGCGCGCGATCGGCTGGCTCGCGGTGGCCTCGCTCGTGCTGAACGCCGCGTGGATCCTGTGCGCGCAGGCGGGGCTGCTGCCGGTGACGGTCGTCGTGATCGTCGTGCTGCTGGCGGTGCTGGCCGCGATCTTCGAGCTGCTGTGCCGCATCCGGCCCGCCTCGCGCCTCGAGGCGGTCGTCGTCGACGGCACCTTCGGCCTCTACCTGGGCTGGGTGTCGGTCGCGACGGTCGCGAACATCGCGGCCTGGCTCGCGGATGCGGGGGTGAGGCCGGAGCCGTTCGAGCCGCTCGCGATCGTGGTGCTGGCGGTCGTCGCGCTCGTCGGCGCGCTGATCGCCGCCCGCGGCGGCGGCCGCATCGCCCCGGCGCTCGCCATGCTCTGGGGGCTGTCGTGGATCGGGATCGGGCGCGCGCTCGGCGAGCCGGCGTCGTTCCCCGTCGCGGTCGCCGCCGCGGCGGTGTGCGTGGCGATCGGCGCCGCAACGGTCATCGCGCGGCTGCGGCGGGTGCCGGCGCCGATCAGGTAGCCCGGGCGACGCTCGGGCTCGTGGGGCAGACTGGCGGCGTGACCGACGCCACCATCGCCGCCCTCGACCGGCTCGACGCCCTGCGCGACGCCCTCGACGGCGTGGCCCTGCCGCTGTCGGTGGCTGGCGCCGACGCCGCGCGCGACGCGCGGAGGGCGGCCGTGCGGCAGATCGACGACTACATCCAGCCGCGCCTCAGCCACCTCGACGCACCGCTGCTCGCAGTCGTCGGCGGCTCGACCGGCGCCGGCAAGTCGACGCTCGTGAACGCGCTCGTGGGCCATCCCGTCACCCGCACCGGGGTCATCCGCCCCACCACCCGGCAGCCGATCCTGCTGCACTCCCCCGCCGACGCCGGCTGGTTCGGCTCGACGCGCATCCTGCCCGGCCTCGCGCGGGTGCGCGGCGTCGTGCGCGAGGCGCCCGCGAGCGAGGCGGGCGACGAGCCCGACGCCGCGCTCATCGGCTCGGTCGTGCTCGTCGCCGACGAGCGCGTGCCGCGCGACCTCGCGATCCTCGACGCGCCCGACGTCGACTCGATCGCCGACGAGAACCGCGCGCTCGCCGCGCAGCTGCTCGCCGCCGCCGACCTGTGGCTCTTCTCGACCACCGCCAACCGCTACGCCGACGCCGTGCCGTGGAAGCTGCTCGACGACGCCGCCGCCCGCGACATCACCGTCGGCGTCGTGCTGAACCGGGTGCCGCCCGGCGCCGAGGCCGAGGTGGAGGCCGACCTGCGCCAGATGCTCGCCGTGCGGGGGCTCGCCGACGCGCCGGTCTTCGTGATCGCGGAGTCGCCGCTCGACGGTCGCGGCATGCTCCCCGATGCCGCGACCGAGGCGATCCGCGGCTGGCTGACCGGCATCGCCGGCGACCGCGCCGAGCGGGCCCGCATCGCCGGCCGCACGCTCGCGGGCACGGTCGAGCGGCTCGGCGTCACGGCGCGCGCCGTCGCCGACGCGCGCGACGAGCAGCTGGTGGTCGCGCAGGACCTCCGCGACACGGTGCGCACCGCGCACGCCGACGCCGCCGAGCGCGTCACCGACGCGACGCGCGACGGCGTGCTGCTGCGCGGCGAGGTGCTCGCCCGCTGGCAGGACTTCGTCGGCACCTCCGACGTGTTCCGCACCGTCGAGTCCTGGTACTCCCGCACCCGCGACCAGGTCGTCGCGTGGTTCCAGGGCAAGCCCCCGCCCGCGGTGGAGGTCGAGCACGAGATCGAGAGCGGCCTGCATGCGGTCATGGTCGACGAGGCCGGCCGCGCCGCCTCCGACGCGTGGCAGCGCGTGCGGCACAGCGCCGTCGGCCGGCAGCTCACGAGCGGCGCCGACCTCGCGCATCCGTCGCCCGACCTCTCGGAGCGCGCCGCGACGCTCGTGCGCGACTGGCAGCAGGCGCTCATGGAGCTCATCACCGAGCAGGCCGCCGGCAAGCGCACCAAGGCGCGGGTGATGTCGCTCGGGCTCAACGTGATCACGGTGGCGCTCATGGTCGTGGTGTTCGCGTCGACCGGCGGGCTCACCGGCGGCGAGCTCGCGATCGCCGGCGGCTCGGCGGTCGTCGGGCAGAAGCTGCTCGAGACGATCTTCGGCGAGGACGCAGTGCGGCGACTGGCCGCGCAGGCGCGCGACGACCTCGAGACCCGGGTGCGCGCGCTGCTCGAGCGGGAGGCGTCGCGCTGGGATGCGCTGCTCGCGCCCGTGGAGGCGGGCACGGCGGCGGATGCGCTGCGGGACGCGGCGACGGAGCTCGAGACCGCGATGGCGGCCGTCGGGCGCGCCGACGGACGCACCGACGAGCGGCCCTCGCGGGCGCTGCAGCCGAGCGACCTCGTCGAGGGCGAGGCGCTCGACGACGACGCCGAGCCGCCGGTCGACGGGGAGGCCGACGACGTGCGCGAGCTCGAGCCGGGCCCGCACGCCGCCGACGAGCGCGAGCGCGACGACCGCCCTGGGGCGCCGCGATGAGCGAGCCGACCGTCGACGCGCTGCTCGGCGCGCTCTCGGAGGCGGCCGAGCTCGGCGCAGGCCGCGTGCCGGAGGCCGAGCTCGAGGCGGTGCGCCGCATCGCCGCGAGCGCCGGCGAGCGCCGCGCGCTGTCCTCCGAGCACACCGTCGTCGGCCTGTTCGGCGCGACCGGATCCGGCAAGTCGTCGCTCATGAACGCGCTGGCGGGCGAGGCGCTCGCGCGCACCCACGTGCGGCGGCCGACCACCTCGGAGCCGCTCGCGGCCGTCTGGAACCCCCGCGGCGCATCCGCCCTGCTCGACTGGCTGCAGGTGCGCGACCGGCGCATCATGGAGCGGCCCTTCGCCGCCGGCCAGGAGCTGTCGCTCATCGTGCTCGACCTGCCCGACTTCGACTCGGTCGCGCTCGAGCACCGCGCGATCGCCGAGCGGCTCGCCGGCCAGGTCGACGTGCTCGTCTGGGTCGTCGACCCGCAGAAGTACGCCGACGCCGTCATCCACCGCGACTTCATCGCGCCGCTCGCGACGCACGCGGCGGTGACTGCGGCGGTGCTCAACCAGGTCGACCGGCTGCCGGCCGACGAGGTGCAGCACGTCGTCGGCTCGCTGCGCGGGCTGCTGCGCCGCGACGGGCTCGAGGGCGTGCGGGTGCTGCCGGTCTCGGCCGTCACCGGCGAGGGCATCGACGACCTGCGGGCGCTCATCGCGCGCTTCGCCGCCGATCGGAAGGCGGCCTCGCAGCGCCTCGCCGCCGACATCCGCGGCATCGCCGGCAGGCTCGAGCAGTCGGGCGTGCCGGGCAAGGTGCGCTCGGCCGACGTGCAGCAGCTCGAGCGGGGCCTCGGCGCCGCCGCGAACGTCGAGGCGGTCGCGCAGGCGGTCGCCGGCAGCTACCGCAAGCGCGCCGGCCAGGTGACCGGCTGGCCGCTCACGGCGTGGATGCTGCGGCTCGCGCCCGACCCGCTGCGACGGCTGCACCTCGCGCTCGGCCGCGAGCGCGGCCGCGACGCCGAGGTGCACCGCACCGGCATGCCGCCCATGAGCGCCGCGCAGCGCGCACAGGCGGGCACCGCGGTGCGCGCCTACGCCGGCGCGGCCGCGACGGGACTCGGTGAGGGCTGGTCGGCCGCGATCCACGAGCACGCGGCGGATGCGCTCGAGCGGCTCCCGGCGGAGCTCGACCGGGCGGTCGCCCGCACCGACCTCGGCGCGCGCGGCTCCTGGTGGTGGCCGCTCCTCGCCGCGATCCAGTGGATCGCGCTGCTCGCGGCGGTCGTGAGCGGCATCTGGCTGCTGCTGCCCGTGCTGCTGCCGCTGTGGGGCATGGTCGCGCCGACGATCCCGCAGGTCGAGGGCACGGCGACATGGCTCGACGGCTGGCCGGTGCCGCTCGTGGGGCTCATCGGCGGGGTGCTCCTCGGCATCGTGCTCGGCCTCGTGGGCGCGCTCATCGGTGGTGCGGTCGGCGCGTCCCGGCGCGCGCGGGCGCGGCGCCGGCTGCGCAAGCAGGTGCATGCCGTCGCCCAGGAGGTCGTGGTGCTGCCGATCGAGGGCGAGCGGGAGCGCGCCCGGGAGTTCGCCGTCGCGGTCGCCCGCGCGGCCGGGCGGAAGCGCTAGGCGGCAGCCGCCGCCCTCGCGCCGGCCGCCGAGCGGGCTGCGACGGCCCGAGCGGCGCGCTCGCGCGCCTCGTCGAGCGTCACGGTCAGCAGCTCGGCGCGCACGTCGGCGAGCGCCGAGGCGCTCATCGACAGCGACGTCACGCCGAGGCCGACGAGCACGACCGCGAGCGCCGGATCCGCCGCGGCCTCGCCGCACACCCCCACGGGCTTGCCGGCCTTCGCCCCGGCCTCGCCGAGCATCCCCACCAGCCGCAGCACCGCCGGGTGCCACGGGTCCTGGAAGGCGGCGACGGAGCCGAGCTGCCGGTCGGCGGCGAGCGTGTACTGCGTCAGGTCGTTCGTGCCGATCGAGACGAAGTCGGCCACCTCGAGCACCTGGTCGGCGACGACCGCGATCGACGGCACCTCGGCCATCGCGCCGACCGTGCGGAGCCCCAGCTCGCGCCCGAGCGCGACGAAGTACTCGGTCTCCTCGACGTCGGCGATCATCGGGGCCATCACCCACAGCTCCGCCTCGGTCGCCGCCTGCGCGTCCGCGAGCGCCGTGAGCTGGTCGCGCAGGATCTGCTCGGTCGCCCGCAGCGCGCGGATGCCCCTGAGGCCGAGCGCCGGGTTCTCCTCGTGGGCGTCGTTCAGGAACGGCAGCGGCTTGTCGGCGCCGGCGTCGAGCACGCGCGCGACGACCTTCTTGCCGGGGAACGCCTGCAGCAGCTCGGTGTAGGCGGCGGTCTGCGCCTCGACGCTCGGCGCGCTCGACGAGTCGAGGAAGAGGAACTCGGTGCGGAAGAGCCCCACGCCCTCCGCGCCCAGCGCGACAGCCGCGGGCGCGTCCTTCGGCGAGCCCACGTTCGCGAGCAGCGGCACCTTCGTGCCGTCGGCGAGGGCGCCCTCGGTGATGGGCGCGCTCGAGGCGGCCGCCCGCGACTCGCGCTCGACGAGGGCGGCGGCGACGGATGCGTCGTCCGGGTCGAGCACGACGGTGCCGGCCCGCGCGTCGACGATCATGCGCTGGCCGTCGGCGACCGCCGACAGCAGCCCCACGACCCCGACGACCGCGGGCAGCGACTTGGAGCGGGCGAGGATCGCCGTGTGCGACGTGGGGCCGCCCTCCTCGGTCACGAGGGCGAGCGTGCGCTCGAGGTCGAGGGTCGCCGTGTCGGCGGGCGCGAGGTCGCGCGCGACGAGGATGAACGGCTCGTCGGACTGCGGCACGCCCGGCGCCGCGACGCCGCGGAGGCGCGCGACGACGCGCTGGGCGACGTCGTCGAGGTCGGTCGCGCGCTCGGCCATGTAGCCGCCCATCGCCGTGAGCATGTCGCGGAACGCGCCGTAGGCATCCCACGTCGCGCGCTCGGCGTTCGCGCCGCCGTCGAGCCGCGCGCGCACGTCGTCGAGGATGGCCGGGTCCTGCGCCATGAGCGCGGCGGCCTCGAGCACCTCCTGCGCGTCGCCGCCCGCGGCGGCCGCGCGCGCCTGCAGCTCGTGCGCGACGCCCTCGAGCGCCTGCCGCACGCGCTCGTGCTCGGCGCCGGCGTCGGCGGCGAGCGGCTCGTCGCTCGGCGGGGCCAGGGGCTCCGGCATCCGCAGCACCTTCGCGACAGCGATGCCCCGACCGACTCCGACCCCTGAGAGCGCACCCATCCCGCCACACTACGCTGGGCCCTCTGCCCGCCACGACCCCGACCGGAGGCACCATGAAGCCGCTGCTGGAGCGCGTGATGCGGTCGTGGCCGGTGCGGGCGTGGCAGCGCTACAGCGAGCAGCGCGGCCCCGTGCTCGCGCAGGGCATGACCCTCCAGGCGTTCCTGTCGCTGTTCGCGGCGCTGTTCGTCGCGTTCGCGATCTTCATGGCGGTGCTGGGCGGCAACGTGGCGCTCCGCGAGGCCGTGATCGACTCGATCTCGTCGTCGATCCCCGGGCTCATCGGCGAGGGCGGCGCGCTCGACGTCGAGCAGCTCACCGGCTCGACGATCGTCGGCTGGGCGGGCGCCATCGCCGCCGCCTCGATCCTGATCACCGCGATCGCCTGGATCGGCGTGAGCCGCGAGGGCTTCCGCGCGATGTTCGACCTCGGCGCCCCGCCGTCGAACGTCATCCTGCTGAAGCTCGGCGACCTCGGCGTCGCGCTCGGCATCGGCCTGCTCGTCGTCGTCTCCTCCGGGCTGCTCGTCGTCACGCAGACGCTCGCCGACGCGCTCGGCCTCGGCTGGGCGGGCCGGGTGCTCGGCTTCGCCATCCAGCTGCTGCTCGACACCGGCATCGTGCTGCTGCTGTTCCGCTTCGGCGGCCGGCTGCGGCTGCCCGCCAAGCAGGTCGTGCTCGCCGCCCTCGCCTGCGCGGTGGCCTTCCAGGTGCTCAAGCTGCTCGCGTCGCTGCTGTTCGGCGCGGTCGAGAACAACCCGCTGCTCGCCGGCGTCGCCGCGGTCGTGATCATCCTCATCTGGCTCGGCTTCATCATGCAGATCCTGCTCGTGGCGCTCGCGTTCGTCGCGGTCACGCCCACCGGCCGCGCCTACACGCGGCTCGTCGAGGCGGGCGGCATCGATGCGCGCCTGAGCCCCGCGCAGGCGAAGGAGCTGCTCGTCGAGGTGCAGGCCAACCGGCGCGAGGGCGGCGGCCACGCCCGGCTCCACAAGCGGCTCGCGCGGCGCATCCGCTGACCTCCTCCCGCCACTTCGGGCGGGCCCCGGCCGTCCGGCACCCCCGTGCCCGCTCGGTAGGCTCGAGGGCATGGTCCGCATCGCCTCCGTCAACGTCAACGGCGTGCGCGCCGCATTCCGCAAGGGCATGGGCGAGTGGCTCGAGGCCGGCGGCTTCGACATCGTGGCGCTCCAGGAGGTGCGCGCGCTCGACGAGGACCTCCTGCCGCTCGTGCCCGGCTGGCACGTGCTGCACGACCCGGCCACCGCGAAGGGCCGCGCCGGCGTCGCCGTGCTCTCGCGCGAGCCGTCGATCGAGCACCGCACCGACATCGGGCTGAAGACCTTCGACACGAAGGGGCGCTGGCTCGAGGCCGACTTCCTCCTCGGCGAGACGCTGCTCACAGTCGTCTCCGCCTACGTGCACTCGGGCGGCGAGGTCGGCAGCGAGAAGCAGGACGCGAAGTTCCGCTTCCTCGAGTCGATGGCGAAGCGCCTGCCGCAGCTGCGCTCGCACGCCGAGCACGCCGTGGTCATGGGCGACTTCAACGTCGGCCACACGCCGCTCGACATCAAGAACTGGCGCGGCAACCAGAAGAACGCGGGCTTCCTGCCCGAGGAGCGCAGCCACCTCGACCGCTTCTTCGGCACCGGCATGGTGACCGGCGTCGACGGCCGGCGCGGCCGCGGCCACGGATGGGTCGACGTGGGCCGAGCCGCGCATCCGGGCGTCGACGGCCCCTACACCTGGTGGTCGCAGCGCGGCAAGGCGTTCGACACCGACACCGGCTGGCGCATCGACTACCACATGGCCTCGCCCGCCCTCGCGGCGGTCGCCCGCGACTACCGCATCGATCGCGCGAGCGCGTGGGACACCCGATGGTCCGACCACGCCCCCGTCATCGTCGACTACGACCTGTGATCACTCAGACTGGAACCGCCATGCCCAAGCCCCGCCTCTACTCGGGGATGCAGCCCTCCTCGGGCTCGCTCCACCTCGGCAACTACATCGGCGCGCTGCAGCAGTGGCGCGGCATGCAGGACGAGTACGACGCCTTCTTCTCGATCGTCGACCTGCACGCGATCACGGTCGCGCAGGACCCGAAGGTGCTGCGCGAGCAGGTGCGCACCCTCGCCGCGCAGTACATCGCGGGCGGCATCGACCCCGACCGCTCCTGCCTGTACGTGCAGTCGCACGTCGCCGCGCACGCGCAGCTGCAGTGGCTGCTCTCGACCATCACCGGCTTCGGCGAGGCGAGCCGGATGACGCAGTTCAAGGACAAGACCGCCAAGGGCGGGCAGGAGACGGCCTCCGTGGGCCTGTTCACCTACCCGATCCTGATGGCCGCCGACATCCTGCTCTACGACACCGAGGTCGTGCCGGTCGGCGACGACCAGAAGCAGCACGTCGAGCTCACGCGCGACCTCGCCGAGCGCTTCAACAAGCGCTTCGGGAGCACCTTCACGGTGCCGAAGCCGGTGATCCTCGCCAACGGCGCCCGCATCTACGACCTGCAGTCGCCGGCGTCGAAGATGTCGAAGTCGGCCGACAACGACAAGGGCGTGGTGTGGCTGCTCGACGAGCCCGCCCGCACCGCGAAGAAGATCCGCTCGGCCGTCACCGACACCGAGGGCTCGATCCGCGCCGACCGCGCCGAGAAGCCGGGCGTCACGAACCTGCTCGACATCCTCTCCGCGATGACGGGCACGCCGGTGCCCGGCCTCGAGGCGGAGTTCGCCGGGCAGGGCTACGGCGTCTTCAAGACGGCCGTCGCCGACGCGGTCGTCGCCGAGCTGGCGCCGGTGCGCGAGCGCACGCTCGAGCTGCTCGCCGACCCCGCAGAGCTCGACCGCCTGCTGGCGGCGAACGCCGAGCGCGCGGCGGCGGTGGCGGATGCGACGCTCGGCCGCGCGCTGGAGGCGATGGGGCTGCGATGACCGGCGGGTCGCTCGCGGGGCCGTCGCTGCCCGTCGTCGGCGGGAAGGTGCTGCTCACGGCGCTCCGCGAGGCCGACGTCGACCGGGTCGTCGAGGCGTGCACGACGCCCGAGGCGGAGCGATGGCTCGAGACGCCCGTGCCGTACCGCCGCGCGGACGCCGAGTCGTTCGTGCGGGAGTTCGCGCCCGCCGGCTGGCGCGGCGAGCACGACGAGCGCGTGTGGGCGATCCGCGAGTCGCTCGGCGGGCCGCTCGCGGGCGTCATCGGGCTGCGGGAAGGCAGCCGCGAGGTGGGCTTCTGGCTGCACCCCGCGGCGCAGGGCCGGGGCCTGATGGCCGACGCCGTGCGCACCGCGGTCGGCCACGCAGACGGCTGCCTGACGTGGCCCGAGGTGCGCTGGGCCTGCTACGACGGCAACGTCGCGTCGATGCGCGTCGCCCGCGCGGCCGGCTTCCACTACCTCGGCACGCGCGAGGGCCTGCACCGCGGCGTGCCCGAGCTGCAGCACCACGCAGTGCGGCCGGCCCACGGCGAGCCGGCCGACGCCCTCCCCTGGCCCGACCTCGGCTGACCGGCCCGGCGCATCCGCACGCCCGCTCAGCGTGCGTTGTTCGTGATGCCCGCCGCCGCCGGAGCCGCGGCACCCATGCCGGTGATGATCGGCGCCGGCGCCGCACCGCCGCGCACCTCGAGCGCCCGCCGGTAGAGCGTGCCCGCGCGGTACGACGAGCGCACGAGCGGCCCCGACATGACGCCCGAGAAGCCGATGCGGGTCGCAATCTCGCCGAGCTCGGCGAAGCGCTCGGGCTCCACCCAGCGGTCGACCGGGTGGTGGCGCGGCGAGGGCCGCAGGTACTGCGTGATGGTGATGAGCTCGGTGCCCGCCTCGTGCAGCGCCTCGAGCGTCTCGACGACCTCGTCGTCGGTCTCGCCCATGCCGAGGATGAGGTTCGACTTCGTCACGAGCTCCTCCTCGCGGCTCCAGCGCAGCACGTCGAGGCTGCGCTCGAAGCGGAAGCCGGGGCGGATGCGCTTGAAGATGCGCGGGACGGTCTCGACGTTGTGGGCGAAGACCTCGGGCCGCGTCTCGAACAGCTGCTGCAGGAGGTGCCGGCGGCCGGTGAAGTCGGGCGCGAGCATCTCGACGCCGACGCCGGGGTTGGCCTCGTGGATGCGCCGCACCGTCTCGGCGTAGAGCCAGATGCCCTCGTCCTCGAGGTCGTCGCGGCAGACGCCCGTGACGGTCGCGTAGCGCAGCCCCATCGTGCGCACCGACTCGGCGACCCGCACCGGCTCCATGAGGTCGAGCAGCGCCGGCTTGCCGGTGTCGATCTGGCAGAAGTCGCAGCGGCGCGTGCACTGGTCGCCGCCGATGAGGAACGTCGCCTCCCGGTCCTCCCAGCACTCGTAGATGTTGGGGCAGCCCGCCGACTGGCAGACGGTGTGGAGGTCCTGCGCCTGCACGAGCTCCTGCAGCTCGCGGAACTGCGGGCCCATGCGGGCGCGCGTCTTGATCCAGGCGGGCTTGCGCTCGATGGGCGTCTCGGCATTCCGCGCCTCGATGCGCAGCATGCGCCGGCCCTGCGGCTCGGGGCGGGCGGCGTCGGCCTGCGCCGGCGCCTGCGCCTGCGCCGGCTGGCTGCACGCGCTCACGCGTGCACCGCCGCGCGGTCGTCGAGCGCCACCGAGGTGAACGGCGCGAAGTCGAGCAGCGGCTCGAGCTCGGCCGCGAAGCGGCGCCCGATCGCCATCGGGTCGTGCGTGCTGCCGGTCTCGAGCTCGACGGTCGTCACCCCGGCGTCGGCGATGCCGCAGGGGACGATCGTCGTGAAGGGCGCGAGCGAGTTGGCGACGTTGATCGCGATGCCGTGCATCGAGGCGCGCGAGGCGACCCGCACGCCGACCTGCGCGACCTTGCGCTCGCCCGACGCATCCGCCACCCAGACGCCCGCGCGGCCGCGGATGCGCCGGGTCGCGAGCCCGCTCGCCGCGAGCGCGCGGATGATGGCCTCCTCGAGCCGGCGCACCCAGTCGACGACCTGCACCGCGTCGGGCAGCGCGACGATCGGGTAGGCCACGAGCTGGCCCGGGCCGTGCCACGTGATGCGGCCGCCGCGGTCGACCTCGATCGCCTCGCTGCCGTCGGTCGGGAGGTCGCCGGGCTGCGTCGAGGTGCCCGCCGTGTAGACGCTCGCGTGCTCGAGCAGCAGCAGTGTGGGCCGCGCGCCGTCGACCACCTGCGCGTGGAGCGCGCGCTGCAGGGCCCAGGTCTCGCGGTAGTCGGCGCCCGCGCCCAGCTCGACCACGTCCATCCGTCGCTCGATCTCCACGTCGCCGTGCCCCCATCCGGGATTGCTATACCCAGTACGACAATACCCGACAGCGCGCTTGCAGCCATCGTTCGTCCGACCCCCCTGCACAACGCAAGCCCAACGGCCCCAATCAGCGGCAGATCGACCGTCCCCGCCTCCGGCGCCGCAAGAAGCTCCGAAGCGGCTTGCGTTGTGCGCGGGGGCCGACGCGGACCCGGTGCGGCACCCGCCGGAGAGGCTGGGACTCAGCCGCGCGGGTGGAGCTCGAGCGCCGCGCGCACCACTGCGATGAAGCGGTGCGCGTTGTCCTCGAGCCAGCGCGCCGAGAGGCGCACGGTGACGTAGCCCTGCAGGAGCGCCTCGGCGTCGCGCCGGCGATCCTCCTCGAAGGTGCCCTCGTGGTGCTCGCGCCCGTCGATCTCGACGATGACGCAGCCGCACACGACGAAGTCGACCCTGCCGACACGCGGGATCCGCACCTGCTGCTCGTACTGGAGTCCCGCGGCGAGCAGCAGCAGCTTCGCATCGGTCTCGTAGCCCGAGCCGCACTGCCCGTCGACGGCCGCGGCAGCAGGCATCCCGTCGCAGTCGAGACCCTCGAGCGCCCGCTCGATGTCGGCGGGGCTCGCCATGCCGCGGTCGAGCGCCGAGTCGGCGACCCGGATCGCCTCGTGCACGCCGAAGCAGCGCGCGATGCACGCGACCGCGGCAGCCGCGGAGGTGGCGCACCGGTCGCCGTCGTCCGGGTCGAGGTCCTCCCAGTGCAGCACGAGCCCCTCCCGCCGCTCGAGGCGCCGGTGCCGGTCGCGCGGATCGCGCAGCCGCGTCGATCCGTCCCACAGGTGCACGTGGAGCCGGTCGTCGCTCGGGACCCAGAGCCCGAGGTGCGCGGCGGCAGACGCGCACGCGAGCCGTCCGCCGATCCGCAGCGCCGAGACGAGCGCGTCGGGCGCCGGCTGCCAGACGTAGACGTCGCGGCGGGCCCGCACGAGCAGCCGCAGCCGCAGCCCCTCCTCGATCGCCGCGCGGCTGCTGCCCTCCTCGCGCAGCTCGCGGTACTCATCCACCCGGACGGCGCCCTGCGAGAGCGGCCTCAGCGTCGACATGCGCGGCAGGATGGATCGTCCGCCCGCCGCTGCGCGCATCAGCTGCACCGACCTGTGCAGAAGCGGCCGCGCACAACGCAAGCCGCCCAGCCGAGATCTGCGACGGCTGCGGCGCCGGCCCCGCGCCGCCCGCTGGTCGGGCGCCGCGGGCTTGCGTTGTGCGGCGGCGGGCGGCGGGGCCGCCGCCGCGGCGCCGCCGGGCAGGGATGCGCGGGCACGGGAATGGGCACGGCCGGAGTCGAGTTGTAGGCTGGCAGTGCAACGTGCCCGGGGTCAGTGCAAGTCTGAACCGGCGGTGATAGTCCGCGACCCGAGCGGCGCCCTCCAGCAGGAGGTGCTGCTCGGCTGAGCTGGTGGAACTCCAGCACCGACGGTGAGAGTCCGGAGGGGAGGCGCACGTGGGGTCGCGACGCGACCCCTCGGATCCCCGCGCGCGTTCTGGAGAGGACGGCATGGCAGGGATCAGCGGCGCTGAGCAGGGCGCCATGGCGCGCGCCCGCGAGCTCGCGCTGCGCGGCCCCCGCGGCGTCAACCCGCAGGTCGGGGCCGTCGTGCTCTCCCCCGACGGCCGGGTGCTCGCCGAGGGCTGGCACCGCGGCGCCGGCACGCCGCACGCCGAGGTCGACGCGCTCTCGCGGCTCACGCCCGCTGAGGCCCGCGGCGCGACCGCCGTCGTCACCCTCGAGCCCTGCAACCACACCGGGCGCACCGGCCCGTGCGCCGTCGCGCTGCTCGACGCGGGCGTCGCGCGCGTCGTCTACGCCGCGGCCGACCCCGGCGACGCGTCGAGCGGCGGCGCGCAGCGCCTCGCAGCGGCAGGTGTCGAGGTCGTGCGCGCCGACGAGGCCGAGGGCGCGGCGCTCATCGCCGACTGGCTCTTCGTGCAGCGCACCGGCCGGCCGCGCGTGACGGTGAAGTGGGCGCAGTCGCTCGACGGCCGCGCCGCCGCCGCCGACGGCAGCAGCCGGTGGATCACGGGGCCCGAGGCCCGCGCGCACGTGCACCGCGAGCGCAGCGCCCACGACGCGATCGCCGTCGGCACAGGCACCGTGCTCGCCGACGACCCGCAGCTGACCGCTCGCATCGAGGGCGAGCCGGATGCGCCGCAGCCGATCCCGGTCGTCTTCGGCGAGCGCGGCGTGCCCGGCTCCGCCGCCCTGCACCGGCACCCCCGGGGCTTCCGCACGGCCGGCCACGAGCTCGAGCGCGAGCTCTTCGCCCTCGCCGCCGCAGGCATCCAGACCCTCTACGTGGAGGGCGGGCCGACGCTCGCGAGCGCGTTCATCCGCGCGGGCCTCGCCGACCGCCTCACCGTCTACCTCGCGCCGACCCTCCTCGGGGGCCCGCGCACGGCCCTCGACGACCTCGGCGTCGGGACGATCGACGAGCAGCGCCGCCTCACGGTGACGCGGCTCGAGCAGCTCGGCCGCGACCTCCTGGTCGAGGCCACGACAGAGAGCGAGCAGTGATGTTCACCGGCATCATCGAGGAGCTCGGCGAGGTCGTCTCGTTCGAGCCCCACAGCACCGGGCAGGGCGAGGCCTGGCGCCTCACCGTGCGCGGCCCCCTGGCCGTCAGCGACGCGTCCCACGGCGACTCCATCGCCGTCAACGGCCTCTGCCTGACCGTGGTCGAGCGGACGGCGGATGCGTTCACGGCCGACGTCATGCAGATCTCGGTCGACATGTCGACGCTCGCCGACCGCCGGCCGGGCGACCGCGTGAACCTCGAGCGCGCCGCCGCCGTCGGCGACCGCCTGGGCGGCCACATCGTGCAGGGCCACATCGACGGCACCGCGCGGGTGCTCTCGGTCGTCGACGCCGAGGGGCAGCGCACCGTGCGCTTCGCGCTCGACCCGGCGCTCGCGCACCTCGTCGTGCGGAAGGGCTCGGTGGCCGTCGACGGCATCAGCCTGACCGTGTCGGCCGTGAGCGAGCCGGGCGAGGCCGAGCAGTGGTTCGAGGTGTCGCTCATCCCCGAGACGCTCGAGTCGACGACGCTCGGCTTCCGCGCCGCCGGCGACCGGGTCAACATCGAGACCGACATCGTCGCTCGCCACGTCGAGCGCATGCTGCAGCTGCAGCGGGAGGCATCATGAGCATCACCACCATCGACGCCGCGCTCAAGGCGCTGCGCGAGCGCAAGCTCGTCATCGTCGTCGACGACGAGGGGCGCGAGAACGAGGGCGACCTGATCATGTCGGCGCAGCTCGCGACGACCGAGTGGATCGCCTTCATGGTGCGCCACACCTCGGGCTACCTGTGCGCGCCGCTCACCGGCGAGCGCGCCGACGAGCTCGGGCTGCCGCTCATGGTGCTCGAGAACGAGGATGCGCGGCAGACGGCGTACACGATCACCGTCGACGCCGCCGACCGCGACTCCACCGGCATCTCGGCCGACGACCGCGCCCACACCCTGCGCGTGCTCGCCGACCCCGCGACCACCCCGCAGGACCTGCGCCGCCCCGGCCACATCGTGCCGCTGCGCGCGGTCGAGGGCGGCGTGCGCGAGCGCAAGGGCCACACCGAGGCGGGCGTCGAGCTCATGAAGCTCGCGGGCCTCGAGCCGGTCGCCGTGATCGGCGAGCTCGTCGAGGACGGCGGCGAGATGCGCCGGCTGCCCTCGCTCATCGCCTTCGGCGAGGAGCACGACCTGCCGGTCATCACCATCGAGGACCTCATCGACTACCTCGACGCGGGCGGGCTGCCGACGGCGTGCAAGGGCGCGAACGACGAGTCGGCGCGCGTCTCCTTCGAGGTCGAGACCAAGGTGCCGACGCGCTTCGGCACGTTCCGCGTCGCCGCCTACCGCGACCGCCAGACCGGCGCCGACCACGTGGCGATCATCGCCGGCGACGAGCTCGCCGACGGCGCGCTCGTGCGCGTGCACTCCGAGTGCCTCACCGGCGAGGCGCTGCACTCGCTCAAGTGCGAGTGCGGCCCGCAGCTCGACGCGGCGATCCAGGCCATCCAGGAGGCCGGCAACGGCATGGTGGTCTACCTCCGCGGCCACGAGGGGCGCGGCATCGGCCTCATCAACAAGCTGAAGGCGTACCGCCTCCAGGAGGACGGGCTCGACACGCTCGACGCCAACCTCGCGCTCGGCCTCCCCGCCGACGCGCGCGAGTACGGCGCCGCCGCCGGCATCATCCGGCAGCAGGGCGTGCAGTCCATCCGGCTGCTCTCCAACAACCCGCTGAAGCAGGAGGCGCTCGAGCGCCACGGCATCGAGGTCTCCGAGCTCGTGCCGCTCCTCGTGGGCGTCGGCGAGCACAACGAGCAGTACCTCTCGGCCAAGCGCGACCGCATGGGTCACCAGCTGCCGGCCGTGATCGCAGCGAACGACGAGCAGGGAGAAGACTGATGGCCGGAGCAGGAGCACCGCGGACGGGCGGGCTGGACGCGAGCGGGATGCGCATCGCGATCGTGCACGGACGGTGGCACGAGCAGATCGCGACCGGGCTGCTCGAGGGCGCCCGGCGGGCGCTCGCCGAGATGGGCGCCGACGCGGTCGAGCTGCCCGTGCCGGGCTCGTTCGAGCTGCCGGTCGTCGCGCAGGCGGCGCTCGAGGCCGGGTGCGACGGCGCGGTGGCGCTCGCCGTCATCATCCGCGGCGGCACGCCGCACTTCGACTACGTCGCGCAGGCGGCGACGGTCGGCCTCACCGACGTCGCCATCCGCACCGGCAAGCCGGTCGGCTTCGGCGTGCTGACCCTCGACGACGAGCAGCAGGGCATCGACCGGGCGGGCCTCCCCGGCTCGAAGGAGGACAAGGGCCGCGAGGCCGCCGAGGCGGTCGTCGAGGCCGCGCTCGCGCTCCGCTCCCTGCAGGGCTGAGCCCGGCGCATCCGCCCTCCCACGACGGGCGGATGCGCCGCGGCGGCGGGCGGGCAAGGGTCGTCGAGGCCGTGGCCGGTTACCCGGCTCGGTACACTGGGATGTCGTCGTCCCGGGGCCGCAGCCGTCCCCCAGATGGCCGGCCCGTCACGAGCGGACCGCACCGTTCGCGCGCGCCGCACCACCCCGCATCCAGCGCGCGCCACCGCATCCAGGAAGCAGCATGTCCATCTCCGCTACCCAGACGACCGCCGCGTCGTCGCAGCCGGCCAACTCCCGCGGCCGCGTCATCTTCGCCAGCCTCATCGGCACGACGATCGAGTTCTACGACTTCTACGTCTACGCGACCGCCGCCGTGCTGGTGTTCCCGCACCTCTTCTTCCCCACCGGCGACGACACGACGGCCCTCCTCGCCTCGTTCGCCGCGTTCGGCGCCGCGATGGTCGCGCGCCCCATCGGCTCGGTCGTCTTCGGGCACCTCGGCGACAAGTTCGGCCGCAAGGCGACGCTCGTCGGCGCGCTGCTGACGATGGGCATCGCCACGTTCCTCATCGGCGTGCTGCCCACCTACGCGCAGGTCGGCTGGTTCGCCGCCGCGCTGCTCGTGCTCATGCGCCTCGCGCAGGGCTTCGCGCTCGGCGGCGAGTGGTCGGGCGCGGCGCTCGTCGCGACCGAGAACGCCCCCGCCGGCAAGCGCGCCTGGTACGGCACCTTCCCGCAGCTCGGCGCGCCGATCGGCTTCATCATCGCCAACGGCCTCTTCCTCATCATCGCCGCGCTGCTGCCGAGCGACGACCCCTCGCGGCCCTCGCAGGCGTTCCTCGACTGGGGCTGGCGCATCCCGTTCCTCTTCTCGGCCGTGATGGTCGTCGTCGGCCTGTGGGTGCGGCTGCGGCTCGTCGAGTCGACGTCGTTCGAGAAGGCGAAGCAGTCGGGCACGATCCAGCGGCTGCCGCTCGGCACCGTCGTGCGCCACCACTGGCGCGAGCTGCTGCTCGGCACCTTCTTCATGCTCGCGACGTACGTGCTCTTCTACCTGATGACGACGTTCTCGCTCACGTACGGCCGCACCCCCACCGACGCCGCGATCCCCGGGCTCGGCTACTCGTACAACGCGTTCGTCATCATGCTCATCGTCGGCGTGGTGTTCTTCGGCATCTTCACGCTCGTCTCGGGCCCGCTCGCCGACCGCTTCGGCCGCCGCGCGACGCTCATCGTCGTGACGCTCGGCATCATCGCCTTCGGCCTCCTGTGGGTGCCGCTCACGAGCCTCGGCTTCGTCGGCGTGATGGCGTGGCTCATCATCGGCATGTCGCTCATGGGCTTCACGTTCGGGCCGATGGGGGCGCTGCTGCCCGAGCTGTTCCCGACCAACGTGCGGTACACGGGCTCGGGCGTCTCGTACAACGTCTCGTCGATCCTGGGCGCCGCGGTCGCGCCGTTCATCGCGGTGGCGCTGTGGACGGCGGGCGGCGGCAGCATCTTCTGGGTCGGCGTCTACCTCGCGGGCGCCGCGGTGCTGACGCTCATCGCGCTGCTGCTGTCGAAGGAGACGAAGGACGTCGACATGGAGCGCTGACGCGCCCGGCTCGACCGCGGCCCGCCGCCCCTCGGGGTGGCGGGCCGCTCGTCGTCGCGCGTCAGGCGCCGCGGTCGGCGATCGTGCGCACGACCGTCACGGTCGCGTTGCCGGCGGCGAGCCGCTCCATGTCGCTGCCGGGCGCGTCGGCGGCGCGGTGCTCGCGGATCGACAGCCGCACCTCGTCGCCGTCGAGCTCAGTCATCGTGGTCTGGACGATGCCGAACGGCGCGAGCGGCGCCTCGACGAGCTCGAGCGTCGCGGGGTCGGGCACATCGGGCACGTTGACGTTGAGGATGGTGCCTGCCGGCGCGCCGACGAGCGTCGCGAGCGCGCGGCCGGCGATCGCCGCCGCGGTCTCCCAGTGCTCGTCGCCGCCGTCGCGCAGCCCCACGTCGAGCGAGACGGCGAGCGCGCGCACGCCGCCCTGCGCCGCCGTGAGCGCGGCGCCGACAGTGCCGGAGTGCATGATCGCGCCGCCCACGTTCGCGCCGCGGTTGATGCCGCTCAGCACGACGTCGGGCACGCCGCCGAACGATCCGTGCAGCGCGAGCAGCACGATGAGCGCGGGCGCCGCGTGCACCGCGTAGGCCTCGCCGTCGACGCCCGGCACCGTGCGGCGCTCGGAGCGCACCGTGCCCTTGCCGCCCGCCGCGGTCACCGCCGTGCCCTGCGTGGCGATGATGGATGCGCTGGCGCCGGAGTGCTCGTGGGCGGGGGCCGCGACCACGACCTCCATGCCAGCGTCGGCGGCGGCGCGCGCGAGGGCGGCGAGCCCCGGCGAGTCGATGCCGTCGTCGTTCGTGATGAGTGCGCGCATCAGCGCTCCTTCCCGATCGGCTCGAGCTCCACCCGCTCGGCGATGGCGCGGATGGCGTCGGCGTCGCCCGTGCCGAGCCCGCGCCGGGTGGCGTTGACGGCGCCGGCCGCGGCCCCGAGGCGCACGGCGTCGGCGTGGCTGCCGCCGGCTGCGAGCGCCGCGGCGAGGCCCGCCGTGTACGAGTCGCCGGCACCTCGCGTGTCCACCGGCTCGAGCTGCGGCGCGACCACGCGCCACGCGCCCTCCTCGCCGACGACGACCGAGCCGGCGTCCGCGCGGGTGACCGCGACGAGCGCGATGCCGTCGTCGGCGAGCTGCTGCGCGGCCGCGACGAGCTGACCCTCGTCGTCGCCGTCGTCGACCCGGCCGTCGTCGACCAACTCCTCGTGGCTGACCTTCAGCACGTCGACGCCGCCCTCGAGCGCGGCAGCGAGGCGCTCGCCGGCGAGGTCGACGAGCACGGTGCGCCCGAGCTCGCGCATGTCGCTCGCGAGCCTGCGGTAGACATCCGCCTCGAGCATCTCGTCGCCGTCGGGCCCCGAGAGGATGACGAGCTCGGCGTCCATCGCCGCGCGCAGCGTCGCCGAGTAGAGCGCGTCGAGGTCGTGCCGGGTCAGCGGCTCGCCGTGCGCCTCGACGACCTCCTGCCGGTCGCCGCTGCGCCGGTCGTGCACGTAGGCCGGGCCGTTCCCGTCGCCGTCGATCGCGACGACCTCGAAGCCCTCGCGGTCGAGCAGCTGCCGCGCCACCGCGCCCGTCTCCCCCGCCACCGTGCACACGACCGTCACGTCGGCGCCGAGCGCCGCGAGCATCCGCGCCTGCCACACGCCCTGCCCGCCGACGTGCAGGTGCACGTCGGGTGCGCCCTCATGCTCCTCGACCGTGATCGTGAGCGTCGGAGCGGGGGCGAAGACGAGCACGCGTGCCATGCGCCCACCCTAGGCACGCCGCCTGGGCGTCAGCGCAGGAAGAGGGCCCGCAGGCGCGAGGTCGTGAACCACAGGCCCACGACGATCATCACCGCGAAGTACAGCAGGTGCAGCAGGATCGACGGCTGGATGAGCCCGGTCGTCAGCTGCCGGATCATGTCGACGCCGTGCCACAGCGGCATCGCCTGGATCACCCACTGCAGGCCCTGCGGGTACACCTCGATGGGGAAGAACGTCGCCGACAGCAGGAACATCGGCATCATGACGAAGTAGACGTAGTCGAGGTGCTGGAAGGTCTTCATGTAGCTCGTGATGGCCATGCCGAACGAGGCGAAGCCGAACGCGACGACGAGCGCCGCGGGGATCGCCAGGATCGCCGTCCACGAGAGGTTGAGCCCCATGAGGGTCGTCACGAGCATGAAGCCCGACGCGTACAGCAGGCCGCGGAACAGCGCCAGCAGGATCTCGCCGAGCGCGACGTCGAGCGGGCCGAGCGAGGTCGACAGCATCTGCTGGTAGAGCTTCGCGTAGTTCATCTTGAAGAAGACGTTCATCGTCGAGTCGTACACGGCGCCGTTCATCGCGCTCACCGCCATGAGCGCCGGCGCGATGTAGGCCGCGTACGGCACCTCGGCGCCGTAGAACTCGACGGTGCCGATGAGGGCGCCGAGGCCGATGCCCATCGAGAGCAGGTAGAAGACCGGCTCGAAGAAGCCGGTGACGACGATCAACCAGTTGTTGCGGGCGATCACCTGCAGGCCGCGGGCCACGACCGAGCGCGTGTTGCCGGCGTAGATGCCGCGGAGCGGTCCGCGGACGGTCGGCGCGGGCGCCTCGAGCAGCTGCTCGTTCATCGGTCGAGCCTCCGTCGGAAGGTGCGGATCGAGAGCAGGCAGGTGGCGGCGGCCAGCAGCACGAGGTAACCGACGTGCACGAGCGCCATGCCCGGGGCGAGCGCGGCGCCGTAGAGCGCCGCTCGGCCGAGCTCGGCCGCGTGCCAGAGGGGCGAGATCCAGCCGATCCAGTGCAGGAACCAGGGCAGCGTCTCGAGCGGGAAGTAGGTGCCCGAGAAGAGCGTCAGCGGCACGACCACGAAGCGCTCGATGAAGGAGAGCTGGCCGCGGTCCTCGGTCTGCGTCGCGACCCACGACATCACCGCGAAGCCGACCGCGGCGCCGAGCAGCAGCCCGATGGGCACGAGCAGGACGGCCCCGGCGGCCGAGCCGATGCCGAAGAGCACCATCACGAGCACGAAGGCGACGAGCGGCAGCAGCACCCGCACGAGCACCGACACCTGGAAGCCGATCACGATGTGCGCGGGCCCGATGGGGGTGCCGTTCATGGCGAAGAACATCGGGAACCACTTGAAGCCGCCGAAGACGCCGTAGGTGTTCTCCTGCGACGCGGTCTGCATCACCGTCGCCATCGCGAGCGCGGGCGCGAGGAAGGTCAGGTACGGCACGCCGTCGACGCCCGCGGCGCCCTGGTTGGCGTCGACGAGCAGCCCGAGGCCCACGCCGAGCCCCAGCAGGAACAGGAACGGCGAGCCGACGCCGATCGCGACCCACGACGCGACGTACGAGCGCATCGACCGGATGCGGTGCTCGGCGACGAACCACCAGCCCCACGACCGCGACGAGCGCGCGACGGCGGCGTGGTCGACGCCGCCCACGTCGACGAGCCCGCGGCGCTGCACCGTGCCGCTCATTCGATCAGCGACCTTCCCGTCAGCCGCAGGAAGACGTCCTCCAGGCTCGAGCGCCGCACGAGGCTCGTGATCGGCTGCAGGCCGCGCTCGTGCACCGCCGACATCGCCGCCTCGCCGTCGTCGTCGTAGACGAGCACGCGGTCGGGCAGCACCTCGATGCGCGAGCCGATGCCCTCGATGACGGTCGCGGCCTCGGCGTTGCGGCTCGAGCCGAAGCGCACCTCGAGCACCTCGCGGGTGGAGTACTGCCGGATGAGCGCGGCGGGGCTGCCCTCGGCGACGATGGTGCCCTTGTCGACCACCACGAGCCGGTCGCAGAGCTGCTCGGCCTCATCCATGTAGTGCGTGGTGAGCACGAGCGTCGTGCCCTCCTCCTTCAGCCGGAAGAGGCGGTCCCACAGCACGTGCCGCGCCTGCGGGTCGAGGCCCGTGGTCGGCTCGTCGAGCAGCATCGCCTTGGGGCTGTTGATGAGTCCGCGCGCGATCGTGAGCCGGCGCTTCATGCCGCCCGAGAGCCCGTCGACGCGGGCCTTGCGCTTCTCGGTGAGCTGCGCGAACTCGAGCAGCTCCTCGGCCCGGCGCTTCACGTACGGCAGCGGCAGGCCGAAGTAGCGGCCGTAGACGATGAGGTTGTCGATGACCCGCAGCTCCTCGTCGAGCTGGTCGGCCTGCGGCACGATGCCGAGCTGGGCGCGGATCTCGGGCCCGTGGCTCTCGGGGTCGAAGCCGAGCACGCGGAGCTCGCCCGACGTGCGCGTCGACGTCGCCGCGATCATGCGCATCGTGGTCGACTTGCCCGCGCCGTTGGGGCCGAGGAACCCGAACGCCTCCCCCGGCTCGATCGTGAAGTCGATCCCGTCGACCGCCGTGAAGTCGCCGTACTGCTTCGTCAGGCCCTTGGCCTCGATCACCGGTGCTGGCACGGTTCCCGATGCTAGGCCCTGCCGCCGACATCGGCGCCCCCGGGAAGCGGGAGAATGGATGCGATGAGCGAGCGACGAGGGATCTTCGGCCGGCGGCGCGGCGACGACGGGCCGCGGGCGAGCCTCCGCGAGCTGCTGCCCTACCTCTTCCCCAAGAAGGGGCTGCTCGCCGGCGCGATCGTGCTGTCGGTGCTGGGCGCCGGCTTCTCGCTCGCCCAGCCCGCGCTCGCGCAGGAGCTCATCGCCCGCGTCGAGCGGTCGGAGCCGCTCGCGTGGCTGCCGCTCCTGCTGCTCGTGATCGTCGTGGTGGGCGCGGTGCTCGACGGCTTCCAGCACTTCCTGCTGCAGGTGCTCGGCGAGCACGTCGTGCTGCGCACGCGCCGCACGCTCGTCGGCTCGCTCCTGCGGCTGCCGGTCGCGGAGTTCGACGCCCGTCGCGTCGGCGACCTGGTCAGCCGGGTCGGCAGCGACACGACGCTGCTGCGCGCCGTGCTCACCCAGGGGCTCGTCGAGTCGATCGGCGGCCTGCTGACGCTCGTGGGCGCGGTGATCGCGATGCTCGTCATCGATCCGCTGCTGCTGGGCCTGACCGTGCTCGTGCTGGGCGTCGCGATCGCCGCGATGCTCGCGGTGATGCCGCTGCTCACGCGCGCCTCCGGCCGCGCCCAGGAGCAGGTCGGGCACCTCACGAGCGCGCTCGAGCGCGCCATCTCGGCCGTGCGCACGGTGCGCGCCGCGGGCGCGACCGAGCGCGAGGCACGGGCGATCGGCGACCGCGCCGGCGACGCGTTCGCGGCCGGTGTCGGCGTCGCGCGCATCTCGGCGCTCGTCGTGCCGATCTTCGGCGTCGCGATGCAGCTCGCGTTCCTCGTGGTGCTCGGCGTCGGCGGCCTGCGGGTCGCCACCGGCGAGATCGGCATCGCGCAGCTGGTCGGCTTCCTGCTGTTCCTGTTCCTCATGATCATGCCGCTCGGCCAGCTCGCCGGGGCGATCTCGGCGGTGAGCGTCGCGCTCGGCGCGCTGGGGCGCATCCAGGAGATCGTGCGCCTCCCCTCGGAGACGGATGCGGATGCCCGCGTCGCGCTCGAGCCGCGGCCGGGTGCGCCGATGGTCGCCTTCGAGGACGTCGCCTTCGCGTACCCGTCCTCTCCCGACCGGCCGGTGCTCGAGGGGGTGTCGTTCGCCGTGCCGGCGGGCACCCGCACGGCGATCGTCGGCCCGTCGGGCGCGGGCAAGTCGACGGCGTTCGCGCTCGTCGAGCGCTTCTACGACGCGGACGCCGGCCGCGTGCTCGTCGGCGGCGAGGACGTCCGCGACGTGGACCGCGCATCCCTGCGCTCCCGCATCGGCTACGTCGAGCAGGACGCGCCCGTGCTCGCCGGGTCGCTGCGCGACAACCTGCTGCTCGGCGCGCCCGACGCGACGGACGAGCAGCTGCTCGCCGCGCTCGAGTCGGTGAACCTGGGCGAGCTCGTGCGCCGCGCCGAGGACGGGCTGGGCGCCGAGGTCGGCGAGGGCGGCGTGCTGCTCTCGGGCGGCGAGCGGCAGCGGCTCGCGATCGCGCGGGCGCTGCTCGCCGCGACGCCGATCCTGCTGCTCGACGAGTCGACCGCCAACCTCGACGCGCGCAACGAGGCCTCGCTCAAGCTCGCGCTCGACGTCGCGAGCGAGGGCCGCACCACGCTCGTGATCGCACATCGGCTCGCGACCGTCGTCGACGCCGACCAGATCGTCGTCCTCGAGGCCGGCCGCGTGCTCGCGACGGGCACGCACGCCGAGCTGCTCGAGACCTCGCCGCTCTACCGCGAGCTCGCGGCCCACCAGCTGCTCGCCCCGGCAGCGTGACGGAGGCACCATGACCGCCAGGAGCTCCCTGCTCTCGACCGACCTGCCGCTGGCCGCCGCACCCATGGCGGGCGGCCCGACCTCGGTGGCGCTCGCCACCGCCGCGGCGGCGGCCGGCGCCTTCCCGTTCCTCGCCGCCGGCTACAAGGCGCCGGAGGCGATGGCTGGCGAGATCGAGCAGCTCCGCGCGCTCGACGCGCCGTTCGGGGTCAACCTCTTCGTGCCCGCGAGCGCCGCGCTGGACCGCGCGGCGTTCGCGGCGTACGCCGAGCGCCTGCAGCCGGAGGCGGACGCCTACGGCCTGCGACTCGACCCCGAGCCCGTCGAGGACGACGACGCCTGGGAGGCCAAGCTCGACCACCTGCTCGCGCACCCCGTGCCGGTCGTCTCGCTCACGTTCGGCCTGCCGCCGCGGTCCGAGATCGCGGCCCTGCAGCAGCGCGGTACGCGCGTGCTCGCCAGCGTCACGACGCCGGAGGAGGCAGTCCGTGCCGCCGGAACAGGCGTCGACGGACTCGTGGTGCAGGGCCCCGACGCCGGCGGGCACTCCGCGACCCACGACCCGCTCCGCGCGATCGAGCCGGCCTCGACGGCATCGGTCGTGCGCGGGGTGCTGCGCTCGGTCGACCTGCCGGTGATCGCCGCGGGCGGCATCGACGGGCCGGCCGCGGTGCGCGCGCTGCTCGACGCCGGCGCGGAGGCGGTCGCCGTGGGGACGCTCCTGCTGCGCACCGACGAGGCCGGCACCTCGCCGACGCACCGCGCCGCGCTGCGGGATCCGCGCTGCACCGAGACGGTGCTGACCCGGGCGTTCACCGGTCGACCGGCGCGCGCGCTGCGCAACGGCTTCATCGACCGGCACGACGCCGCGGCGCCGACCGCCTACCCCGCCGTGCACCACCTCACCCGCGAGCTCCGCCAGGCGGCGGGCCGAGCGGGCGATGCCGACCGGCTGCACCTCTGGGCCGGCACCGGCTGGCGCAGCGCGACCGAGGGCCCCGCAGGCGAGGTGCTCGCGCAGCTCGCCTCGCAGGTGTGAGGCGGCGCGGCCGGACCGATCAGGCGAACGGGTTGGGCATGAGCGTGTACTTCGTCTCGAGGTACTCGTGGATGCCCTCGGCACCGCCCTCGCGGCCGAGGCCCGACTGCTTCACGCCGCCGAACGGGCCCGCCGCGTTGGAGACGACGCCGACGTTCAGGCCCATCATGCCCGTGTCGATGCGGTCGATCATGCGCTGGCCGCGCTTGGTGTCCTCGGTGAAGACGTAGCCCACGAGGCCGTACTCGGTGGCGTTCGCGAGCCGCACCGCGTCGTCCTCTGTCGCGAAGCGCTGGATCGCCACCACCGGCCCGAAGATCTCCTCGATCGACACCGCCATCGACGCATCCACGCCGTCGAGCACGGTCGGCTCGAAGAACGAGCCGGGCCCGTCGATCGCCTTGCCGCCGGTGACGAGCGTCGCGCCGTCGGCCACCGCCGACTCGACGAGCCGCACGGCGTTGTCGACCGCCTTGTCCTCGACGAGCGGGCCGATCTGCACGCCCTCCTCGGTGCCGCGGCCGATCTTCATCGCCTTCACCGCGTCGCCGACGCGACGTGCGAACTCGTCGGCGATCGACTCGTGCACGATGAAGCGGTTCGCGGCCGTGCAGGCCTGCCCGATGTTGCGGAACTTCGCCAGCAGCGCGCCCTCGACCGCCTTGTCGAGGTCGGCGTCGTCGAACACCACGAACGGCGCGTTGCCGCCGAGCTCCATGGATGCCTTCAAGACGTTGTCGGCCGCCTGCTTCAGCAGCTGCACGCCCACGGGCGTCGAGCCCGTGAACGACACCTTCCGCAGCCGCGGGTCGGCCAGCAGCCGCTCCGAGAGCGCGCCGGTCGACTTCGTCGTGATGACGTTCACGACGCCCTTCGGCAGGCCGGCCTCCTCGAGCAGCCCCACGAGCGCCAGCGTCGTCAGCGGCGTCAGCGTCGCCGGCTTCACGACCGCGGTGCAGCCCGCGGCGAGCGCGGGAGCGATCTTGCGGGTCGCCATCGCGAGCGGGAAGTTCCAGGGCGTGATCAGGAAGCACGGGCCGACCGGCCGGTGGGTCACGATCATCTGGCCCGTGCCCTCGGGCGTCATCATGTAGCGGCCGTCGATGCGCACCGCCTCCTCCGAGAACCAGCGCAGGAACTCGCCGCCGTAGGCGACCTCGCCGCGGGCCTCGGCCAGCGGCTTGCCCATCTCGAGCGTCATGAGCAGCGCGAACTCCTCCTTGCGCTCCTGCAGCAGGTCGAACGCCTTCCGCAGGATCTCGCCGCGCACGCGAGCGGGCGTGCGCGCCCACTCCTCCTGCGCCGCGACCGCCGCATCGAGCGCTCGCACGCCGTCCTCGACCGAGCCGTTCGCGATCTGCTTGATGACCTCGCCGGTCGCCGGGTCGCGCACCTCGATCGTGCCCTGCTCGCCGTCGATCCACTCGCCGCCGATGAACAGCCGGCCGTGGACGGCCTCGAGGACCTGGCTCTCGGTGGTCGCGCTCATGAGGACTCCTTCGCGGGATGATTGCGGTTGATCGTATACGATCGTCGCCCGGTCGCGCGAGCGGCGACGAGCTCCTCCAAGCCTACGACTCGGCGCCCTCCCGCCCCAGCCTCGACGGCCACCACGTCCTCGGGCCGATCTCGAGCGCGAGCGCCGGCACCAGCAGCGAGCGCACGATGGTCGTGTCGATCAGCACGCCGAGCGCGACGATGATGGCGAGCTGCAGCAGGAAGAGCACCGGGATCACGCCGAGCGCCGCGAAGGTGGCCGCGAGCACCACGCCGGCGGAGGTGATGACGCCGCCGGTGACGCGCAGACCGCGCAGCACGCCCCCCCGGTGCCCGAGCCTGCCGACCTCCTCGCGCACGCGGGTCATGAGGAAGATGTTGTAGTCGACGCCCAGCGCGACGAGGAACACGAAGGCGAACAGCGGCACCGAGGGGTCCATCGCGGGCACTCCGAGCGCGGTGAGGATGACGGCGCCGACGCCGAGCGCCGTCCCGTACGACAGCACCGTGGTGGCGATGAGCAGCACCGCCGACACGATCGATCGCAGCAGCGCCATCAGGATCAGCAGGATCACCGCGAGCACGACCGGGATGATGAGCGCGCGGTCGCGCTGGGATGCGTCGTTCGTGTCGATCGCGGTCGCGGTCGGCCCGCCGACGATCGCGTCGGGCGTCACGGCGGCCACGCGCTCGCGCAGCTCCCGCACGGTCTCCTGCGCGGCGTCCGAGTCGGGCGCGTCGACGAGGGTCGCCTGGATGAGCACCTGCCCCTCGACGACGGTCGGGGTGGCTGCGGCGAACGGCGAGGCCGGGTCCACGGGCAGCGGGATCGAGCCGGCGGGCGAGTCCTCGCTCGCGACCGCGACGCCGTCGACGCCGTCGACCTCCGCCGCGGCCTCGGCCACCGCATCCAGCTCCCCCTCCGGGGCGAGGATCTGCGTGGGCGAGCCCGAGCCGCCCGGGTAGTGCGCCGAGAGCAGCTCCTGCCCGTCGCGCGCCTGCGACTCCCCCACCACGAACTCGCTCGAGGGCACGCCGTTCGCCTGCAGCTGCACGAGCCCCACCGCGCCGACGCCGAGCACGAGCGCCGAGGCGATCCACACGGCGCGGGCGCGACGGTCGACGAGCTGCGCGACCGCGTTCCACAGGCCCTTGCCCTCGGGCTTCGTGCGCGGCCGCTCGGGCGTCGGCGCGAACGGCCAGAAGGCGACCCGCCCGAACGCCAGCAGCAGGGCGGGCAGCAGCGTGAGGCCGGCGAGGATCGCCGCCGCGATGCCGATGGCGGCGACCGGGCCGAGCTGCTGGTTGGAGACGAGGTCGCTCAGCAGCAGGCACAGCAGGCCCGCGATCACCGTGCCGCCCGAGGCGATGATGGGCTCGAACGAGCCGCGGAGCGCCTGCAGCGTCGCGCGCCAGCGCGAGCGCTCCTGCCCGAGCGCCTCGCGGTAGCGCGCGGTGTAGAGGAGGCCGTAGTCGGTCGCCGCGCCGACGACGAGGATGAAGAGGATGCCCTGGGTCTGGCCGCTGAGCGTCAGGACGCCGGCCTGCGCCAGCAGGAACACCACGAGGATGGCCAGGCACAGCGCGGCGACCGAGGTCAGCAGCACCAGGATCGGCAGCAGCGGCGACCGGTAGACCACGACGAGGATGACGAGGACGGCGCCGAGCGCGACGAGCAGCAGGATGCCGTCGATGCCGGCGAACGCGGCCGAGATGTCGGCGCTGAAGCCCGCGGGGCCGGTCACCGCGGCAGTGGCGCCGGCGGGCAGCTCGGCCTCCTCGAGCGCCAGGCGCACGGCCTCGACCGTCTCGGTGAGCTCCTCGGTCGAGCCCGAGCCGTCGAGCAGCGCCACGACCTGCGCGGCCTGGCCGTCGGCGCTCGGGATGACCGGCGACACCTCGACGACGCCCTCGAGCTCGGCGATCTCCTGCTGCAGCTGCTCGACCTGCTCGAGGTCGCCCGCGTCGAGCTCGCCCTCGGTCGCGAGCACCACGATCGCGGGCACCTCGTCGGCGCCGAGGAACTCCGGCAGCAGCGACTGCACCTCGGTCGAGTCGGCGCTGGCCGGCAGGAAGCTCGTCTGGTCGTTCGACACGACCGACGAGAGCCGGCCGAAGGTCGGGCCGCCGAGCCCGAGCGCGGCGAGCCAGCCGAGGATCAGGACGGCGGGGATGAGCACCCGCAGCCAGGTGGGCACGCGGCGGGTGGACGAGGTGCGGTAGGAGGTAGCCACTTAGCCAGCCTATCTGTTAGTTCGGCTATGTAAACAGCGCATCTCGGACGCGCAATGCAGACAGGCTACATGTAGTTCGGCTACATCTCCATCACGGCAGGCCGACGACCTCCACGCCCGCGTCCCGCAGCTCGTCGAGCGCCGCCGCGCGCGTCACGGGCGACACCGCGGAGGTCAGGCCGTCGATGACCCGCACGGAGAACCCGGCGAGCGCCGCGTCGAGCGCCGAGGCCTTCACGCAGTAGTCGGTCGCGATGCCGACGACGTCGAGCCGATCGACGCCCTGCTCCTCCAGCACCTCGCCGAGCGTCTCGCCGTCGTCGGTCGTGCCCTCGAACGCGGAGTACGCGGGCTCGCCCTGCCCCTTCTTGATGTGCACGTCGATCGCGAGCGCGTCGAGCGCGGGGTGGTACTCGGCACCCTCGGTGCCGGCGACGCAGTGCACCGGCCAGGAGTCGACGAAGTCGGGCTCCCCTGCCGCGAAGTGCCCGCCGTTGTCGCTGTCGGGGTCGTGCCAGTCGCGGCTCGCGGCCACGAGCGCGTACTCGTGGGTGCGCAGGTGCTCGGTGATCGCGGCGGCGACCGCCGCCCCGCCCGTCGTACCGAGCGCGCCGCCCTCGGTGAAGTCGTTCTGCACGTCGACGATCAGGAGTGCTGTGGTCATGCGCCCAGCGTAGGACTCGGATGCGTCGCCGAGTTGCGGAGACGATACCCCGGTGGGTATCGTGGGTCGCGACCACATACCCCCAGGGGTATTGCCGATCGCCTCGAGGAGACATCATGTGCCGTTCCGTCCGCTGCCGAACCTGCGGCAAGACCACCTGGGCAGGCTGTGGCCAGCACGTCGCCGAGGTGCGCCGCGGCGTGCCCGCCTCGCAGTGGTGCGGAGGCCACCAGGACGAGCCGAAGCGCGGCTTCTTCGCGTCGCTGTTCGGCCGCTGACCGACAGGGCATAGCGGGCGCCGAGGGCGCGGCCGTATCGTGAGGCGCCAGAGCGTCGTGCGGTGCGGCCGCACCGGTCGGCGCAGGATCGGCGAGCAGGTGCACGCATGACGACGGGACCGGGGCTGGCCCGCCTCTGGCGAGCCCTCCGCCGGGCGCTGCCGTCGCGCGGCGTGCCGGTCTGGGCGTGGCGCGCCATGATGCGCGCGGTCGCGGGCCGCGAGCTGCGCACGTTCAACGCAGACCCGATCGCCGACGTCCGCTACGACCTCGACATCGACTACGTCGGGGACGGCGACGCCGCGCACCGCCTCGACGTGCTGTCGCCCGCGGGGCACGCCGATCGAGCGGGCGCCGGGGCGGCGCCGCTGCCGGTCTACGTCTACTTCCACGGCGGCGGGTGGACCTCCGGCGACAAGGCCGCGCTCACGAAGTACTGCGCGAGCCAGAGCGTCGGCGGGATGGTGGTCGTCAACGCCAACTACCGCCGCGCGACGCGCGCCCACATGGGGCACATCCTGCAGGACGCGGCAGCCGTGATGGCGTGGGTCACCGAGCACATCGCCTCCTACGGGGGCGACCCCGAGTCGGTGGTGCTCGGCGGCGACTCCGCGGGCGGGCAGATCGCCGCGCTGCTCACCGCCGCCTCCTTCCACCCCGAGCTGCAGCACCACCACTCGCTGGCCTCCGTCCCCGACCGGCGCATCGTGAAGGGGCTCGTGCAGCACTGCAGCGTGGTCGACTTCTCCGTCGTGTTCGAGCGGGGCTCCGCGCTCAGCCTCGACTTCATCCGCATGCTCGTGCCCCGCCACCGGCACGTCCGGGGCGCGACGGCGTCGGCCGCGATGCGCTGGCTGCGCGGCGAGGCCCGGTTCCTCTCGCCGATCGAGTGGCTCGCGCCGGAGTTCCCGCCCGTGCTCGTGACCACCTCCGAGCGCGACTACTTCTACCGCGCCAACATGAACTTCCTCCAGCGGCTCCGCGCGCACCGCATCCCGGTCGAGGCGCTCGTGTACGACCGGTCGGCGCGCAGGGCGGTGCACACGTGGCAGCAGAACGCCGCGCACGCCGAGTCGCAGGAGGTGTACCGCCGGCTGCACCGGTTCGTGCAGAGGGTGACGGGCGCAGCCCCGGAGGGCCTTCGCGCATAACCGCGACGCGCGGCGGCCCGGGTCCCGCTCCGGAGGGCGGCGGGCCGCTGGAGCGCTGGCACACCGGCGCCGGCGCCCGCGTCGTCGACGTCGTCGACTGGACCGCGACTCCCCGCGGCGCGTCCCGCTCGTGGTTCGACGCCCCGAGCGGACGGCTGGCGACCCTCAGCATGGGGCCCGAGGAGGGCGAGTCGGTGCTGCTCGTGCCCGGCCTGACCGGATCGAAGGAGGACTTCTCGCTCGTCCTGCCGGGCCTCGCGCATGCCGGGCTGCGCGCGCTCAGCTACGACCTCGCGGGCCAGTACGAGTCGGCCGAGGCGGGCCCGGAGCACCTCGTGCCGCCGCGCGCCCGCTACGACTACGACCTGTTCGTCGACGACCTCATCGCGCTGCTCGAGTCCCGCGGCGGCCCGTCGCACGTGCTCGGGTACTCGTTCGCCGGCATCGTCGCGCAGCTCGCGCTCGTGCGACGGCCCGAGCTGTTCTCGAGCCTGACGCTCATGAGCTGCCCGCCCCGGCCCGGCCCGGGCTTCCGCGACGTCCCCGTGGTGGGGCGGTTCAGCGTCGTCGCGAGCAGCCGCGTCAACGCGGCGATCGTGGTGTGGGCGCTGCGCCGCAACGTCGCCCGCGTCCCGCGCTCGCGCATCCGCTTCGTGCGGCAGCGCTTCGGCCTGACCCGGCGCCGATCGGTCACCGACGCCTTCGAGCTCATGCAGCACACGCCCGACGTGCGCGGGATCCTCGCCACCGCGCGCCTGCCGAAGCTCGTCGCGGTGGGCGAGCACGACATCTGGCCGCTCGAGCTGCATCGCCGCTTCGCCGCCGAGATCGGCGCGCGCCTCTCGGTGTACCCGGGCGGGCACAGCCCGTGCGAGACCTCGCCGCTCGAGCTGACCGAGGATCTCCTGCAGCTCATCCGCGGAGCCTGACGTGCGCATCTCCGTCGTGATCCCCGTGCGCGACGACGCGATCGCGCTCGAGGGCTGCCTCGCCGCGCTCGCGCGCCAGTCGCGCGCGCCCGACGAGATCCTGGTCGTCGACAGCGGCAGCACCGACGGCAGCGCGGAGGTCGCCGCGCGCCACGGCGCGCGCGTGCTCGCGGTGCGCGCGCCCGGCATCCCCGGGGCGACCGCCGCCGCGCTCGACGCGGCCGTCGGCGACGTGCTTGCGCGGCTCGACGCCGACACCGTGCCGCCGCCGCAGTGGGTCGGGCGCATCGAGGCGGCGTTCGCCGCCGACCCGCAGCTCGACGCGATCAGCGGGGCCGCGACCTTCTACGGCGGCACGTGGCTCGTGCGGTACCTCGGCCGCAAGAGCCTCACGGTGGGCTACTTCCGGCTGATCGCCGCGCTGCTCGGGCACGCGCCGCTGTACGGCTCGAACTTCGCGATGCGCGCCGACCTCTGGAGGCGGATGCGACTGGCCGTGCACCGCGACCGCGCCGACGTGCACGACGACGTCGACCTGTCGCTGCACCTGCCGCCCGGCAGCGCGGTGCGCTACGACCCGCCGCTCACCGTCGGCGTCTCGGCCCGATCGTTCACCCGGCCCCCCGCGGCACACGCGGCCAGATCGGGATGACGGCTCGCACGCTGCTGGTCACGAGCCGCGAGACGGGCCTCATGCGCCTGCGCCTCGCGTGGTTCCTCGCGGCGCTGCCCACGGGCGCTGCCGCGCGCGGCCCGCTCGGGCGGCTGGAGCGGCGGACGGCGGCGGCGTCGAGACGCGGCTGGCTGCGGCTGCTGCGCCGGTTCGCGCGCAGCTGATCGGCCGCGAGGCCCCGACGATGTCGGGAGTGAGGTGCTGGTGCCGCCTGGGAGAATCGAACTCCCGACCTATTCGGCGTCGACGCCCTGCTCCAAGAGCGAAAGCGCAGGGAATCTGCCCGAGCCGGAGGAGGCGCCGCGTACGGCCCAGGCTCCTAGGACGACCCGCCACACGACGGAAAGCGCCCCGCCCCCTCCGAAGAGGGGGCAGGGCACAGATCAGGCTTGCGCGAGCACCGAGAACGATCCGTTCGCCACCTGGAGTTCGTTCACCGCGAGCCGGTACTCATAGCGCCCCGCCCTGAGTGGCATGCCTTGGGGGATGTTGACGGCCAAAGGCTGAACCAGCTCCGTGCCGCGAACGAGCCCAGCAGGGCGGCCCACCTCAAACTCTCCGCCGATCGAGACTGCAGTGTTCAACTCGCCGTTTTCCGAGGGGAGTTGGACAGTGTTCCCGTCCTCGTCGACGAGCTCCAACTTGAACACGTGAGGCTGATTGGCCTCATGCCACTCCGCGAAGAACCAGATCACGATCGCGTGGGGGGGCAGAGGAGAGGTCACGATGTTCCAACCAAGGCCGAGAGCATTAACCTTGTCGTTCGCCTGGGCGGCGTCCGCGAGAAGGAGCGTCGCCCTCATGCCGCAAACGCAGGCAGACTGCGCACGACCGCCGGCACGCCATGTGACGTTCGCTCTGGAGCCACCCACCGACCAGCGACCGGCGTACTAATCCGCACGAAGCCGACTCGCGGCTCCCATTCGACTTTGAGCAGGACCTGACGGGCGACTTGGTCGACCGAGATGACTCGGGCGTCGTACATCGCCTCATCGGCGGGGTCGCGGACAAGGAGGCTCTCGTCAACGCTGACGTCACCGATCCGCCGCATCGAAACGGCCAGTGTGCCGTCCTGCAGCACGTTATTGAAGTCGGCCTGGATGATTCTGCTCATGCCTTGCCTCTCTTGATCGGGTTGGGCACCGGCGACTCGAAGGAAGCGACGAAGCCCTCGGCTTGCGATTGTTCCACAGGAACATCGAAGTGGACATGGTAGTGATGCGGTCCCTGATTTCCCCCAGGTTCGTGTGTGAGACGGAACCCAGCAGCCTCCAGGCGGCTCACCGAGGACAACTGGATCTTCCCGTGCGGGATTCCCTGGACGCGGCAGATGCGCTCGATGCACTCCTCCTCAGTTTCGTCGGGACGGGGTGCGTCGACGAAGACCGAAAGAGCAGGCGTCCCCATATCAGCGTTGTCGAGTACGAGCTCACGAATCTCTCGGGCGTCACGCAGGGATCCGCCGCGCACGACAACGGGATCGACGGCCTCCATCAGGCGATCTAAGCACTGCACGTTGCGGAGTACGAATCGCCCTCCCCCGCGACCGAGGGCAGGCGGCGGCGAGACGTGACTACGGACCGCGGGTGGCGGAGAAGACGCGGTTGCGCTTCGTGTGCACGCGCGCGTGGATCCGGCGGGCGCCGTCCTCGATCGCCTCGGCGAAGAGGCCGGCCACGGCCTCGAGCGCCAAGTGGAGTGCTTCGTAGCCGCGCCGCCAGAGTGGTTCGCGGTCAGGCGTGCCGACCACGGCTGGGACCCTCAAGCTTGGCCTGGTCGACGACGTGCTGCACGGTGTGCGCATCAGGGACGGAAACGGTGTTCACCACGGCGAGCGGGGCCCGGCTTCGACCCGTTGGGGACGACGGCGACGGCGATCGCAGCGAACGCGGCGACGATAACGCCGAGCCAGGACGCGAGGCCAACGTCGGCGAAGCCGGTCCCGTCCGCGACGAGCAGCAGCACCGCCTGACCGCCCGCAGTGAGGAGTGCGGCGATCGTCTTCGGTACGGTGCCGGCGACGAGATAGACGGGGATCGCGCCGATCACGATCACCGCGACCTGGATCAGCTCGACCGCGGACAGGTGGTCGTCGGTGAGGGCGGTGATGAGGATGCCGACCGCGGCGAGCGCGATGTAGACGATCGCCTTCGCACCTCGGCTGGCGTCGTCGGGATGACCGCGACGGGCTTGTCACTGGCGGTCATGTGGTGCCTCCTTGGGGCGTGTCCTTCGGGTCGATGAGGTGGGCGATGTAGGCCCAGATGCGCGGGTGAGGGACCTCGGGGAACGCGCGGGTCCACTCGTCGAACACGTGGCGGACGAACGCGGCCAGCCGGTGCACCCAGCGCTCGACGCGCTCGAGCTCCCCGATCGGCGATGCCGTGGGCACGCGCGCGTGGCGCCGCGTCCTCGATGTCGCGGGCCTCTCGCACGTGCGCCGCGACCAGGCCCGCCACACGGCCGCGACGATCCAGCTGAAGCAGTCCAAGCGGGACGTCGCCGTGATCGCGAAGAATCTCGGCCACACCGACCCGGGCTTCACCTACCGCACCTACATCCACCCACTCGAGGACGCGGAAGCGCAGCTCGCGCGGGAGGCGGCGAAGCTCTTCGGGACGTAGGGCGTCGCTTAGGGCGTCGGAGGCCGCTGGAACGACGAAACGGCCCCTGACTCGGACTCCTTGAAGAAGTCCCGGTCAAGGGCTTTTTTCGGTGCTGGTGCCGCCTGGGAGAATCGAACTCCCGACCTATTCATTACGAGTGAATCGCTCTGCCGACTGAGCTAAGGCGGCGTGCCGAGGCACGATCATCGAGCATAGCGCATGGCCGGCCTGCGCCACGACCGGCGGGACGGCATCCGCCCTTGACGGCCGAGGGCGCCGCGCACCAGGCTCGAGCCATGACGGCGACCGCCTGGCAGCGACGGGGCGGCGAGCCCTCCCCCGACGACCTCGACCGCGTCGACGCCTGGTGGCGCGCGGCGAACTACCTGAGCATCGGGCAGATCTACCTGCTCGAGAACCCGCTGCTGCGGCAGCCGCTCGCGCGCGAGCACATCAAGCCGCGGCTGCTCGGCCACTGGGGAACCACCCCGGGACTCACCTTCCTGCAGGCGCACCTGAACCGCGCCATCCGCGAGCGCCGGCAGCGCACCCTCTTCGTCACCGGGCCCGGCCACGGCGGGCCCGCGGTCGTCGCGGGCGCCTGGCTCGACGGCGTCTACGCAGAGCGCTACCCCGAGGTCGGAGTCGACGAGCGCGGCATGCAGCGGCTCTTCCGGCAGTTCTCGTTCCCCGGCGGCATCCCGAGCCACGCCGCACCCGAGACGCCCGGCTCCATCAACGAGGGCGGCGAGCTGGGCTACTCCCTCGCGCACGCCTACGGCGCCGCGTTCGACGACCCCGACCTGCTGGTCGCGTGCGTCATCGGCGACGGCGAGGCCGAGACCGGTCCGCTCGCGACCGCCTGGCACGGCAACAAGCTGCTCAACCCCGCAGCCGACGGCGCCGTGCTGCCGATCCTGCACCTGAACGGGTGGAAGATCGCGGGCCCGACCCTCCTCGCGCGCATCCCCGAGCACGAGCTCGTTTCGCTCATGCGCGGCTACGGCCACGAGCCGCTCGTCGTCACCGTCGGCTTCGACGACGAGCCGGCGCGGGAGGTGCACGCGCGCTTCGCCGCGGTGCTCGACGACGCCCTCGACCGCATCGCGGCGATCAAGGCCGACGCCGCCGCGGGCACGCTCACCGAGCGGCCCGCGTGGCCGATGATCGTGCTGCGCAGCCCCAAGGGCTGGACCTGCCCGGACGAGGTCGACGGCGAGCGCATCGAGGGCACCTGGCGCGCCCACCAGGTGCCGCTGTCGGGCGTGCGCGACGACGACGGCCACCGTCGCATCCTCGAGGAGTGGATGCGCTCGTACCGACCCGAGGAGCTCTTCGACGAGCGCGGCGCGCCGGCCGCCGCCGTGCGGGCCAACGTGCCGGAGGGCGACCTGCGCATGGCCGCGGAGCCGGCCGGGAACGGCGGCGTGCTGCGGCAGCCGCTGCGCCTCGCGGCGATCGGCGGACACGCCATCGACGTCGCACCCGACGCGCGCGGCGCCGTCGAGGCGCAGGCGACGGCGGTGCTCGGCGAGTGGCTCGCCGAGGTCATCCGCGACAACCCCCGCACGTTCCGCATCTTCGGGCCCGACGAGACCGCATCCAACCGCCTCGCCCCCGCCGTCTACGCCGCCACCGAGCGCCAGTGGAACGCGCGCATCGAGCCCGGCGACGAGCACCTCGCCCCCACCGGTCGCGTGATCGAGGTGCTCAGCGAGCACCAGTGCCAGGGCTGGCTCGAGTGCTACCTGCTCACCGGCCGGCACGGGCTGTTCAACACCTACGAGGCGTTCGCGCACATCGTCGACTCGATGCTCGGCCAGCACGCGAAGTGGCTCGAGTCGGCGATGCACGTGCCGTGGCGCGAGCCGATCGCGAGCCTCAACTACCTGCTCTCGAGCCACGTCTGGCGGCAGGACCACAACGGCTTCAGCCACCAGGACCCGGGCTTCATCGACGTCGCGCTCAACAAGAGCCCCGAGGTCGTGCGCGTGCACCTGCCGTTCGACGCCAACACGCTGCTCGTGACCGCCGACCACTGCCTGCGCTCGACAGGGCGCATCAACCTCGTCGTGGCCGGCAAGCAGCCGGCGCCCCAGTGGCTGAGCATGGCCGAGGCCGAGGAGCACTGCCGTCGCGGGCTCGGCGTGCTGCCGTGGGCGGGCACCGAGCGGGAGGGGGCGGGCCCGGATGCGGTGCTGGCGGCGGCCGGGGACGTCCCGACGCTCGAGGCGCTCGCCGCGGCCGCCATCCTCCGCGAGCGCGTGCCGGAGCTGTCGCTGCGCGTCGTCAACGTCGTCGACCTCGGAAGGCTGCAGCCGCCGGACGTGCACCCGCACGGACTGCCGGACGACGAGTACGACCGCATCTTCCCGCCCGAGGCGCCGACCGTCTTCGCCTACCACGGCTATCCGTGGCTCATCCACCGCCTCGCGTACCGCCGGGGCCACCACCCGCACCTGCACGTGCACGGCTTCCTCGAGCGCGGCACGACGACGACGCCGTTCGACATGGTGATGATGAACGAGCTCGACCGCTTCCGGCTGGCGATCGACGTGCTGCAGCGCGTGCCGGGGCTCGCCGAGGCGCACGCCGGGCTGCTCGATGAGCTCGTCGATGCGCGCGCGAGGGCCCGCGCCCACACCCGCGAGCACGGGGTCGACGTGCCGGAGGTCGCCGACTGGCGCTGGCCGGCGTCGTCGCTCAGCGGCTGAGCGCCGGTCGCCGCCTCAGCAGTCGATCTGCCCGGCCGGCGCGACGCCGTCGAGGAAGTACTCGTTCACCGGCCGGTCGACGCAGTCGTTGCCGCCGAAGTACTGCCCGTGGCCCTCCGCGTCGACCGAGATGAGCACGCCCGACTCGAGCATCGCCGCGAGGTCGACCGACTGCTGGTACGGCGTCGCCGGGTCGTTGATGCCGCCGATCACGATGATCGGCTCAGCGCCCGGCGCGGTGATCTCGTGCGGCTCGCGCGTCGCCTCGAAGGGCCACGCGGCGCAGCTGCCGAGCCCCACGAAGTCGGGCCCGAGCGTCGGCGCCGCGGCCATGATCTGCTCGGCGTTCGCGCGCACCTCGTCGAAGTCGGTCACCGGCGGGTAGTCGAGGCAGTTGACCGCGATGAGCGTCTCGAGCGAGTTGTCCTCGAAGGAGCCGTCCGGGCGCACGCCGTAGTAGGCGTCGGCCTGCGCGAACGCGGTCTCGCCGCGGCCCGCCGCGACGTCGGCGATCACCTGGCGCAGCGTCTCCCACTGCGCGTCGCTGTAGAGGTTGGCGGCGATCGCGGTGAAGAACGCCCCGGAGCCGAGCTGGCGGCCGTCGGCGACCTCGATCGGGTCGGCGTCGATCGCGTCGAGCAGGGCGCGCGTCTGCTGCAGCGCATCCTCCTTCGACCCCTGGAAAGGGCAGTCGCGCTGCTGCAGGCAGTCGGTGACGAAGTTGCCGTACGCGAGCTCGAAGCCGGCCGCCTGGTAGAGCGTGCCCTCGAAGTCGGTCGAGTCGGGCGCGACCGCCGCGTCGAGCACCATGCGGCCGACGTTCTCGGGGAACAGGTCGGCGTAGGTCGAGCCGATGAGCGTGCCGTACGAGACGCCGAGGTAGTTGAGGCGCTCCTCGCCCAGCAGCGCCCGCAGCAGGTCGAGGTCGCTCGCGACCTGCTCGGTGCCGATGTGCTGCAGGTAGTCGCCGGTGTGCTCGAGGCATGCGTCGCCCAGCCACTGCGCCGACTCGAGCTGCTGCTCGAGGTCCTCGTCGCTGAGCGGCTCGGGCGCGGGGCCCGGCGGGATCTCCCACAGCCAGTCGTAGAGCTCCTGCGGGTCGTCGTAGCAGGAGATGGGCGTCGAGCCGCCGACCCCGCGGGGGTCGAAGCCGACGAGGTCGTAGTGCTCGCGCACGTCCGGGTGCAGCAGGTAGTCGGCGTAGCTCTGCACGTACTCCACGCCGGATGCGCCGGGGCCGCCGGGGTTGTAGAGGATCGCGCCGCGGCGCTCACCGGTCGCGGGCGCCACGGTGACGGCGAGCTCGATCGACTCCTCGCCCGCGCTGAACCAGTCCATGGGCGCGGTGACGGTGCCGCACCAGTTGGCGCCGCAGTCCTGCCAGTCGACGTCCTGACCGAAGTAGGGCTCGAGCTCGGGCGCGACGGCCTCGCCCGTGGGGCTCCACAGCGGCTCGTCGCTCGCGCCGGGCGTGCCGGAGGTGCCGGGCGTGCTCGGGCTGCCGGGCAGCGGCGGCGGCAGGATGACGCAGCCCGTGAGGGCGAGCCCGGTGGCGGCGACGACGGCCAGTGCGGTGAGGCCGCGGCGGCGGAGGCGATGCATGCTCACACGGTATTGCCCGAGCCTGTGGCCGGGGCCTGTCAGCGGCGCTGCGCCGCCCGCGCGGCGCGCACGAGCATCGCCTCGAGCGCCAGCAGCGGCGGCACGTTGGCCTCGATGCGCTCGCGGGCGATGCGGATCTGGTCGAGCACGTCGATCACGGCGGCGCGCTCGAGGTAGTCGGCTGCGGCCTGCACGGTCGGGCGCATCGCCTCGTTGACGAGCTCGCGCCCGACGCCCAGCTGCGTCATGAGGATGTCGCGGTAGAGCGAGAGCAGGTCGACGAGGATGCGGTCGACGCCGTCGCGCATGCCGCGCTTCGCGCGCTGCTTCTGGGCGTCGTCGAGCTCCTTGAGCTGGCGACGGAGCTGCGGCGGCACGGTGCCGCCCGGCTCGATGCCGAGCTGGCGCAGCGCCTGCGCGCGCTCGGCCTCGTCGCGCTCGGCCGAGAGCGCGTCGGCGTCGGCCGTCGCGATCTCGACGTAGCGGGCCGCGGCGAGCACGGCCGAGGCCGCCGTCGACACCCGCATCGCGATCTGCAGCGTCTCGGCCCGGCGGGCCCGCGCCTCGTCGCTCGTCGCGAGCCGACGCGCCATGCCGATGTGGCTCTGCGCCTCGCGAGCCGCGCGCTCGGCGACCGCGGGGTCGACGCCGTCGCGCTCGACGAGCAGGCGGGCGACGTCGGCCGGGTCGGGCACCTGCAGCGTGAGGGTGCGCACGCGCGAGCGGATCGTCGGCAGCAGGTCTGCCTCGCTGGGCGCGCAGAGGATCCAGACGGTCTCGGGCGGCGGCTCCTCCAGTGCCTTGAGCAGCGCGTTGGAGGTGCGCTCGGCCATCCGGTCGGCGTCCTCCACCACCACGACGCGGTAGCGCGCGGTCGAGGGTGCGAGCGATGCGCGCTGCACCACGGCGCGGGCCTGCGCGATGGTGATGAGCACGCCCTCGGTCGAGAGCGTCACGAGGTCGGGATGGGTGCGCGCCTCGACGAGGGTCGCCACCTCCGGCTCGACGCCGGTCGGCGCAGACAGCAGCGCCGCGGCGAAGGCGTAGGCGAGGTTGGAGCGGCCCGATCCGGGCGGGCCCGTGAGCAGCCAGGCGTGGGTCATCGCGCCGTGGGCGTCGCCCGGCTGCTCGGCCGCGGCGCGACGCAGCTGCTCGACCGCATCCGCCTGGCCGACGATCGCGCTCCAGCCGCCCGTCATCCGCTCCCCCTCAGTGGTGCGCGTCGAGCATCGCACGCACGAGCGACACGACGCTCGCGTGCACCTCGTCGGGGGTGCCGGATGCGTCGACGACGGCGAAGCGGTCGGGCTCGGCCGCGGCGAGCCCGAGGTAGGCCTCGCGCACGCGCCGCGCGAAGTCGAGCCCCGTCTCCTCGAGCCGGTCGTACGGCGCGTGCTCGCGCGCGGCCATCCGCTCGCGCCCCGCCTCGGGCTCGATGTCGAGCAGGATCGTGAGATCCGGAAGCAGCCCGTCGACTGCCCACAGCGACAGGTCGCGCACCTGCTGGCCGTCGAGCTCGCGGCCGGCGCCCTGGTAGGCGACCGAGGAGTCGAGGTAGCGGTCCTGCACGACGACGTCGCCGCGCTCGAGCGCGGGCCGCACGAGCGTCGCGACGTGCTGCGCGCGGTCGGCGGCGTACAGCAGCGCCTCGGCGCGCGGCGCGACGTGCCCCTCGGTGTGCTGCACGAGCCGGCGGATCTCGACGCCGAGCTCGGTGCCGCCGGGCTCGCGCGTGCGCACGACCGAGCGGCCGCGCTCCTCGAGCCACGCCTGCAGCATCGCCGCCTGCGTCGACTTGCCGGAGCCGTCGCCGCCCTCGAGCGTGATGAAGGCGCCGGTCACTGCTCCGCCGCGGGCTTCTTCGCCGCCGGCTTCTTCGCGGCCGGCTTCTTCGCGGCCGGCTTCTTGGCGGCGGGCTTCTTGGCGGCCGTCTTCCGCACCGGCTTCTTGGTCGGGCCCTTCTCGCGCTTCAGCTGCAGCAGCTCGATGGCGCGCTCGAAGGTGATCGCCTCGACGTCCTCGCCGCGCGGGATGGTCGCGTTCGTCTCGCCGTCGGTCACGTAGGGGCCGAAGCGGCCGTCGCGCACCTTCACCGGCTTGCCCGAGACCGGGTCGGCGTCGAACTCCTTGAGCGCCGACGCGGCGCGCCGGGCGCCGTACTTCGGCTGCGCGAAGCGCTCGACCGCCTGCTCGAGCGTGATCGAGAAGATCTGGTCCTCCTCGTCGAGCGAGCGGGTGTCCTCGCCCTTCGACAGGAACGGCCCGTAGCGGCCCGGCCGCGCGGTGATCTCGACGCCCGACTCCGGGTCGACGCCGACGACCCGCGGCAGCGAGAGCAGCTTGAGCGCGGTCTCGAGGTCGACCGACTCCGGCTCCATCGCCTTGAAGAGGGATGCGCGGCGCGGCTTGGGCGCGGCCTTGCCCTTCTTCGGGGCGACGGGCTTGCCCTCGTCGTCGAGCTCGACCGGCAGCGCCTCCTCGATGTAGGGCCCGAAGCGGCCGTTCTTCACGACCACGTCGAGGCCCGTCTCCGGGTGCTGCCCGAGCACGCGGTCCTGCACGGGCTCGGCGGCGAAGAGCTCCTCCGCCTTCTCGGGCGTGAGCTGGTCGGGCGTGAGGTCCTCGGGCAGGTTCGCGCGCTTCGTCTCGCCGTCGGGGCCGGTGCCCTCGAGGTAGGGGCCGTACTGGCCCACGCGCAGCGTGACGCCCTCGGCCACCGGGATCGAGTTGACGGCCCGCGCGTCGATGTCGCCGAGGTTCTCGACGGTCGACTTCAGGCCGGGCCGCTCGTCGCTGCCGAAGTAGAAGCGCTGCAGCCACTCCTGCCGGTCGAGCTCGCCGTCGGCGATGCGGTCGAGGTCGGCGAGCATCTCGGCGGTGAAGTCGTAGTCCACGTAGTCGCCGAGGTTGTCCTCGAGCAGCTTGATGGTCGAGAACGCGATCCAGTTCGGCACGAGCGCGCCGCCGCGCTGCGTGACGAAGCCGCGGCGCACGATCGTGTCGATGATCGAGGCGTACGTGGACGGCCGGCCGATCTCGAGCTCCTCGAGCGCTTTCACGAGGCTCGCCTCGGTGTAGCGCGGCGGAGGCGTCGTCACGTGCTCCTTGCGCTCGAGCTCGGCGAGGTCGACGCGGTCGCCGCCCTTGACGTCGGGCAGCGTGCCCTCGGCCTCGGCGTCGTCGGCGTAGCGCGAGGCATCCTTGCCCTCCTCGTACGCCTGCAGGAAGCCGGGCTCGGTGATGACGGTGCCGGATGCGGTGAACTCGGCGACGCCGCGGGCCGTCTTCTCCGAGGCGATGGTGATGGTCGCGGTCTGGCCCGTCGCGTCGATCATCTGGCTCGCGACGGTGCGCTTCCAGATGAGCTCGTACAGCCGGTGCTCGTTGGGCGTCATCGACGCCTTGACCTCGCTCGGGGTGCGGAAGGCCTCGCCGGAGGGGCGGATCGCCTCGTGCGCCTCCTGCGCCGACTTCGACTTGCCGGCGTAGTGGCGAGCGGCCTGCGGCACCGAGCCCGGGCCGTAGAGGCTCGTGGCCTGCGCGCGCGCTGCGGCGATCGCCTGCGACGACAGCGAGGGCGAGTCGGTGCGCATGTAGGTGATGTAGCCCTGCTCGTAGAGCGACTGCGCCACCGACATCGTCTGCTTCGCCGAGAGCTTGAGCTTGCGGCCCGCCTCCTGCTGCAGCGTCGACGTCGTGAACGGCGCCGACGGGCGGCGGCGGTACGGCTTCGACTCGACGCCGGCGACCGCGAAGGCTGTCTGCTCGAGCTCGGTCGCGAGCGACTCGGCCGCCTCCGCGTCGAGGATCGTGCGCACGCCCTTGATCTGGCCTCGGTCGTCGAAGTCGCTGCCGGTCGCGACGCGGGCGCCGTCGAGGCGCACGAGGCGCGCACCGAAGCGCGACCCCTCGGCCTCGAACTGCGCGGTCAGGCTCCAGTAGCCGGCGGCGACGAACGCCATGCGCTCGCGCTCGCGGTCGACGATGAGGCGGGCGGTCGGCGACTGCACGCGGCCGGCCGACAGGCCCTGCCGCACCTTGCGCCACAGCACCGGGCTCACCTCGTAGCCGTAGAGGCGGTCGAGGATGCGGCGGGTCTCCTGGGCGTCCACGAGCGGCATGTTGAGCTCGCGCATCGAGTCCTTCGCCTGCTCGATGGCGTCCTTCGTGATCTCGTGGAACACCATCCGCTTGACCGGCACCTTCGGCTGCAGCACCTCGAGCAGGTGCCACGCGATGGCCTCGCCCTCGCGGTCCTCATCCGTCGCGAGGATGAGCTCGTCGGCGTCCTTGAGCGCGCGCTTCAGCTCGGCGACCGTCTTCTTCTTCTCGTCGCTGACGACGTAGTAGGGGGCGAAGCCGTGGTCGACGTCGACGGCGAACTTGCCGTACGACCCCTTCTTCAGGTCGGCGGGCAGGTCGCGCGGGCTGACGAGGTCGCGGATGTGGCCGACGGAGGCCAGCACCTGGTATCCCTCGCCGAGGTACCGCTCGATCGTCTTGCCCTTCGCCGGGGACTCCACGATGACGAGCTTCTTGCCCATGCTCACGCTCACTGCTCTTCTTGGGGGATGGTGTGCCCGACCGGGCCACGCCTCGACACAATACACACGGTGTCATGGTGCTCCCCAGGTCGTCGGCGCGGCTGCCGCCCGCCCGCCGCGCAGGAGGGCCGTCGACGCGGGGGCGCCGCCGATCTACGCTGAGCATGGCGCCGGATGACGCCGGTGAGGGGCCCACGATGGCCGGAAGCGACGATCCGCAGGCCCCGCGCAGCTACCTGCTCGGGCTCACCGACGCCGGCGGGACGGTGCCGCCGGAGCTCGGCGTGGCCCGCCGGCTCGCGACGCGCGGACACCGGGTGGCGGTGATCGGCGACCGGAGCATGGCGGATGCGACGGCGCGCGCGGGCGCCGCCTGCACCGCCTGGTCGAGGCCCGCCGTCGAGGTGCGCGACTGGGCCGCGCGCTCCCCCGGCAGGCTCGTGCGGGAGCTGGCGGAGACGATGATCATCGGCCCGGCGCCGTCGCAGGCCGACGACCTGGCCGCAGCGATCGCGGCCGAGCCGCCGGACGTCGTGCTGACCTCCTCCTTCGCGGTTGGGGCGATGATCGCCGCCGAGGCGGCAGGCGTGCCGTACGGGGTGCTCATCCCCAACATCTACCCGCTCGGCGCCGAGGGCATCCCACCGTTCGGCGCTGGGCTGCGTCCCGCGCGGGGGCGGGCCGGCAGGATCCGGGACCGGTCGCTGACGGCGGCCAGCAGGCGCATGTTCGACCGCCGTGCGCTCGGCGGCCTGAACCGCGTGCGCTCCGCGCACGGCCTCGATCCCGTCGCCACCTTCTGGCAGCAGCTCCTGCGGGCCGAGCGCCTCCTCATCCTCACGTCGGCCGCGTTCGACCTGCCGGGCGCCCTGCCCGCGCACGCCCGCTACGTCGGACCGGTGCTCGACGACCCGGCGTGGGCAGGCGCCGCGGCGTGGCTGCCGCCTGCCGGCGACGAGCCGCTCGTGCTCGTCGCGATGTCGTCGACATTCCAGGACCACGCCGAGTGCCTGCAGCGCGTGATCGACGCCCTCGCGACCCTGCCGGTGCGCGCGGTGGTCACGACCGGTCCTGCCATCGATCCCGCATCGCTGCGCGGCGCGTCGCGCGTGTCGGTCGTGCGGGCGGCGCCCCACGCCGACGCGATGCGCGATGCGAGCCTCGTGGTGACGCATGGCGGCCATGGCACGGTGGTGAAGGCGCTGGCCGCCGGCTGCCCGCTCCTGCTCCTGCCCCACGGCCGCGACCAGGCCGACAACGCGGTGCGCGTGGTCCTCCGGGGCGCCGGGCGCACGATCTCCCGGCGCGCCTCGTCGCGCCGGATCGCCGCCGCGGCCGCCGCGCTGCTGCAGGACGCCGGCGCCGCGGCGGCGGCTCGCCGACTCGGCACCGCGATCGTCCGCGATGCGAGCGGGCCGGCGCTCGTCGACGAGCTCGAGTCGATGTAGCGCGCTCACGGCGCACCGCCCTGCGGCGGTCCGGCGACGGCGGTGCCGGATGCGCGCCACGGACCGACCGGGACGACGGCCGTCACGCGCGCGTCGAGCCCGTCGAGCGCGCACGCCTCGAGCCGTGCGCCGCTCGCCGCCGCGACCGCTTGCGCGAGCGCGCACGGCGCGCCGTCGGCGAAGCCGGAGCGCGCATCGGCTGCCGCGAGCGCAGCTGCCTCCGCCGCGGCCGATGCCCGCGCCTGCGCGATCGACGCGGTGCCCGCGCCGACGACGAGCAGCGCCAGCAGCAGCGCCGTGCAGGCAACCGCGAGCGCGAGCGCGGCGCCGGCGCCCCGCTCCTCCGCCCACCGCGAGCGCATCTACCGGCCGCCGCCGTGCGCGCAGCTGCTCGCCCGCAGCGTCAGCGCGCCGCCGAGCGCCTCGCGCGCGAGCACGGCGCAGACGAGCTCCCCGCGCGCCTCGATGCGCAGCGCGGCGCCGTCGGCGTAGAGCGCCGGATCGTCGCCGCGCCCCGCCGCCCGCGCCGCCGCGCCCGCCGACTGCTCGAGCCCGACCTGGGCCGCTGCCGCCGACACCGCAGCGACCGCGAGGCCGATGGCGAGCACGGCCGCCGGCAGCGCCGCGGCGAGCTCGGCCGTCACCGCGCCGAGCTCGCCGCGGCGGTCGCTGCCCGGTGCCACCTACTGCACCGTCAGGGCTCGCTGCACCATGTCGGTGAGGATCCCGCGCACCTCGTCGGAGCGCAGGATCACCACCAGCAGCCCGGCGAAGCCCACCGCCGCCATCGTCGCGATGACGTACTCGGCGGTCGCCGCGCCGTCCTCCTCCTGCACCAGCCTGTCGAGCATCCGCATGCTCGCCTCCTTCCCTCGGGGAGCCCCAAGGGTGCGCCAGATGCGGGTGCGGGCGTGCGGCGATCGAGCCGCCCTGTGGAGGAGCGGCTCGATCGGGATGCTGCGGGCGACCCGGTCAGGGGTCGCCGACGGGCCTCAGCGCCGGCGCTGCTGCGGGCGGATGGGCACCGTCGCCACGATCGGGTGCGGGGCGCTGCCGAACGAGGCGGCGAGCACGGCGAACCAGTTGACGATGGACTCGAAGAGGTTGCGCATGCCCCGACCGTAGGCGCCCGACCTGTCCGCCCCCTAGGTGAGCGGGGTGAGGGCGCCGGTGAGCATCGACGCGATGAGCGGCACGATCACGAGCAGCGAGAAGGCCGGCAGCACGCACGCGCCGAGCGGCAGCGACAGCTGCACTGCGGCACGCTGCGCCCGCGCCTCGGCCTCGAGCCGCGCGCGGATGCGCGCCGCCTGCGCCTCGGCCAGCAGCAGGCCGCGCACCGGCACGCCCGCGCGACGCGCGAGCGCGAGCGCCGCGTCGACCTCCGCCCAGCCGCCGGCGGCCACGCCTGCATCCGCGAGCGCGGCCTCCGCCGCGGCGCGGGCGCGATCGGTCGCGCCGCCGCCCGCGAGCGCGACGGCGACCAGGTCGAGCGCCAGCCCGGGGGCCGCCTCGCCGCGGGCCGCGCGGCGCACGATCGCCCGCGACCAGGCCCACGCCGCCACCAGCAGCGCGGCGCCCAGGAGCATCGACCAGGTGCCGACCCCGCCGCTCGTGGCCGCGCCGACGACATCGAGCCCGAGCGCCAGCCCGAAGCCGATGCCGACGAGCGGCAGCGCCATCACCAGCCGGGCCGTCGCGCGGGGCCCGGCGAGCGCCGCCTCGAGCGCACGCGACTGCACCGCCTGCTCGCGCAGCAGCCCGGCGAGGCGCTCGAGCGTCGGCGCGGTCGGCGCACCCGTCTCGCGCGCGAGCGCGAGCACCGCGGCGACCGTGCCGCGCGCGCCGCCCGTCTGCGCGTCGACCGCCGACGCATCCGTGCCGAGCACCGACCACGCGCGATCGATCGGCAGGCCGCCCGCGACGAGCGCCGCGAGCCGGTGCACGGTCGCGGCGGCCTCCTCCTGCGCCGCAGCGGTCATCGACGACGCACCGCCAGCCGATCGCCCTCGAGCACGAGCGAACCGATCGCCGCCACGCGGCGCACGGGCGCCCCCGCGACCGCCGCGCGCTCGATGTGCAGCACCGCGTCGATCGCGCTGACCGCCTGCCGCGCGAGCGCCGCGGGGCCGAGGCCCGCGAGCGCGCCGAGCGCCTCGAGCCTCGCCGGCACGTCGTCGAGCGAGTTCGCGTGCAGCGTGCCCGCGCCGCCGTCGTGGCCCGTGTTGAGCGCCGACAGCAGCTCGCGCACCTCGGCGCCGCGGCACTCCCCGAGCACGAGCCGATCGGGCCGCATGCGCAGCGCCTCGCGCACGAGCTGCTCGAGCCCGATCGCGCCCGCCCCCTCCGCGTTCGACTGCCGCGCCTCGAGCGCCACGACGTGCGGATGCCGGATGCGCAGCTCGGCGACGTCCTCGATCGTCACGATGCGCTCCCCCGCCCCCGCCTCCGAGAGCATCGCGCCGAGCAGCGTGGTCTTCCCCGAGCCGCCGGCGCCCGAGACGAGCACGTTCGCGCGCCGGGCGACGAGCGCACGCACCTCGGCGAGCGGCACGAGCGCGAAGGCGCCCGCCGCGTCGAGCTCGGCCAGGCTCAGCGCGCGCACGCGCGGCAGCCGGATCGACAGCTGCGCGCCCGCGACCGCGACGGGCGGCAGCACCGCGTGCACGCGGATGCCGTCGTGCAGGCGCACGTCGACGCACGGCGTCGCCTCGTCGACGTGGCGCCCGCCCGCCGCGACGAGCGCGACCGCGAGCGCACGGGCGCGCTCCGGCTCGAGCCGCAGCGCCGCGGCCTCGGCGCCACGACCGCGATCGACCCACACCTGCCCGCCCGTGACGAACACATCCGTCACCGCCGCCTCCGCCACGAGCGGCGCGAGCTCGCCGAACTCGCGCAGCGTGCCGCCGTCGGCCGCCGTGCGCGCCGGGTCGCGCGTGCTCGGGCGCGGGGCGCCGGCGACGAAGGGGATCCCGGTGGCGCGCTGCTGCATGGGCGCACGCTACGGGCGGCGCGCGCCGCGCGGGGACCGCCGCCGGGCGGCTGTGGAGAGGGCGGCCGCGCCGCAACGAGGGAGGCGGCGCCCACCTGGGGGGGGAGGGGACGCCGCCGCAGGGAGGCGGATGGGGGATCCACCGGTCACCTGCTGGTGCCGGCAGGGCCGGCGTCGCCATCGTAGGCTTCCGAGCGCGCGCCGGGCGGCGCAACACGGCGCAACCTCGCGCCGCGCCCTCGCTAGGCTCGCAGCGACGAGGAAGTCTGGAGGACCCGTGTCGGACCACATCGACCACCTGCTCACCGAGACCCGCCGGTTCGCGCCCCCCGAGGCGCTCGCGAGCGAGTCCGCGACGGACGCCGCGCTCTACGAGCGGGCCGCCGACGACCGGCTCGGCTTCTGGGCCGAGCAGGCGCGCGAGCTGCAGTGGGAGACGCCCTTCACCGAGGTGCTCGACTGGCAGCCGCCGCACGCGCGGTGGTTCCACGACGGCACCCTCAACGTCGCCGTCAACTGCCTCGACCGGCACGTCGACGCCGGGCACGGCGACCGCGTCGCGCTGCACTGGGAGGGCGAGCCGGGCGACCGCCGCACCATCACGTACGGCGAGATGACCGCAGAGGTCAAGCGGCTCGCGAACGTGCTCACCTCGCTCGGCGTGCAGGCGGGCGACCGGGTCGCCATCTACCTGCCGATGCTGCCGGAGGCGGTCGCCGCGATGCTCGCGTGCGCCCGCATCGGCGCCGTGCACACCGCCGTCTTCGGCGGCTTCAGCCCCTCCAACCTCCGCGGCCGCATCGACGACGCCGGCGCGAAGCTCGTCATCACCACCGACGGCGGGCACCGCAAGGGCAAGGTGTTCCCGCTGAAGCCGACGGTCGACGAGGCGCTCCGCGAGCCCGGCCACGGCGTCACGAACGTGCTCGTGGTGCGGCGGGGCGAGAACGAGATCGACTGGGTCGACGGCCGCGACGTCTGGTACCACGAGGCGATGGCCGACGCCGAGCCCGAGCACGCGGCCGAGGCGTTCCCCGCCGAGCACCCGCTCTTCATCCTCTACACGTCCGGCACGACGGGGCGCCCGAAGGGCATCCTGCACACGAGCGCCGGCTACCTCGCGCAGACCTCGTTCACGCACCGCCACGTGTTCGACCTGAAGCCCGAGACCGACGTCTACTGGTGCACGGCCGACATCGGCTGGGTCACCGGCCACAGCTACATCGTCTACGGCCCGATGGCCAACGGCACCACGCAGGTGATGCACGAGGGCACCTTCGACACCCCGACGCCCGAGCGCCCCTGGCAGATCATCGAGCGCTACGGCGTGACCATCTTCTACACCGCCCCCACGGCCATCCGCAGCTTCATGAAGCTCGGCCGCCAGCACACGCGCTCGAGCGACCTGTCGAGCCTGCGCGTGCTCGGCACGGTCGGCGAGCCCATCAACCCGGAGGCGTGGATCTGGTACCGCGACGTCGTCGGCGGCGGCACGACCCCGGTGATGGACACCTGGTGGCAGACCGAGACCGGCGCGATCATGATCTCGGGCCTCGCGTCGGTGACGACGCTGAAGCCGGGCAGCGCGCAGGTGCCGATCCCCGGCATCGAGATCGACGTGGTCGACGACTCGGGCGCATCCGTCGACGACGGCGACGGCGGCCTGCTGGTCGTGACGAGCCCGTGGCCGTCGATGCTGCGCACGATCTGGGGCGACGACGAGCGCTACCGCGAGACGTACTGGGAGAAGTTCGGCGACCGCTACTTCGCCGGCGACGGCGCCCGCAAGGACGAGGACGGCGAGATCTGGCTGCTCGGCCGCGTCGACGACGTCATGAACGTGTCGGGCCACCGGCTCTCGACCGCCGAGATCGAGTCGTCGCTCGTCGCGCACGAGGGCGTCGCCGAGTCGGCGGTGGTCGGGGCGACGGATGCGACGACGGGCCAGGCGGTCGTGGCGTTCGTGATCCTGAAGGAGAGCGCCGCGCACCACCCCGTCGAGGAGGCCGAGCGCATCCTCCGCCAGCACGTGGCATCCGACATCGGCGCGATCGCGAGGCCACGCCAGGTGTTCATCGTGCCCGACCTGCCGAAGACGCGCTCCGGCAAGATCATGCGGCGGCTGCTGCGCGACCTCGCGGAGGGCCGCGACCTCGGCGACACGACGACGCTCGCCGACCAGTCGGTGGTGGAGGCCATCCAGTCGCAGCTGCGCTGACGCGCCGCCCCGCCGCGCAGATGTAGGGCGAGTTGCGCTGGATGCGCCCGCATGGCAGCCGTTGGCCCTGCATCTGCGGCGGCCCAGCTCGGCGGGCGCGCTGGCGCGGCGCCGCTAGGCGAACTCGGCGATGACCTCGACCTCGACCGGGGCGCCGAGCGGCAGCTCGGCCACGCCGACGGCGCTGCGCGCGTGGCGGCCCGCGTCGCCGAAGATCTCGCCGAGCAGGTTGCTCGCGCCGTTGATCACGCCCGGCTGGCCGTGGAAGCCCTCGGCCGAGGCGACGAATCCGACCACCTTCACGATGCGGGTGATGCGGTCGAGGGAGCCGATCTCGGCGTCGATCGCCGCGAGCGCGTTGAGCGCGCACTGGCGGGCGTCGGCGGTGGCCTCGTCGGCCGACACCTCGGCGCCGACCTTGCCCGTGCGCGGCAGCGCGCCGTCGACCATCGGCAGCTGGCCGGAGGTGAAGACGAGGCGTCCGCTCGAGACGGCCGGGATGTAGGAGGCGACGGGCGGCACGACCGCGGGGAGCTCGAAGCCGAGCTCGCGGATGCGCTCGGCGACGCTCACGCGGACGCCTCGATCGGGCGCTTCAGGAACGCGACGAGGCCGCCCTCGGGGCCGTTCGCGACGTGCACGAGCTCCCATCCGTCGGCGCCCCAGGTGTTCAGGATCGCCGTCTCTCGGTGGATGAGCAGCGGCGTCGTCGCATACTCCCAGGTCGTCTTCGCCATCGTGCGTGGTCCCCTGCCCTCATAGGTTGGTCGCGTACCCTCGTATGCTATGGCCGCATCACGACACAAGCCAGGAAGCCTGCTCGCCTCGCTCCTGGGACTCATCGGTTTCAGCGCGATCGCCGGGATCCTCGTCTCGGCGACCCTGACGCCGGCGCTCGCGGTCGCCTCGAGCACCGCGAACAGCGGCCTCGACATCTTCGAGAGCCTGCCCTCGTACGCGCAGATCAACCAGCAGGCCGAGCGCAACCGCATCTACGGCCTCCGCGACGGCCAGCCCGTCGAGATCGCCCAGTTCTACGCCCAGGACCGCCAGGTGCTGCGCTGGCAGCAGGTGCCGCGCAACACCGTCGAGGCGCTCGTCGCTGGCGAGGACCGCCGCTTCTACTCGCACGGCGGCGTCGACGCCCCGTCCGTCATCCGCGCCGGCCTCTCGCAGGTCGGCTTCGGCGGCGAGTCCGGCGCCTCGACCCTCACGATGCAGCTCGTGCGCCAGCAGATCGCCATGGACGCGTTCATCCGCGGCGACCAGGAGACCTACGAGCAGCAGTACCAGGAGAGCTACCAGCGCAAGCTCGCCGAGATGCGGCTCGCGATCGGCCTCGAGCAGCGCTACACGAAGAACGAGGTGGTGCTCGCCTACCTCAACATCGCCAACTTCGGCGGCAACGTCTACGGCATCCAGGCTGGCGCGCAGCGCATCTTCAACAAGCCGGCCTCCGAGCTGACGATCGCCGAGTCGGCCGCGCTCATCGCGACGGTGCAGAACCCGTCGATCCGCAACCTGTTCAGCGCCGACAACTGGGAGCGCAACCAGGAGCGGCGCGACTTCATCATCAACCGGATGGCCGCCGACGGCTACATCACGGCGGAGCAGCGCGACGAGGCGCTCGCGACGCCGGTCGACGAGGAGTTCGTCGACATCCAGCCGGCGAACAACGGCTGCATCGCCGGCTACGACTCGGCGCGCTTCTTCTGCGACTACGTACAGCGCGTGCTCGCACAGGACCAGGTCGACGGGCACTACATCCTCGGCGCGTCCGAGGAGGACAACGCCGCCGCGCTCTTCCAGGGCGGCTACCGCATCTACACGTCGATCGACCTCGGCCTCAACGACTCGGTGCAGGCGCTGCTCGACCAGAACGTGCCGAACACCGAGACCCGCTGGCAGTCCGGCGGCGCGGTGACCCAGCTCGAGGTCGGCACCGGGCGCATCCTGACGATGGCGCAGAACAAGGACTACTTCAACGGCGACGGCGCACCGCCGACCGCGAGCGCGGTGAACTTCAACGCCGACTACGCGCACGGCCGATCCGGCGGCTTCCAGCCGGGCTCCGGGTTCAAGATCTTCACGCTCGCCCAGTGGATCATCGACGGCCACTCGGTCGACGAGCAGATCGACGCGACGCGCGAGGAGTGGCCCATGGGCGCCTTCCGCGCCGAGTGCACGGGCCTCGTCTCCGAGCCGTGGGACCCGCAGAACAACGAGGGCGAGGAGTACGCCCGCATGACGCCGACCGAGATCATGGTCAACTCCGTCAACACCGGCATCGCCCGCATGGCGAGCGAGATGGACCTGTGCGACATCCACCAGACGGCCGCGAACATGGGCGTCGTCCCCGCCGACGGCAGCGACTGGCAGATCTTCGCGCCGGCCGTGATCGGCTCGGGCTCGAACGTGACGCCGATGGGCATGGCCTCGGCCTTCGCCACGATCGCGAACGGCGGCGTCTACTGCCGCCCGATCGCGATCGACCGCATCGTCGCGCGCGACGGCTCCGAGGTGCAGCCTCCCGGCCAGGACTGCCGGCAGGCCATCACGCCCGAGGTGGCGTCGGTGCTGCAGGCCACGCTCGAGACGGTCACAGAGCGCAACCCGATCAACAACCCGCCCGGCACCACGCCCGTCATCTCGAAGACGGGCACGACGAACGGCGTCGTGCAGACCTGGGTGAACGGCGCGAGCCCTGAGATCGCGACCTCCGTCTGGGTCGGCAACATCGTCGGCAACTACTCGCTCGAGGAGCGCTGGAACGTGCGCTCGACGATCTTCCGCGGCGCGATGGCCGAGGGCATCGCGCGCTACCCGGGCGGCGAGTTCCTCTCCCCCGACGCCGACACGCTGCGCGGCAACGCGAGCCAGCTGCCGGATGTCTCGGGCCAGTCGGTCGAGGCCGCCACGGCCGCGCTCGAGGGCGCCGGGTACACGGTGCAGGTCTCCGACCCGATCGACGGCCTGCAGGCCGAGGGGCTCGTCGAGTACACGGCGCCCGGCGCCGGCTCGCTCGTGACCACGTCGACGCCGATCATCCTCTACCCGTCGAACGGCGGGCTCGCCGAGGGCGGCGACGCGGAGGAGACCGCGCCGCCTGCCGACCCGGCCGCCCAGACGTGGCCGGACCTCGTGGCGAGCTCGCTCGCCGACGCCCGCACGACGCTCTCGGGCGCAGGGTTCGACCCGGCGCTGCTGCAGATCACCTGGCAGGACCACGGCGAGGCCAACCTCTGCACCGTGCTCGCGCAGAACCCGCTGCCCGACACCCCGGGCGAGCCCGACGACCCGATCTCGGTCGTCGTGGGCACCAACGCCTCCGGGGGCGACCCTGGCTGCTAGCCGCGCGGTCGGCGCGGTCGTCGGCGGCGTGCTCGCCGCCGGCGCCGCGGTCGCCGCGTACGCCACAGCCGTCGAGCCGCGCGCGTTCCGGATCCGCTCCGAGACGCTGCGCATCCTCCCCGCCGGCGCGCGCCCGATCACGCTGCTGCACCTCGCCGACATCCACCTCGCGCCCTGGCAGGAGACGAAGCTCGACTGGCTCGAGGGTCTGGCGACGCTCGAGCCCGACCTGATCGTCAACACCGGCGACAGCCTCGGGCATCGCGCCGCGCTGCCGGTGCTGGCGGATGCGCTGCGCGTGTTCCAGGGCGTGCCCGGCTTCTTCGTCCACGGGTCGAACGACGTCTACGGCCCCGAGCTGAAGAACCCGCTCCGCTACTTCCGCGGGCCGTCGAGCGTCTCGGGCGAGTCGCGCGTCGAGCGCCTCGACATCCACGGGCTCGAGCGCGCGTACGAGGACCTCGGCTGGCTGAGCCTCAACAACACCGCCCGCGCCATCGAGGTGCGCGGCACCACGATCGCCGGCTTCGGCGTCTCGGACGCGCACCGGCACTGGGACCGGCTCGACGAGACCGAGGGCGCGCTCTCGCGCATGCGGCGGGCGCTCGGCGACGCCCCCCGCGCGACGCTGGGCGTGACGCACGCGCCGTACCGCCGCATCCTCGACGCCTTCGTCGACCTCGGCGCCGACGCGATCCTCGCGGGCCACACGCACGGCGGCCAGGTGCGCGTGCCCGGCGGGCACGCGATCGTCACGAACTGCGACATCCCGCGCGAGCAGGCGTCGGGGCTCAGCGAGTGGGCTCACGGCGGCCGCTCCGTGCCGCTCACGGTGTCGCAGGGCATCGGCTCGTCGATCTTCGCCCCGTTCCGGCTCGGCACGCCGCCGGAGGCGGTCGTCGTGTCGCTCCTGCCGCGCGACATCGGGTAGACTGGCGAGGTTGCACAGCCGGGGACGCGTTCCCGGCGGAGCACCGGGGTGTGGCGCAGCTTGGTAGCGCGCGTCGTTCGGGACGACGAGGTCGCAGGTTCAAATCCTGTCACCCCGACTTGAGGCAGAAGGGCTCAATGCGGCGAAGCCGCGTTGAGCCCTTCTGGGTCAAGGTCGAGTAGCGCGCGCAGCGCGCGTACCGAGACCTGGCGGCTGGGCTGGCGAGCGCTCTCGTCTCGATACGCCGCCTGCGGCGGCTACTCGACGAGCGGAGGCGGCGGCTGCTCGACGAGCGGAGGCGGCGGCTGCTCGACGAGCGGAGGCGGCGGCTACTCGACGAGCGGCGCGGGAGCGCCCAATCGTCCCCCCGACTCCTCCAGGTAGCACGTCGCGCACAGCGACTCGTAGGTGACCGCCTCGCCGTCGATCGCGACCTGGTCGCCGTCGAAGACGAAGCGGTCGCCGACCTTGCGGCCGTTGAAGAGCGCCTTGCGGCCGCAGCGGCAGATGGTCTTCAGCTCCTCGAGCGAGTGCGCCAGCTCGAGCAGCCGCGCCGAGCCGGGGAACGCGTGCGTCAGGAAGTCGGTGCGGATGCCGTAGGCGAGCACGGGCACGCCGCGCTCGACGGCGATGCGCAGCAGCTCGTCGACCTGCTCGGGCCGCAGGAACTGCGCCTCGTCGACGAGCAGGCACGCGACGGGCTCGGGGCGCTCGGCGGCGGCCGCCTCGAACGCGTCCAGCACCGAGTCCTGCGGTGCGACGAGGAAGTCGACCGCGCGGGTGACGCCGAGCCGCGAGACGACGTCGCGCTCGCCCTTCGTGTCGGTGGCGGGCTTCGCGAGCAGCACGCGCTGCCCGCGCTCCTCGTAGTTGAACGCCGCCTGCAGGAGCCCGGTGGACTTGCCGGAGTTCATCGCCCCGTAGCGGAAGTACAGCTTCGCCACGGCTAGAGCAGGCCGTCTTCTTCTGCGCGGTTGATGAGCTCGGCACGACGGCCGGCGGGCCGGTCGACGGCGGCGTACTTGGCGCGCACGCGCCGCAGGAAGGTCTTGGCGGTCTCGTAGCCGACGCCCATCTCGGCCGCGACCTGCACGGTCGTCAGGCCCTGCACATAGTGCGTGAGCGCCCGCCGCTCCCCCGGCGACAGGCGAGGGCGCCGCTCGGCGGGCTCGTCGGTCCAGCTCGTGGTGCGGCGCCGCGTGGGTCGGCGCACCGCCGCGACCTGCTCGGCCACCGCCTCGGCGGGCTCGCCGAGCGGCACGATCGCGGCGCCGAGGCCCTCGAGCGCCCGCCGCAGGGTCGTGTCGACATCGGCGTGCACGACGACGAGCGCGCCTGCGGCGACGACCGTGCGCGCGTGCGCGAGCATGGTCCTGCCGGGCTCCTCGGCGAGCACGACCACGTCGCCCGGGAACCCCGGGTCGACGACGAGGTTGGCGAACCGCGACGAGATCGCGGTCAGGGTGAGCGCCTCGTCGGCGTCGATCGCGTCGCGCAGCGCGTCCCTCTGCTCGCTGCCCGCGACCGCGCTGACGCGGCGCAGCGTCCCCGCCTCGGGGGACTCGGTCATGGACATCGGTCTGCCTTTAGTCGCTAGGCGGTGCCGCTGCCCGCGGCAGCGGCCTGGAGCTCGGGCGCGGACTCGGGGACGAGGCGCAGCACGCGAGCGGTGCGCTCGAGGCTCTCCCGCGCGGCCACCGGGTCGTCGTTCAGCCGGGTGCCGTAGCTGGGGATGAGCTCGCGGATCGTCTCGCGCCACTGCGGCATGCGCTCCGGGAAGCAGCGCTCGAAGATCGTCAGCATGATGTGGACGGCGGTGGATGCGCCGGGCGATGCGCCGAGCAGGCCGGCGATCGTGCCGTCCGCGCCCGTCACGACCTCGGTGCCGAACTGCAGCACGCCGCCCTCGTCGGGGTCGCGCTTCATGACCTGCACGCGCTGGCCGGCGGTGATGAGGCGCCAGTCCTCGTCGCGCGCCTTCGGCATGAACTCGCGCAGCGCCTCGAGGCGCTTCGTCCGCGACGCGAAGACCTCGCCGAACAGGTAGCCGACCAGGTCGAGGTTGGCGAGGCCAGCGCGGATCATCGGGTACAGGTTGTGGCCCTTGATCGTCTCGAACATGTCGGTGTACGAGCCGGTCTTCAGGTACTTGGGGCTGAAGCCCGCGTAGGGGCCGAACAGCAGGCTCGCCTCGCCGTCGACGACGCGCGTGTCGAGGTGCGGCACCGACATCGGCGGGGCGCCGACGCTCGCCTTGCCGTAGACCTTGGCGTTGTGGCGGGCGACGACCTCGGGGTTGTCGGTGCGCAGGAACGCACCGGTGATGGGGAACCCGGCGAAGCCCTTCGCCTCGGGGATGCCCGACTTCTGCAGCAGCTTGAGCGCGCCGCCGCCGCCGCCGACGAAGACGAACCGCGCGATCGCCTCGTTGGTGCTGAGGCCCACCTCGCGGCGCAGCTTCAGCCGCCAGGTGCCGTCGTCGAGCCGCTTGAGCCCGGTGACGGTGGTGTCGGTGTGCACGACCGCGCCGTCCGCCTGCAGGCGGTCGAAGAGCATCCGGGTCAGGGCGCCGAAGTCGACGTCGGTGCCGTCGGTCGAGCGGGTCGCGGCGATGCGCTGCGACTTCTTGCGGCCGGGGATGAGCGTGGGCGTCCAGGCGCGGATGACCTCGGGGTCCTCCGTGTACTCCATGCCGGCGAAGAGCGGCTCGTCCTTCAGCAGCTCCCAGCGGCGGCGCAGGTAGTCGACGTTGTCGTCGCCCCAGACGAGGGTCATGTGCGGCGTCGGCGAGATGAAGCCGGAGGGGTCGGGCAGCGTGCCGTCCTCGACGAACGACGCCCAGAGCTGGCGGGAGAGCTGGAACTGCTCGTTGATGTCGATCGCCTTCGCGGCGGTCATCGAGCCGTCGGGGCCCTCGGGCATGTAGTTGAGCTCGCAGAGGGCGGCGTGACCGGTGCCGGCGTTGTTCCACGGGCCGGATGACTCCTGGCCGACCTCGGGCAGGCGCTCGAAGACGCGGATCGTCCACGAGGGCTCGAGGCGGTGGAGGAGGGCGCCGAGCGTCGCGCTCATGATCCCTCCGCCGATGAGGGCCACGTCGATCGTCTTCGTCACCCTTCGATTCTAGGACGTCCTCCATGGACGCTCGACCCAGATCGTGCGCATCGCCAGGTTCCCAGGCCTAGCATGGGCGCGTCACCATCCGGCGAGAGGAGCGACCATGGGAATCCTGGACGACGCGAAGGACAAGCTCGGCGACGCGGCCGAGTGGGTCAAGGACAAGGCCGAGAACCTGGGCGAGCAGGCGCAGGGCGCCGGGCAGACGCTCGGCGAGAAGGCCGCCGACGCGCGCCACTGGGCCGAGTCGAAGCTGGGCGGCGACAGCGGCGAGCCGCAGCGCTTCGCCGGCGGCGCCGCTGAGGAGCGCACCGCCGACGGCGGCAGCTTCGCCACGGAGTGGGTGGATGCGTCGACCGACCAGGCGGCGGACGCACCGCAGGCCGAGCCGTCGGCGGAGGCGTCGCACGGCGACGACCACCCCCAGCACCCCGCGGCCTGAGCCGGTCGACGACGGAGGGCGGCGCCGATCGGCGCCGCCCTCCTCCGTTCCGCTCTGGTCAGCCGAGGCGCTGGGCGACGAGCTCCGCCAGCTGCACCGCGTTCAGCGCAGCGCCCTTGCGGAGGTTGTCGTTGGCGACGAACAGGACGAGTCCGCGGCCGGGCTCCGCTGACTGGTCGGCGCGGATGCGGCCGACCAGTGAGGCGTCGGCGCCGGCCGCCTGCAGCGGCGTCGGCACGTCGACGAGCTCGACGCCGGGCGCCTGCTCGAGGAGCGCTCGCGCCTGCTCGGGCGAGAGGTCGCGCTCGAACTCGGCGTGGATCGCGAGCGAGTGACCGGTGAAGACCGGCACCCGCACGCACGTGCCGGCGACGCGCAGCTCGGGGCGCTCGAGGATCTTGCGCGACTCGTTGCGCAGCTTCTGCTCCTCGTCGGTCTCGCCCGAGCCGTCGTCGACGAGCGAGCCGGCGAGCGGCAGCACGTTGTGCGCGATCGGCTGGGTGTAGACCCCCGGCTCGCCGAGGTCGATTTTGCCGCCGTCGTGCGTGAGCCGCTCCGGGTGCTGGCCGGCGGCGCGCTCGAGCTGGCCGCGGAGCTCCTCCACGCCGGCGAGGCCGGAGCCGGAGACCGCCTGGTAGGTGGCGACGACGAGCCGCTCGAGGCCCGCTGCGAGGTCGAGCGGCTTGAGCACGGGCATCGCGGCCATCGTCGTGCAGTTCGGGTTCGCGATGATCCCCTTCACGGCACCGGTGATCGCGTGCGGGTTGACCTCGGAGACCACGAGCGGCACCTCCGGGTCCATCCGCCAGGCCGACGAGTTGTCGATGACGACGACCCCGGCCTCCGCGAAGCGCGGCGCCAGCCGGCGCGACGTGGCGCCGCCGGCGGAGAAGATCGCGACGTCGAGGCCGCTCGGATCGGCTGTTTCGGCGTCCTCGATCGTGATCGAGCGGCCCTGGACCTCGATCGCGCGGCCGGCGGAGCGGGCGGACGCGAACAGCCGCAGCTCGTCGATCGGCACGGCGCGGTCGGCGAGCAGCCGCAGCACGACGCCGCCGACCTGGCCGGTCGCGCCGACGACGCCCAGGCGCAGCGGGCGCGCGGGCCCGGCCTCGTCGCTCAGGCGCCGGATCATCGCCCGGTCCCCGCGTGCACGACAGCCTCCTGGTCGCCGTCGAGCTCGAACGCCGAGTGCACGACGCGCACGGCCTCGATCAGCTGGTCGGCGCGGGTGACGACCGAGATGCGGATCTCGGAGGTGGAGATCATCTCGATGTTGATGCCCGCATCCGACAGCGCCCGGAACAGCCGCGCCGAGACGCCCGCGTTCGTGCGCATGCCGGCGCCGACGAGCGCCAGCTTGCCGATCTGGTCGTCGTGCTGGATCGACTCGAAGCCGACCTCGGCGCGATGCGCCTCGAGCGCCTGCAGCACGCTGCCGGCCTCCTCCTTCGGCAGGGTGAAGGAGATGTCGGTGCGACCGGTCGCCGCCTCGGACACGTTCTGCACGATCATGTCGACGTTCGCGCCGGACTCGGCCACGATCGTGAAGATCCGCGCCGCGGTGCCGGGCACGTCGGGCACCCCGACGACCGTGACCTTGGCCTCGGACAGGTCGTGGGCGACGCCGACGATCATCGGCTCTTCCATGGTGGACCCCGCTCTCTCTGGGTCGTAGACGATGGTGCCGTCGTCGTTCGTGAACGACGATCGGACGTGGAGGGTGACGCCGTGCCGGCGGGCGTACTCGACGCTGCGGATGTGCAGCACCTTGGCGCCGGCGGCGGCGAGCTCGAGCATCTCCTCGCTCGTGACGCGGGCGATGCGGCGGGCGCGCGGGACGACCCGCGGGTCGGCGGTGAACACGCCGTCGACATCCGTGTAGATCTCGCACACGTCGGCCTCGAGCGCGGCGGCGAGCGCGACCGCGGAGGTGTCGGAGCCGCCGCGGCCGAGCGTGGTGATGTCGCCGGTGACCTTGTTGAAGCCGGCGAAGCCCTGCACGATCGCGATCTGCCCGGCGTCGAGCGCCTGGCGCACGCGGCCGGGCGTCACCGAGACGATGCGGGCGGAGCCGTGCCGGTCGTCGGTGAGCATGCCGGCCTGGCTGCCGGTGAACGACACGGCCTCGGCGCCCTGCGACTTGATCGCCATCGCGAGCAGCGCCATGGAGATGCGCTCGCCGGCGGTGAGGAGCATGTCGAGCTCGCGACCGCCCGCGGGGAGGTTCGGCACGACGGCGTGGGCGAGGTCGAGCAGCTCGTCGGTGGTGTCGCCCATCGCGGAGACGACCACGACGACGTCGTCGCCGCGCTTCCTCGTCTCGACGATGCGCTTCGCGACACGCTTGATGCTCTCGGCGTCGGCCACGCTCGACCCGCCGAACTTCTGCACGATGAGGCTCACGCCGCTCCCCAGGTCCCGGAACACCCCAGTCTAGGCGGCGGGCGCATGCCCTCGGCGTCGACGCCTCGCCACGGTCTCGCGACGCGAGCGGCCTCCGACCGCGCGCTCCTCGACCTTGAGCCCTCCGCTCACCTCGAGGGTGAGCGCTGCGGGCTCAACGCTCTACCGTGCGGCGGCCCTCGAACGCCCGGCCGAGCGTCATCTCGTCGGCGAACTCGAGATCGCCGCCGACGGGCAGCCCGCTCGCGAGCCGCGACACCCGCACGCCGAGCGGCAGGAGGGTGCGGATGAGGTAGGTCGCGGTGGCCTCGCCCTCGACGTTGGGGTCGGTGGCGATGATGACCTCCTCCACCGCGGCGTCCTGCAGCCGGGTCATGAGCGACGCGACGCGCAGCTGGTCGGGGCCGACGCCCTGCATCGGGTTGAGCGCGCCGCCGAGCACGTGGTACAGCCCGCGGTACTCGCGGGTGCGCTCGATGGCGACGACGTCCTTCGGCTCCTCGACGACGCAGATCGTCGTCGGCACCCGGCGAGGGTCGCGGCAGATCGCGCAGCGCTCCTCCTCGCCGATGTTGCCGCAGACGACGCAGAAGCGCACGCGCTCGCGCACCGTCTGGAGGATCGTCGCGAGCCGGTCGACGTCGAAGGTCTCGGTCTGGATGATGTGGAACGCGATGCGCTGCGCCGACTTCGGTCCGACGCCGGGCAGCCTCCCGAGCTCGTCGATGAGGTCCTGGACGATGCCGTCGTACACCTAGCGCTCCCCTCGCACCCGCGGGCGCTCCTCGATCAGCTCGGCTCCGAGCTCCTCCCGCACGACCGCCTCGCCGTAGCGCGCGGCCTGCGAAGCCGAGAGCGCGGGCTCGGGCGCCGGCGCGGAGCGCGCGAGCTCGGCGAGCGACGGCCCGGTCGGAGCCGCCCTCTGCTGCTCGACCGGCGCGGGCTCGGCCGCGACCGGGGCGTCGGGCGCGGAGACGAAGGAGAAGGGGTCGGGCTCCGGCTGGTCGGGCAGGCCCTGCTCCGGGAGGTCCTCTGGCGGCGCCTCCGCGTCGCTCGGGATCGTCGCGACGGCCCAGCCGGTGACCGGCTCCGCGGCGGCCGCTGCCGCCGCGATCTCTGGCTTCGCGCGGCGGGCAGGCGCCACCGCGACCGAGGCGTCGGGCCGGAGCGCGGGTGAGGGCGCGGCGGCCGGAGCGGGTGCGTGCGCGGCCGGGGCGCGGCCTCGGTGCGCCTCCTCGCCGCCTGCCGGAGCGGCAGGCTCGGACGCGCGGCGCGAGCCCTGACGCGTGCGCGGCACGTACCGCACGTCGAAGCCGAGCAGCTCGCGGATGGCGGTGCGCAGCGCGTCGGCGACGCTCGGACGCGTGCCCTGGGGCTGCTTGAAGCGCTCGACGTCGGCCTCCGACTGGAAGCCGAGCACGAGCACGTCGCCGTCCCGCAGGTCGATCGGCGTGAGGGTCGTCGCGACCATCCACGCCGAGCGGTGCTGGTCGGCGAGCAGCTGCAGCACCTCGTCCCAGGCGTCGCGCAGCTGGCCGAACGTGATCGCCTCCGCCGACGCCGCGACCTGCGGCGCAGGAGCAGCCGGCGTCGGCGCGGGCGCGCTCGCCGCAGGCGTCCGCACGGGCGGGACCGCGGCCGGAGCGGGCGCGGGGGCGCTCGCAGGCGGGGCGGGTGCCGATGCGGGCGCGGCCCTCGGCGCAGCAGCGGGTGCGGGCGCGGCCTTCGGCCTCGACGCGGGCGCGGACTTCGGCGGCCCCGGGGCGGGCGCGGATGCGGTGGCAGGCGGTGGCGCGGCGGCCGGCGCTGCGGGTGCGGGCGTCGCGCCGTCGAGCCGCTGCTCGAGGCGCTCGACGCGCGCGAGGGTGCCGACCTCGGGGTCGCCGCTCTCGGGCACCAGCAGGCGCGCGGCCATCAGCTCGAGGTGGAGCCGCGGGCTCGTGGCGCCCGCCATGTCGGTGAGCGCCTTCGCGACGATGTCGGCGGCGCGGGAGAGCTCGGCCGCGCCGAAGCCGCCCGCCTGCTCGACGAGCGTGGCGAGCTCGTCCTCGGGGACGCCGTGCAGGATCGCGGCGGGGTCGCTGGCCGCGTGCGCGACGATCAGGTCGCGCAGCCGCTCGAGCAGGTCCTCGACGAAGCGGCGCGGGTCCTGGCCTGTCTGCACGACGCGGTCGATCGACGCGAACAGCCTCGGCGCATCCGCCGCCGAGAGCGCGGCGACGATCTCGTCGAGCAGCTCGCCGTGCGTGAAGCCCAGCAGCGCGACCGCGTGCTCGTAGGTGACGCCGCCCTCGGAGCCCGCGATGAGCTGGTCGAGCAGGCTCAGGGTGTCGCGCGCGGAGCCGCCGCCGGCGCGCACCACGAGCGGCAGCACACCGGGCGCGACCTCGACGCCCTCCTGGGCGCACAGCTGCTGCACGTACTCGAGCATCGGCGCCGGCGCGATGAGCCGGAAGGGGTAGTGGTGCGTGCGCGAGCGGATCGTGCCGATGACCTTCTCGGGCTCGGTCGTCGCGAAGATGAACTTGATGTGCTCGGGCGGCTCCTCGACGATCTTGAGCAGCGCGTTGAAGCCGCCCGAGGTCACCATGTGCGCCTCGTCGATGATGAAGACCTTGTAGCGGTCGCGGCTCGGCGCGAAGGTGGCGCGCTCGCGCAGGTCGCGGGCGTCGTCGACACCGCCGTGGCTCGCCGCGTCGATCTCGACGACGTCGAGCGAGCCGCCGCCGTCACGGCCCAGCTCGACGCACGAGTCGCAGACGCCGCACGGCTCGGGCGTGGGGCCCTCGGCGCAGTTGAGGCAGCGCGCGAGGATGCGCGCGCTGGTGGTCTTGCCGCAGCCGCGGGGGCCCGAGAAGAGGTAGGCGTGGTTCACGCGGTCGGCGCGCAGCGCCGTGCGCAGCGGGTCGGTGACGTGCGCCTGCCCGATGAGCTCGGAGAACGACTCCGGCCGATAGCGGCGGTAGAGGGCGGCGACCATGCGACCCAGGCTACTTCCCGCCGGTGACGTGCCGCGCCGCAGCCCGGACATGCGAGGACTCCCCGCGCACCCGCGACGCATCGCGTCGCGGCGCAAGCCCAGCCCGGCCATCTTCGAGCCCGGACATGCAGGACTCCCCGCGCACCCGCCAGAGCCCGGTTGCCCTTGCTTCGTCTCCGACCTGGGGGATTTGGCCTGGATGGCGCCACGCGGGGAGCCGCATCCATCGTACCCAACGCGCGGCACCGGTGCGACGCAGGTGGGCGCCGGTACCGTGTCGGCATGCTTCCCGCGACGGGCAACCCGTTCGACCTCGCCTTCGGCCTGCCGCTGCACCCGCTCGCGGTGCACGTGCCCGTCGTGCTGCTGCCGCTCGGCGCGCTCGGCCTGCTGCTCGTCCTCGCCATGCCGCGCTGGCGGGCGTCGCTCGCCTGGCCCGTCGTCGGCGTGCTCGGCATCGCCGCCGCGGGCGCGCTCGTGGCGAAGCTCTCGGGCGAGGCGCTCGCCGCCAGGGTCGGCTCCCCCGGCCAGCACGAGCAGCTCGGCAACTGGCTGCTCGCGACCGCCGCGACGCTCTTCGCCGCCGCCCTCGCGTGGTGGCTGTGGCAGCGGCGGCTCACCCGCGCCCGGCGCTCGTCGGGCATCATCGGGCTGCTGAGCGGCATCGTGCTGGCGGCCGTCGCGCTCGGCGCGCTCATCATCGCGGTGCTGACCGGGCACACGGGCGCCACCGCCGTCTGGCAGGACCGCGTCGCGGGCATCGCCCCGAGCGCGGAGCCGGAGCCGGCGGTGGGCCCGACCCCGTCCGCGGGCGAGGACGGCATCTCGATCGGCGACGTCGCGGGGCACGACGATTCCGCCTCCTGCTGGGTCGCGATCGACGGCACCGTCTACGACCTCACGGAGTGGGTGACCGAGCACCCCGGCGGCCCCGACCGCATCCTCGGCATCTGCGGCACCGACGCGACCGAGGACTTCGCCGCGCAGCACGAGGGCATGGAGCTGCCCGCCGAGCGCCTGGCGCAGTTCGAGGTGGGCGAGCTCGCCGACCGCTGAGCCGGCTCGCACCCGAGCTCGCCGGCCCGCGGAGGATCAGGGCGTGAGGACCTCGACGATGGACACGGGCGAAGGCTCGAGCGTCGTCAGGGTCTCGTGATCGCCCTGCAGCACAGGCTGCAGGAACACGAAGAGCCTGCCGGTCGATCGCCACGCCGATGTGTCATAGGTGGGCTCCCACGAGCCCATGGAGTCGCTCGTCAGATCGTCCACGGTCCAGGAGTTCGACGCGATGGCGGCCGTCGTGGCGAGCGCGGCTCGAGAAGCGCGCTCCGAGTCGCGGATCAGCAGCAGCACCTGCGCTTCGTCGCCCGATCCGCGCACCGCGATCTGCGGCCGGGCGATCGGCACGGCCTTCGTCCCGATGCCGGCCAGGTCGAACGTGGTGGTGCGGATCTGCGTGTCGAGGACTTCCCAGCCCGCTTGGGACTGGCGGATCACGTGGTACTGAGTCACGCCGTCGCTCGTCCAGTACGAGGCGATGAAAGGGCGGTCTTCGTCGTCGACCGCCATCGACGTCTGGTTCATGAGGTTCGATCCCTCGGGCACTGCGGCGATCTGCTCAGCGGTGTCGAGCATGATGGGACCGGAGTAGACGCTGCCGTCGGAGCGAGCCCACGTCGTCGCGCTCGCGTCCGTGGCGACGGCGTAGTAGACGTTGCTGTTCGTCTCCACCGCTGCCGTGCGGCGGAAGGTCCAGGACAGATGGATCCGGTCCTGGGCGTCGATCGTCGCCTGCCAGTAGGGCGACACCTCGCCTTCGCCATCGATCACCCTGGTGGCCGCGCGAGACCACTCGCCGGTCGCCGCGGCATACCGGTTGATGTGGAGCGAGCCGTTGCCGCTGGAGCCGTCCCGGTAGAGGAAGTACAGATCCCCGGTCGATGCTCGCAAGAACTGGGGGTACGTCACCGAGCGTTCATGCATGCCCGTCATGGGGACTGCACCGCCGAGGACGAGCGACCCCGGTGCGGTGGAGACGGCGTAGCGAAGCGGAGTCCCATGCATGCCCCACGCGACGTGGAGCAGCCCCTCCCCATCGACCGCGATGCTGATGGAGTTGTGGGCGTCCGTGACGTCGCCTCGATGCTGCGTGATCGCCGTGCGCCATGGGCCATCGAGCGGCCGGCTGGCGAGCACCACCCGGCCCTGCGCGTCGTAGTAGGCGGCGAACTGCACGAGCTCTTCGCCGATCGTGGCCGTCACGACCGAGTCCGCTCGGAACGAGGTCGTGTTGACGGAGTTCCTCGCATAGCCGTCGCCCAGCGTCGAGGCATTGATGATCTGGGAGGTGAAGTCAGTATCGGCGGGCGGTCGGGCGGTCGGAGGCGCCTGGCGCTCCACAGGACTCGTCCAACGGCCGGCTGCCACGAGATCATCGGCCCGCCCGAAGCGCGTCGACGTCATCGGTGCGCCGCCGAGCGAGTCGGAGAACGCGACCCGGGCTCCGGCTCGCACGGCCAGTGTGTCGTCCCCATCGCCGTCCCAGTCCCCCGCCAGGACGTCGGTCGTCCCGCTCGCGAGCTGGAAGGCGCGATCCGCGATACCGGAACGCAGCCGATCCAGGACGAACAGACTGGACCCGCGGCGTGCCGCGATGGTGTCGATGCCGTCTCCGTCCCAATCGCCGACGACGATCTGGTCCGAGGAGCGACCGAAGCCCACCACCCGGTTCGCTGAGCCGCCGGCCGGGGAATCGGTGAAGTGCATGATGCTGCCGCGCCGCACAGCGACGGTGTCGACGCCATCGCCGTTCCAGTCCCCGACGAGCAGCTCGTCCGCCGTGCGCCCGAAGCTGTAGACGCGGTTGGCGGTGCCCGGCCCCAGCCGGTCAGACGCGTAGACCCCGCCGCCCCGTCGCACGGCGATGGTGTCGATGCCGTCGCCGTTCCAGTCGCCGAACACGAGCCGATCGCCCGAGCGCCCGTAGACGAACGACCGCTGCGCCACGGTGTCCTCGATCCGGTTCTGCACGAACACCGTCGTCCCTCGGACCGCCACCAGGGACTGACCCGCCTCGGTCGACTCGGCCGTGGCCGGAGTCGGGGGTGAGAGCACCACCATCGCAACGCTCAGCGCGGCGACCATTGCGGCCGTCACCAGGCGCAGCCCTGGCTGGGGTTGGTGTGCATGCATCATCGTGGCCTCCTCATACGAGGTCTCGAGTTGGGCGTCGTGACATCAGGATGCTGGAGCGGGGCCCGCTGAACTCCGAGGCATCCTCGAGTCATCCTGTCGAGAGCGTAGCCGACGCGCTATCTCCCGCCAGGGTCTTGCCGTACGTCCACCGGCCGCTCGGCCCGCCGGTCGTCAGGGGGCGTCGACCAGCGCCGCGACCTGCCGCGCGATCTCGAGCTCCTCGTTCGTCGGCACGACCCACACCTCGATCGGCGAGCCGTCAGCCGAGATGCGGCGCTCGCCGCGGCCGCGGTTGCGCTCGGGGTCGAGCACGATGCCGAGCCCCTCGAGCCCCTCGAGCGCGATCTCGCGCACGCGCGCGGCGTTCTCGCCGATGCCCGCGGTGAAGGCGATCGCGTCGGTGCGGCCGAGGTGCGCCAGGTAGGCGCCGACGGTGCCGCGCAGGCGGTGCCCGACGATCTCGAGCGCCTCGACCGCCCGGCCGATCCCCGCATCCGCCGCCTGCAGCACGTCGCGCATGTCGCCCGTGCCGGTCATGCCCAGCAGGCCCGATCGCTTGTTCAGCAGCGTGTCGATCTCGTCGACCGACATGCCGGCGACGCGATGGAGGTGGAAGACGACGCCCGGGTCGATGTCGCCGGAGCGCGTGCCCATCACGAGGCCCGCGAGCGGGGTCATGCCCATCGAGGTCTCGATGCTCCTGCCCCCGCGCACCGCGGTCGCCGAGGCGCCGTTGCCGAGGTGCAGCACGATGCTGTTGACCTCGTCGAGCGGCCTGCCGAGCAGCTCGGCCATGCGGCGCGAGACGTACTGGTGGCTCGTGCCGTGGAACCCGTACTTGCGCACGCGGTGCTCGGCGGCGACGCGCTCCTCGATCGCGTAGCGGTGCGCCGCCGGCGGGATCGTGAGGTGGAACGCGGTGTCGAAGACCGCGACGTGCGGCAGGCCGGGGAACGTCGCACGGGCCGAGCGGATGCCCTGGAGGTTCGCGGGGTTGTGGAGCGGGGCGAGCGGGGCGAGGTCCTCGATCTGCTGCTGCACGTCGTCGTCGACCCGCACCGCGCGGTCGAAGCGCGCGCCGCCCTGCACGACGCGGTGCCCGACGCCGACGAGCCCTGCCCGCTCGAGGTCGGGACCGTGCCGCTCGAACTGGCGCAGCACCCATCCGAACGCCTTCTCGTGGTCCGGGATGACGCGCTGCTCGACGACGGGCTCGCTGCCGGGCACCTCGTGCTTGGCCTCGCCGGTGGTCTCGCCGATGCGCTCGATCAGGCCGCTCGCGAGCGCGCGGCCCGCGTCGACGTCGACCAGCTGGTACTTGAGGCTCGACGAGCCGGCGTTGATGACGAAGACGGAGCGCGTCATGCCTGCGCTCCCGGTGCCTGCGCCCCCGAGGCCTGCGCCTGGATCGCGGTGATCGCGATCGTGTTCACGATGTCGCTCACGAGCGCACCGCGGGAGAGGTCGTTGACGGGCTTGTTGAGCCCCTGCAGGACGGGGCCGATCGCGAGCGCGCCCGCCGAGCGCTGCACCGCCTTGTAGGTGTTGTTGCCGGTGTTGAGGTCGGGGAAGACGAAGACCGTCGCCCGCCCGGCCACCTGCGAGTCGGGCATCTTCTTGCTCGCGACCGCCGCATCCGCCGCCGCGTCGTACTGGATCGGGCCCTCGACCGGCAGCTCGGGGGCCCGCTCGCGCACGAGCTGCGTCGCGGCCCGCACGCGGTCGACCTCGGCGCCGGTGCCCGACTCCCCCGTCGAGTAGGACAGCATCGCCACGCGCGGCTCGATGCCGAACTCGCGCGCCGTCTGCGCCGACGAGATCGCGATGTCGGCGAGCTCCTCGACGGTCGGCTCGGGGATGACGGCGCAGTCGCCGTAGACGAGCACCCGGTCGGCGAGGGCCATGAGGAACACGCTCGAGACGACGGAGACCCCCGGCTTCGTCTTGATGGTCTCGAAAGACGGCTTGATCGTGTGCGCGGTCGTGTGGGCGGCGCCGGACACCATGCCGTCGGCGTCGCCCAGGTGCACCATGAGCGTGCCGAAGTAGCTGACGTCGAGCAGCCGCTCCATCGCCTGCTCGATCGAGACGCCCTTGTGCGCGCGCAGCCGCTGGTACTCGGCCGCGTAGCGGGGCCGCAGCTCGGCGTCGTCGGTCGCGACGATGCGGGCGCCCGACAGGTCGAGGCCGAGGGCCGCCGCGCGCTGGCGGATGGACGCCTCGTCGCCGAGGATCGTCAGCCGGGCGATGCCCCGCGCGAGGACGGTGGATGCGGCCTGCAGGATGCGGTCGTCGTCGCCCTCGGGCAGCACGATGTGCCGCACGTCGGCGCGCGCCCGCTCGATGAGGCTGTGCTCGAAGATGAGCGGCGTGACGACGTCGGTCGTCGCGACCTCGAGGCGCTCGAGCAGCGCCGCGGCGTCGACGTGCTGCTCGAAGAGGGCGAGCGCCGCGTCGCGCTTGCGCTGCGTGCCGTCGATGAGCGAGCCGCGCGTGCCGGCGATGCGTCGCGCCGTCTCGTAGGTGCCGTGCGGGTTGGCGCCGATCGGCAGGTCGAGGTCGAGGCCGTCGAGGAGGAGCTGCACCGCGGGGTGCAGCTCGAAGCCGCCGTTGAGGATGATGCCGGCGATCGACGGGAAGGTGTCGGACTGCTGCGCGAGCAGCGTGCCGACCACGACGTCGGAGCGGTCGCCGGGCATGACGAGGATGCCGCCCTCGATGAGCCGCTCGAGCACGTGCTCCATCGACATGCCCGCCACCACCGTGCCGAGCGACTCGCGCGACAGGAGCCCCGGGTCGCCGCGCAGCAGGGTCGCGTCGACGGCGCGGAAGAGCGAGCCGACGCTGGGCGCGCTCAGCAGCGCGTCCTCCGGGATCGACCAGACGGGCACCCCGGCCGGCACCGCCCCGGCCATCGCCGCCGGGATCTCGTCCATCGCCGAGGGGTCGGCGCGGTTGACGACGACGCCGGCGATCGATGCGTGGGCCTGGGCCAGCTCGGCGGTCGTCACCTCGGCGAGCTGCCGCAGCTGGTCGGCCGTGCGGGGCGCGTCGGTCTCGGGGTCGCGACCGCCGAGCACGAGGAGCACGGAGGCGCCGAGGTTGGCCGCGACGCGCGCGTTGAAGCCGAGCTCGGTGGGGCTGCCGACGTCGGTGTAGTCGGAGCCGACGATGACGATCGCGTCGAAGCGCTCGTCGATGCGGTGGTAGCGGTCGACGATCGTCGAGAGCGCGGCCTCGGCGTCCTCGTGGACCGCGGCGTAGGTCGTGCCGATCGCCTCGTCGTAGTCGAGCTCGACCGCGTCGTGCGCGAGCAGCAGCTCGAGCACGCCGTCGCGCTCCTCCTCGGAGCGGGCGACGGGACGGAAGACGCCGACGCGCTCGACCCTCCTGCCGAGGGCGTCGAGCAGGCCGAGCGCCACGATCGACTTGCCTGCGTGGCCCTCCGGGGAGGCGATGACGATGCGGGTCGGCACCCCTCCACGCTAGTGCCATGCGTCCGGGAGGTCACGAAAAGGTAACGCTTCCTCGACACTCTTCCGCCGACCACAGCGCGCCCATAGATTCAGGCACATCTGCCCCCCCACTTCACCGGGGGCTTCGTCCTGAACGAAGGATCACCTTGTGAGCACACTGAACTCGAAGCGTGTGCGCCTTCGCAGCGGCATCGCACTCACCACCGCCCTCGCGCTCAGCGCGGGGGCGTCGGTGCTTGGTGCGGCCGCAGCGAGCGCTGCTCCGCCTCAACCCCCCATCGACACGAGCGGCTTCGACAGCGGCCGCTACATCGTCGTCCTCGAGGACGACGCGATGTCGACCTACCGCGGCGGCCTGCCCAACCTGGCGCGCACCGCACCGCTCGGCACCGACGACATCGACGTCGACTCGGCAGCAGCGAACGCGTACGCCGCGCACCTCGAGACCCAGCAGGCCGAGGTCGCATCGGGGATCGGCGCGCAGATCGCGACGAACCTGACGGTGACGATGAACGGCTTCGTCGCCGATCTGTCGGCCGAGCAGGCGCTCGAGCTGGCGCGCGACTCGCGCGTCTCGCAGATCTTCCCCGACGAGATGCTCCAGATCCAGGCGAGCCCCGCCAACGAGTACCTCGACCTCGAGGGCCTCTGGTCGCAGGTCGGCGGCGTCGACGAGGCCGGCGCCGGCGTGGTCGTCGGCGTGCTCGACACGGGCATCGCGCCCGAAAACCCGCTCTTCGCGGGCGAGCCGCTCGGCACGACCCCGGGCGCGGAGCCCTACCTCGACGGCGACGCGATCGTCTTCGACAAGGGCGACGGCAGCCAGTTCGTCGGCGCGTGCGAGACGGGCTCGCAGTTCACGGCCGAGGACTGCTCGACCAAGATCATCACGGCCCGCTACTACGTCGACGGCTTCGGCGCCGACAACATCGGCACCGAGACGCAGGAGCCCGGCGAGTACCTCTCGCCGCGCGACGGCGACGGCCACGGCTCGCACACCGCCTCCACGGCGGCGGGCAACGCCGAGGTCGCCGTGACCTCCGCCGGCGGCGCCGACCTGGGCACCATGTCGGGCGTCGCGCCCGAGGCGCGCATCGCCGCGTACAAGGTGTGCTGGTCCGGCACCGACCCGTCGAGCACCGACGACGACGGCTGCGCGACGAGCGACTCGGTCGCCGCGATCGAGCAGGCCGTCATCGACGGCGTCGACGTCATCAACTTCTCCATCGGCGGCGGCGCAGCGACCTCGGTCGCGACGGCCACCGACGTGGCGTTCCTGGGTGCTGCGGCAGCCGGCGTCTTCGTGTCGGTCTCGGCCGGCAACTCGGGCCCCGGTGCGTCGACGCTCGACCACGCCGCCCCCTGGTACACCACAGTCGCCGCGGCGAGCATCCCGAACTACGAGGCCACCGTCGTCCTGCCGGGCGACGAGCGCGTCCCGGGCGGCTCCATCACGGTGCCCATGGAGGAGGGCGCTCCGGAGATCTCCGGACCGTTCATCTACGCCGGCGACATCGCCGCCGACGGCCAGGACCCGGCTGAGGCCGCGCTCTGCCTCCCCGGCACGCTCGACGCCGCCGAGGCCGACAGAGCCATCGTGCTCTGCGACCGCGGCGTCAACGCGCGCGTCGAGAAGTCGCAGGTCGTCGCCGACGCCGGCGGCATCGCCGCGGTGCTCGTCAACGTCACGCCCGGCTCGATCGACCTCGACGACCACGTGATCCCGACGATCCACGTCGACGCGCAGTACCGCGACCAGCTCCTGGCCGCTGCGCAGACGCCCGGCACGGTCGTCTCGTTCGAGGCCGGCAACACCTCGGGCATCGAGACCGTCGCGCCCGTCGTGGCCGGCTTCTCGTCCCGCGGCCCGGCCCTCGCCGAGGGCAGCGACGTCATCAAGCCCGACGTGGCATCCCCCGGTGTCGGCATCATCGCCGCCGGCCCCAACCCCGCCGACGGCGAGCCGACCTACCGGATGCTCTCGGGCACCTCGATGGCCGCGCCGCACGTGGCGGGCCTCGGCGCGATCTACCTCGGTGCGCACCCGAACGCCTCGCCCGCCGAGGTCAAGAGCGCGCTGATGACGACCGCGACCGACACCCGCAACCTCGACGGCTCGGTCTCGACCGACCCGTGGGCGCAGGGCGCCGGCTTCGTGAACACGCAGTCGATGCTCGACGCGGGCCTCGTGTACGAGAACGGCACGGCCGACTGGTTCGGCTACCTGCGCGGGCTCGGCTACGTGCTGCCCGACTCGTGGGTGGGCACCCCGATGGACCCGAGCGACCTCAACATCGCCTCGATCGCCGTCGGCTCGCTCGCGGGCACGCAGACGGTGACGCGCACGGTGACGGCCCTCGAGGCCAGCTCGTACGCGGTGTCGACGTCCGGCATGTCCGGCATCGACGTCGCGGTGTCGCCGTCCACGCTCGAGTTCACCGAGGCGGGCCAGTCGCTCTCCTACGAGGTGACCTTCACCACGGCCGGCGCTGAGCTCGGCGCGTGGACGTCGGGCTTCCTCACCTGGACCAGCTCGGAGCACACCGTCCGCTCGCCGCTCGCGGTGAAGCCGGTCGCGGTCGCCGCCCCGGAGTGGGTCGAGGGCATGGGCACCGTCGGCCAGACCCCCGTCTCGGGCATCTCGGGCATCGACGGCTCGATCCCGCTCGAGGCGAACGGCCTGGCTCCGTTCCAGCTGCTGGGAGCCGACGGCGGCGACGCCGGCGACTACTTCCAGTACGTCGTGGAGATCCCGGAGGGCGAGATCGCGCACTACTTCTCGCTCGATGCCGAGGACGACACGGCCGACCACGACCTGTACGTGCTGCGACTGAACGACGCCGGCACGCCGGTCGAGCAGTTCACGGCTGCGACCGGGTCGGCGGACGAGACGCTGCTGCTGGAGGACCCTCAGGCGGGCACCTACGTGGCGATCGCCGAGGTCTGGGCGACCGGCGAGGCCGGCGCGCCGAGCAACTTCGAGCTCGACCACGTCGCCGTCGGCACGGGCCAGCAGGAGGGCTCGTTCCGCACGGAGCCGACGTCCATCGACGGCACCGTCGGCGGGCACTTCACCTACACGGCCATGTGGAACGGCCTCGACACCAATGCCGAGTACCTCGGCGTGGTGGGCTACGGCGGCACCGACGTGCGCACCTTCGTCCACGTGACGACGGGTGACCTGACGATGCCCACGCCGGAGCGCCTCGAGGGCGACGACCGCTACGAGACCGCGGTCGCGATCTCGCAGCACGGCTTCCCGGAGGGCGCTGACGTCGTGTACGTCGCCAGCGGCCAGAAGTTCCCGGACGGCCTCGCCGCTGCCCCCGCCGCTGCCCGTGAGGGCGGACCGCTCCTGCTGACGCAGGGCGGCGCGCTGCCCGACGTCGTGGCCGAGGAGATCGAGCGCCTGTCGCCCGAGCGCATCGTGATCGTGGGCGGCGAGCCCTCGGTCGCACCCGCGGTCGCCGACGAGCTCGAGGGCCTGGCCGGCACGGTCGACCGCGTGGGCGGTGCGGACCGGTACGAGACGAGCCGCCTGATCGCGCAGTACGCCTTCGAGGAGGGTTCGGCGAACGCGTTCGTCGCGACCGGCCGCAACTACCCCGACGCCCTGTCGGCGGGCGCGGCAGCCGGTTCGATCGACGCTCCGATCCTGCTGGTGGACGGCCTCCGGGACGGCGCGGATGACGCGTCCGTCGCAGAGCTCGACCGCCTCGGCGCGGAGAATGTGTACCTGCTCGGAGACCAGAACTCGATGTCGAACGGCATCGAGCTGGACTTCGACCTGCTGGGTCTCGTCGTCCACCGCTTCGCAGGCTCGGACCGCTACCAGACAGCCGTGCTCGTGAACCAGGAGATGTTCGACGGCCCCGTGCCGGCGATGTACCTGGCCAGCGGGCAGAAGTTCCCGGATGCCCTGAGCGCCTCGGCGCTCGCGGCCGCCGAGGGCTCGCCGCTGTACCTGGCGAAGCCGACCTGCATCAACTCGGCGATCGTGACGGAGAGCCTGCGGCTGGGACAGCCGCCGGTCTTCCTGCTCGGCAGCGAGGCGACCCTGTCGTCCGCCGTCGAGGAGTACGCGATCTGCCCGTAGCAGCGCAGTGAGGGAGGGGGCGGGGACTTCGGTCCTCGCCCCCTTCTCGCTCCGCTAGGATCGCTAGGTCGGCCGTTCGCGGCCGGCTCAGGAGGATTCGCCTAGTGGCCTATGGCGCACGCTTGGAAAGCGTGTTGGGTGCAAGCCCTCGGGGGTTCGAATCCCCCATCCTCCGCCCTGTGTGATGAGTCGCGACATAGGTCTCACCTGAGTCGCGACATGTGTCACGAAGAGAGAGCCCCTGGCCATCGGCCGGGGGCTCTTCTCGTGTTGCGCCAGTAGCTGCGTGCCGGGTCGATGGTGTTGGTGGCGAGGATCTCGCCTGTCTCGAGGTCGATGACGGTGGCGGTGGTGTCGTCGATGAGGGCGAGGATGCGTCGGCCTCGGTGGGCTGCGCCGATGGCGAGGTGGTGCATGCGGCCGGCTCGGCGGAGGCTGACGCGGCCTTGGTGGTCGACGCGGTCGTAGCGGATGCGGAAGTGGCCGGGCGAGTGCGCGGCGGCGGCGGGGAGCGCCTTCGGTGTGGCGCGGTAGGTGTGGCCGGGGGTGGCGCGGTCGTTCGCGCGATGCGGGCGGTGCTCGTTGTAGCTGGTGCGGAAGCGGTCGAGCTGCTGCTGCAGGGTCGTGAGGTCGTGCGCCGGTGGTTGCTGGCGGAGCCAGCGCTTGAGGGTCTGGTGGAAGCGTTCGATCTTGCCTTGCGTCTGCGGGTGGCCGGGTTTGCCGTTCTTCTGCCGGACGCCCAGCAGCGGCAGCACGTACTCGAGGGCGTTGCGGCCGCCGCCGAGGCGGGCGGTGAAGACGCGACCGTTGTCGGTCAGCGTCGAGGCGGGCGCGCCGTGCTCATCGACGATCGCGAGGAACGCGGTCACGACGACGTCGCCGGTGACCGGTACGTGGGCGGTGCAGGAGAGCAGGTAGCGGGAGTGGTCGTCGAGCCAGTTCAGAATCTCGACGTCGCGGCCGTCCGCGAGTCGCCAGTGGGTGAAGTCCGATTGCCAGGTCTCGTTCGGCTGCGCCGCCTCGAAGCGGATCCAGGAGGAGCGGGGGCGCTTGCGCGGCTCGGGCTCGACCAGCCCGGCGTCGTGCAGGATCCGCCGGATGGTGGACGTCGACGGCGCGGGCAGGCCTTCGCGCTCGAGGTGCCAGCCGATCGTGACCGGGCCCGCATCGCTGCCCTGCCCGGTCAGCTCTCGCCGCAGCGCCACGATCCGTTCCCGCACTTGCGGCGACGTCCGGTGCGGGCTGCTGCGCGGCGCGCGCGACCGGGCCTCGACCGCGTCGATCCCGCCGTCCCGGTAGCGGGCCAGCAGTCGATGGAGGTGGCGCCGGGAGATGCCGTACTCGGCCGCGGCCGCCGTCACCGACAGCTGCTTCGACACGATCATCAGGACAGCGACACGAGCGCGAGACATGCCAGCGACTGTGACCGATGTCCCGACTCATGAGAGACCTATCAAGTGGGACCTATGTCGTGAACCCAGACACCCCATCCTCCGCCCTTGTGATGACGCGGGACATCGTTCATAGATGTTCCGCGTCATCGTTCATATCGGGGAGAAGCCCTGGCCATCGGCCGGGGCTTCTGTCGTTGTTGCGCCAGTAGGCGCGTGCTGGGTCGACGGTGTGGGTGGCGAGGACCTCGCCGGTGGCCTGGTCGGTGACGGTGACGGTGGTGTCGTCGGTGAGGATCAGGACGGGTGTTCCGGCGTGGTCGATGCCGATGCCGAGGTGGTGCATGCGGCCGGCGCGGCGGAGGCTGAGCTTGCCGAAGCGGTCGACGCGGTCGTGGCGGATGCGCCAGTCGCGCTGGTCGCGGTTGTCGGCCGGGGTGGCTTTGATGGTGGCGTCGTAGGCGGTCTGCGGGGTGCGGCGGCCGAGGGCGCGGTGGGGCCGGTGGTGGTTGTAGTGGTGCCGGAAGCGGTCGAGCTGGTCTTGCAGGGCGGTGATGTCGTCGGCTGCGGGCTGGGCGGCGAGCCAGCGCTTGAGGGTCTGGTGGAACCGCTCGATCTTCCCTTGCGTCTGCGGGTGGAAGGGGCGGCCATTGCGCTGCTGGATGCCGAGGCTCGCGATGAGCTGTTCGAAGCCGTTGCGGGTGCCGGTGATGCGGGTGGTGAAGACGCGGCCGTTGTCGGTCAGGGTCGCGGCGGGGGTGCCGTGGGTGGCGATGGTGGCGGTGAAGGACTCGATGACGGCGGCGCCGGTGACGGGCCGGTGGGCGGTGCAGGCCAGCAGCAGGCGGGAGTGGTCGTCGAGCCAGCCCAGGATCTCGATGTCGGTGCCGTCGGCGAGGCGCCAGTGGGTGAAGTCGGATTGCCAGAGCTCGTTCGGCTGGTGCGCCTCGAAGCGGATCATCGCGGCCCGGGGTCGCTTGTTGGGCTCGCGAGTGATCAGCTGCGCGTCGAGCATGATGCGGCGGATGGTGGAGATCGCGGGCGCGGGGGTGCCTTCGCGCTCGAGGTGGGCGGCGATGGTGGCGCGGCCGGCGTCCCAGCCGGCGTCGGTGAGCGTCGTGCGCAGCTCGATGATCCGATCCCGGAGGGGCGCGTCGACCTGGTTCGGGTTGGTCCTTGGGCGGCGTGATCGTGGCTCGAGCGCGTCGAGCCCGCCGGCCTCGTAGCGGCGCACGAGCTCGTGCACCCACCGCCAGGTGACGCCGAAGCGGCGAGCCGCCTCGGCCTTGCTCAGGCCCTGGTGGACGACGGAGAGGACGATGACGCGCGACTTCGACACGCCTCATCGTCGATGTGAACGATGTCCCGACTCAGATGTGAACGATGTCGTGAACCAGCACACCCCATCCTCCGCCCTGTGATGACGCGGGACATCGAGCACGGATGTCCCGCGTCGTCGCGTTCCGCCTCCGTGTAGGTTTGAGCCACGGCAGTCAGACTCGTCACGATGGAGCTCGCCATGCGCCCAAGCAGTCCTGCGCCGCTGATGCGCCGCGCTGGAGCGGTGCGGTGAGCGGCCGCATCCTCGTCGTCGACGACGACCGCGACATCCGCGACCTCGTCGCGATCAAGCTCGAGTCGGCGGGCCACGAGATCGTGACTCGCGAGGACGGCTCGCAGGCGCTCGAGGCGGCCGTCGAGGGCGGCTGGGACGTCATCGTGCTCGACGTGATGATGCCGGGCATGTCGGGCATCGACGTGCTGCGCGCGCTGCGCGACCGCGGCGACGAGACCCCGGTCATCCTGCTGACCGCCCGCGGCCAGGAGAAGGACATCGAGGCGGGCTTCGCCGCCGGAGCCGACCAGTACGTCACGAAGCCGTTCAGCCCGCGGGCGCTGCTCGCGCGCGTCACCGCCGTCATCGGATGAGCCCGCTGCCCGCCCCAGCGGTGCTGCAGGCGGTGCTGCTCGCCACATCCGCGGTGGTGGTCCTGATGCTGATCGCCCTCATCGCGCAGCGCACGCTGCGCCGGCGCCACGACCGGCGCGACGTTCGGCTCGACGCGCGCCTGCGCCCCCTGGTGCTCGAGGCGACCATCGCCGAGGACGACGAGATCGACGCGCTGCTCGACCGCGTGCGGGCCCTCAGCGCCCCGGAGCGCGCGCACGTGGGCCGATCGGCGTCGCTCATGCTGCGCGACGTCACCGGCGAGGCGGCCGATCGCCTGCGGGCTGTGGCCGACGCATCCGGCCTCGTCCCCAGGGTCATCGCGGCCGTCGCCGACCGCGATCCTGTGCGACGCGCCGACGCCGCGGAAGCGCTCGGGCTGCTCGCGCCGGCCGGGGCGCTCGAGCTGCTGCAGGCGCTCGCCGACGACCGCTCCCCCGAGGTGCGCACCGTCGCCGTGCGGGCGCTCGGTGCGTTCGACGACCCCGCGGCCGTCGATCGCGTCATCGCGGCGCTCGCGCTCGACAGCGGCATCCCCATCAGCGTCGCCGCCTCCGCCCTCGTGCAGCAGGGCGCCGCCGCGGGTGAGCGCGTGCGCGACGCGCTCGACCACCCCGACGCCGGCGTGCGCCGCGGCGCCGCGCGCGTCGCAGGACTCATCCAAGCGCCGGGCGCCGGCGCGCCGCTCGCTCGGCTCATCGACGACGAGCACGAGGCGGTCGGCGCTGCCGCCATGCGGTCGCTCGAGCGGCTCCCGGTGCGCGAGGCGGTGCCGTCGCTGCTCGCCACCGCGCTCGCAGGCGGCTCCGCCGGCGAGGCGGCCGCCCGCACGCTCGCGGCGATGCCGGCGGCATGGAGCGCGGATGCGCTGGCCGCGATCGGCGCGGAGGGCGAGCCCGGCGTGCGGCGAGCCGCGGGCCTGCCGAGGAGGGCTGCCGCATGACGTGGCTCCACGATGCGCTCGAGGCGGTCTTCGCCGTCCTCGCGTGGCCGTCGGCGATCTACTTCCTGCTGTCGAACACGGCGCTGCTGGTGCTGATCCTGATCGCCGCCCGCCACTTCGCCCGCTACCTGCGCCGCAGCGAGCACCGCGGCGACGACGCGATGGCCGCCTCGCCGCTCAGCCTCGGCGTCAGCGTGATCGTGCCCGCCTACAACGAGGCGGCCGTCATCCGCACGAGCGTGCGCTCGGTGCTCGACCTGCGCTACCCCGACCACGAGGTGATCGTCGTCAACGACGGCAGCGCCGACGACACGATGCGCGTGCTGCTCGAGGAGTTCGACCTCGTCGAGGACGACCGCGACATCCCCGGCCGCGTGCCGGTGCGCGGCACGATCCGCCGCGTCTGGCGCTCCCGCGGCGGCGCGGTGCCGCTGACGGTCGTCGACAAGGAGAACTCCGGCCGCTCCGACTCGGTCAACGTCGGCCTCGACCTCGCCGCGAAGGAGCTCGTGGTGATGGTCGACGCCGACTCCATCCTCGAGCCCGACGCGCTGCTGTCGGTGTCGAAGCCCTTCGCCGACGACCCCGAGCGCGTCGTCGCGACCGGCGGCGTCGTGCGGATCGTCAACAACAGCCGCGTGCAGGGCGGCCGCATCACCGAGATCCGCATGCCGCGGCAGCTCATCGCGCGCATCCAGGTCGTCGAGTACCTGCGGGCGTTCCTGCTCGGCCGCACCGCGTGGTCCGACCTGCAGGCGCTCATCCTCATCTCCGGCGCGTTCGGCATGTTCCGCCGCGACGTGCTCATCGAGGTCGGCGGCCTCGACCCCGACTCGATCGGCGAGGACTTCGAGCTCGTGATGCGCATCCAGCGCTGGATCCACGAGGGTCGCCGCGACGCGCGGGTCGAGTTCGTCGCCGAGCCCGTCAGCTGGACCGAGGCGCCCTCGACCCTCCGCGTGCTCGCCCGCCAGCGCCGGCGCTGGCACCGGGGCCTGTGGGAGGTGCTGTGGGGCTACCGCCGGGCGCTCCTCAATCCCCGATACGGGCGCGTCGGCATGCTCGCGCTCCCCTACTACTGGCTGTTCGAGCTGCTCGCGCCGCTCATCGAGGTGGTCGGCATCGTGCTCGTCGTGCTCGGCCTCGCCGTGGGCGCCGTCGACCCCGGCATGGCGCTGCTGCTGCTGCTCGTCTCCTACGGCTACGGCGCGCTCGTGACGCTCGCCGCGGTGATCGTCGAGGAGGCGAGCTTCCACCGCTACGAGCGCTGGCGCGACCTCGGCGCGACGCTGTGGGCGATCGTCGCCGAGAACCTCGGCTACCGCCAGCTCACGGCGATCTGGCGCCTGCAGGGCTGGTGGGCGGGCATCGCCGGCACGCAGCAGGTGTGGGGCGAGATGACCCGCACGGGCTTCGCCGAGGCGGATGCGTCAGGACAGCGGCAGGCGGACGGTCGCGGCTGAGCCCGTGCCGGGCTCGCTCTCGAAGGCGATCGAGCCGCCGTGCGCGTGCACGATCGAGCGGCAGATCCACAGCCCGAGCCCTGCGCCGGGGACGGCGGATGCGCGGGCGGACGACGCGCGGTAGAAGCGCTCGAAGACGCGGTCGGCCTCGGCCGCCTCGATCCCGGGCCCGTCGTCGACGACCCGCACGATCGCATCCGGCCCGTCGACCTCGACGACGACGTCGACGCTCCCGTCGTCGCGGGTGTACTTGATGCCGTTGGAGATGAGGTTCTCGAGCACCTGGGCGAGCCGGCGCTCGTCGGCCTGCACGGGCGCGGCAGGCCCGTCGGCGAGGCGGAGCGCGACGCCGCGGCGGCGAGCGCGGTGCTCGAGCGTGGCGACGGCCTGCTCGGCGACCTGGCGCACGTCGACGTCGTGCGGGTGCAGGTGCAGCTCGCCGCGACTCATCTCGCCGACGATCAGCAGGTCCTCGACGAGCGCGCGCAGGCGGTCGGTGTTGCGGCGCACGATCTCGAGCCAGGAGCGCACGTCGGCGGGCACCTCCTCGTCGAGGGCGAGCTCGAGGTAGCCGGAGATCGAGGTGAGCGGCGTGCGCAGCTCGTGCGAGACGAGGGCGACGAAGTCGTCGCGATCCTCGAGCATGCGCATGTAGCGCGTGATGTCGTCGATCGACGCGATCGAGCCGCGGAACTCGCCCTCGACGATCAGCGGCCGCGAGGACATCGTGACCGCGATGAGATCCTCCCCCGGTCGCTCCACCCAGAAGGCGAGGTTGTCGAACGACTCACCGCGAGCTGCTCGGACGAACGGCCCCTCGAGCTTCGGGATCACCTGCCGGGATTCGAGCTCCAGGAACTGCGCGCCGGAGAGCACCGCATCGGCGCTCGCATTCGCGAGCGCCGGGTGCCCCGCGAGCGTGCCGTTCATCCGCTGGACCTGGCCATCCGGGTCGAGCAGGAGCAGACCCACGCGCGCGGTCTCGAAGACGGTGTCGAGGAGCGCACCATCGGCCGCCAGCTGGCGCGCCATCGCCGTCTGCTCCCGCTCGCGCTCGAGGAGCGCGCGCTGCTGCTGCTCGATCCTGCCGGTGTAGCTGTCGGCGAAGAGCGCGGCGGCGACGAGCGCCAGCGGCACGAGCACCGCGCCGACCGCGTTCGCCGTCAGCGTCGTGCCCGCGGAGTCGGCGATCCGGAGCGCCATCGCGACGCCCATCGCCACCCCGCCGAGCGCCACGATCCAGACGCCTCGGCGTCGCCCCACGAAGCCCAGCCAGAACGCCGGCACGACCGCGAGCATCGCCACGATCCGCGGCACCGCCGGATCGCCGAGGAGCAGCATGATCGTGAGCAGGTCCAGCGCCGGCACGAGCACCGGCAGCCAGTTCGCGTCGTAGAGCGGGCCCTGCCCGAGCGCCGCCAGCCCGGTCGCCACCACGACCACGGCGACGGCCGCCCACAGCCATGGCCCGTCCCAGACGCCCGGCGCGACGACCGTCAGCACGATCAGCACGAGCGCGAGCACACCGACGGACAGGAGCTGGCCGCGCAGCGTCTCCGTCAGCGCGGCCGCGATGCCGTGAGGCCGCTCGCGGGCCTCGGCGGTCTCGATCGTGCTCACCGGCGACGGTTGCCGAAGACGCCGCGCACGATCTCGCGGATGATCGTCTGGCCGGTGCGGGAGCCGATGAAGTCGGTCACGACGTTGCCGCCGCCCCGCGAGCCCGAGCCCGAGCCGCCCGAGCGGGTGCGGTTGCGACGCGCTTCCTGCTCGAGCCGCTCCGCCTCCTCCTCGGCCGCCTGCCGCGCCGCGGCGTCCTGCTCGGCGCGCTGCGCGGCCTCGAGCTTCGCGCGCAGGATCTCGTATGCCGACTCCCGGTCGACGGGGGTGCCGTAGCGCGCCAGCATCGGCGACGCCTGCACGGTGCGCTGCATGTCCGACTCGGGGGTCGGAGCCATCGAGCCCTGCGGGGCGCGCAGCCGGGTCCAGGCGACGGGGGTCGGCGCACCCCGCTCGTCCATGACGGTGACGATCGCCTCGCCGATGCCGAGGCTCGTGAGCACCTGCTCGAGGTCGTAGCCGCTCTTCGGGTAGGTGCGCACGGTGGCGCGCAGCGCCGTCGCGTCGTCGGGCGTGTGCGCCCGCAGCTGGTGCTGCACGCGCGAGCCGAGCTGCGCGAGCACGTCGGCCGGCACGTCCTTCGGCGTCTGCGTGACGAAGACGATGCCGACGCCCTTCGAGCGGATGAGCCGCACGGTCTGGGTGATGGCGGCCAGGAAGTCCTTGGAGGCGTCCTTGAACAGCAGGTGCGCCTCGTCGAAGAAGAATACGAGCTTCGGCCGGTCGATGTCGCCGACCTCCGGAAGGTCCTCGAACAGGTCGGCGAGCAGCCACATGAGGAACGTCGAGAACAGCGCGGGCTGGCTGGCGACGCCCGGCACCTCGAGCAGGCTGATGACGCCCCGGCCGTCCTCGGCGACGCGCATGAGCTCGCGCGTGTCGATCTCGGGCTCGCCGAAGAAGACGTCGGCGCCCTGCTCGCTGAACGCGGTGATCTCGCGGAGGATGACGCCCGCGGTCTGCGTCGAGATGCCGCCGAGGCGCTTGAGCTCCGCCTTGCCCTCGTCGCCGGTCAGCCACAGCAGCAGCTCGCGCAGGTCCTTGAGGTCGACGAGCGGCAGCCGCTGCTCGTCGGCGTAGGCGAAGACGATGCCGAGGCTCGACTCCTGCGTGTCGTTGAGGCCGAGCACCTTCGCGAGCAGCGTCGGACCGAACGACAGCACGGTCGCGCGGATCGGCACGCCCACGCCCTCGCCGCCGAGCGCGAAGTACTCCACGGGCGACGCGGCGCCCTGCCATGCCTGCCCGATGCCCGCGGTGCGGGCGAGCAGCTTGTCGCTCGACTCGCCCGGGGTGGCGACGCCGGAGAGGTCGCCCTTGATGTCAGCGGCGAAGACGGGCACGCCGGCGGCCGAGAGCTGCTCGGCGAGCACCTGCAGGGTCTTCGTCTTGCCGGTGCCGGTGGCGCCGGCGATGAGGCCGTGCCGGTTCATCATGGCGAGCGGGATGCGGATGGGCGTCTGCGGGTCGGGGTCGCCGTTGACGAGCGCTCCCATCTCGAGCGCGGGGCCCTCGAAGGCGTAGCCCTCGCGCACGGCGGCGACCTCGTCGTCCGAGAGGGGGCCGTCGTGCTCCGCCGGCTCCACCGTCTCGCCGACCTCGACAGGCTGCTCGGGATCGGCGGGAGCCGGCGCCGATTCGGGCGCCTCGGCGAACGTCTCCGCGACGGGCGGCGCCTCGTCCGGGGTCACGTCGTCCGCGGGCAGTGGCGGCGCATCGGCCCTCGCGCGCCGCTCTCCGGCCTGCAGCTCGGCGAGCCGCGCCTCGGCCTGCGCCTGCGCCCGCCGCGCCGCCTCGAGTTCCGCCTGCACCTTGGCCAGCTCGTCGCTCATGCGGTCATCCTTGCATGCGTCCCGGCAGGATCACTCGATCGCGGGCACCTGCCGCGGCCGCACCACGAGCCACAGCGCCGCGGTCGCGAGGATGCCGCAGATGAGCATGATGACGCCCATCGGGATCGCGTTCTCGATGCGGAACAGGCCGACGATGGGGCTCACGAGCCCCGCGATCGACATGTTGAGCGCGCCCAGCAGCGACGCCGCCGTGCCCGCCTCGCCGCGATGCCCCGCGAGCGCGAGCGTCTGCACGCACGGCATCGACAGCCCGAACGCGAACGCGAAGAGCGCCAGCGGCGGCACGAGCCCGAGGATCCCGAGCCCCGCGAGGTCGAGCACCACGATGAGCGAGGCGCCCACGATGAGCAGCGACGTCGAGACGGCGAGCACCCACTGCGCGCCCCACCGGTTGGCGGCCCGCCCGGCCGACTGCGTGCCGATGAGCACCGCCACCGAGCAGAGCGCGAAGATGAGCCCGAACCCGCTCGGCGAGAAGCCGTACACCTCCTGCAGCAGCAGGGACGAGGTGGCGAGGTAGGCGAACATGCCGCCGAAGATGCTCGCGCCGATGATCGCGACGCCGACGAAGACGCGGTCCGTGAGCACGGAGCGGTAGCGCTGCCGCAGCGTCGAGTGCCCGGGCACGTGGCGCAGGTGCGGCGGCAGCGTCTCTCGCAGGAAGAGCAGCTGCAGCACGATCACGAGCACCGCGTAGGCGGCGAGCACCCAGAACAGGCCCCGCCAGTGCAGGATCCCCAGCAGCCACGACCCCACGACGGGTGCGGCGATCGGCGCGATGCCGATCACGAGCGCCAGCCGCGACAGCGCGGTGGTGAGCTTCTTGCCGCTGAAGAGGTCGCGCACCATCGCCATCGCGACGACGGTGCCCGCGGCCGCGCCGAAGCCCTGCACGATGCGCAGGAGCGACAGCGAGACGATGTCGGGCGCGAGCGCGACCCCGACGCTCGCGAGCACGTGCACGCTCGTGGCGATGAGCAGCGGCGCGCGACGGCCGATGCGGTCGGAGAGCGGGCCGACCACGAGCTGCCCGAAGGCGAAGCCGAGGGTCGTGGCCGACAGCGTCAGCTGCACGGCCGCATCCGTCGTGGCGAACTCGCCCTTCACCTCCGGGAAGGCCGGCAGGTAGAGGTCGATCGTGAAGGGGCCGAGGCCCGCGAGGAGCCCGAGCACGAGCAGCGTGGCGACGCGGCGCCGCCGCGTGAGCGCGTCGCCGGGCGACGTGAGCGTGGCGGCGGTCACGCCCGGGGCAGGGCGAGCGGCACCTCGTCGCGCGGCGCGACGCGCTCGGCGCCGGTCGCGGCGTCGTGCTCGAAGACGATGCGGCCGTCGATCAGCACCGTGCGCGGGCGCGCCATCGGGTCCATCCAGTCGCCGCCCCAGACCACGAGGTCGGCGCGCTTGCCGACCTCGATCGAGCCGATCTCGGCGTCGACGCCGAGCGCCTTCGCCGGGTTGATCGTGATCGCCCGCAGCGCCGTCTCGCGGTCGAGCCCCTCGCGGACGGCGAGGGATGCCTGGTGCACGAGGAAGGAGATGGGGATCACCGGGTGGTCGGTGATGATCGACAGCTCGACGCCTGCCTTCGCGAGCTTGCCGGGGTTCGCGATGGAGCGCTTGCGCAGCTCCATCTTCGACTTCGTCGTGAAGAGGGGGCCGATGAGCACGGGCACGCCGCGCTCGGCGAGCAGGTCGGCGACGACGTGCGCCTCGGTGCCGTGGTCGATGATGAGGTCGTAGCCGAACTCGGCCTGGAGGCGCAGCGCGGTGACGATGTCGTCGGCGCGGTGCGCGTGCTGGCGCCACGGGATCTCGCGGCGCAGCACCTTGCCGAGCGCCTCCATCGTCAGGTCGACGTCGTGGTGGCGGTCGTTCTCGGGGTCGGCCATCCGGGCCTGGTAGTTCTGGGCGGCGACGAACGCGTCGCGCAGGATCTTGGCCGTGCCCATGCGGGTCGACGGCGTCACCTTCTTCTCGCCGTAGACGCGCTTCGGGTTCTCGCCGAGGGCGCTCTTCAGGCCCGCCGGCTCGCGCAGCACCATGTGGTCGACGATGCGGCCGTGGGTGTGGAGCGTCGTCGCCTGGCCGCCGATCGGGTTGCCCGAGCCGGGGTTGACGTTCACGGCCGTCACGCCGCCGGCGAGCGCGAGGTCGAAGCCCTCGTCGAACGGGTCGATCGCGTCGATCGTGCGCACCCCGGCGGTGTTGGGGTTCGTCATCTCGTTCGTGTCGTTGGCGGTGTGCCCGTCGCCCTCCGGGTTGACGCCCAGGTGCACGTGCGCGTCGACGAGCCCCGGGGTCACCTGCGCGCCGCCGGCGTCGAGCACCTCGGCGCCCTCCGGCACCGCGACGTCGGCGCCGAGCTCGGCGATCCGGCCGTCCCGCACGAGGATCGTGCCCTCGAACTCCTCGCCCTCGACGGGCACGACCTTGGCGTTGACGATGGCGAGCAGCATGCGGTTCCTCTTCGTATCAGATTGCGTCCGTCCAGCCTACCTCCTTAGCCGGACGAACGACTTGGCCGTCCCACGCTGCCGCCGCGGAGCATCCGCACCTTCCGCCGATTGGTCACGAATTGCTGCCACACGTCGCGAATGATCGCCGAACGTGACCAATCGACGCGGAGGGAGCGACGGCCCCGAGCATCCGCCCGGGGCCGTCGTGAGGCTGCGCGTCAGCCGAGCGAGCGCGAGCGCCGCTTGTTCCAGACGTCGAAGGCGACGGCCAGCAGCAGCACCATGCCCTTGATGAACTGCTGGTAGTCGGTCGAGACACCCATGAGCGACATGCCGTTGTTCAGCACGCCCATGATGAGGCCGCCGGTGATCGCGCCGACCACCGTGCCGATGCCGCCCTGCACGGCGGCGCCGCCGATGAACGCCGCCGCGATCGCGTCGAGCTCGAACAGGTTGCCAGCGCCCGGTCCGGCGGAGTTCAGGCGCCCCGTGAACACGATGCCGGCGAGCGCGGCGAGGATGCCCATGTTGACGAACAGCATGAAGTCGATGCGCTTCGAGCGGATGCCCGACAGGTCGGCCGCGTGCCGGTTGCCGCCGACCGCGTAGATGTGGCGTCCGAAGCGGGTGCGCTGCATGACCACCGTGTAGATCACGATCAGCGCGCCCAGCACGATGAGCACGACCGGGGTGCCGCGCGAGCCCTCGGCGATGCCGAGCAGGAACGTGACGAGCACGATGAGCAGCGCGCCGAAGCCCGTGCGGGTCCAGAACCACCAGGCCGGCTCCGCCTCGACGCCGAGCTTCACGCGCTTCGCGCGGCCGCGCAGCTGCGAGCCGACGAAGAGCACGAGCGTCAGGACGCCGAGGCCCACCGTGATCCACTCCGCGGGGCTCGTCGACGCCGGGAAGAGCTCCGGGAAGAGGTAGCCGCCGCCCAATTGCCGGTACTCGGTCGGGAACGGCGTGATCTGGGTGTTCGAGAGCGTGATCTGCGTCAGGCCGCGGAAGATGAGCATGCCCGCGAGCGTCACGATGAACGCCGGGATGCCGACCACCGCCACCCAGAAGCCCTGCCAGGCCCCGACGACGGCGCCGAGCACGATGCCGACGACGATGCCGAGCCACCACGGCCAGCCCCACTGCACGACCATCACGCCGGTGGCGGCGCCGACGAAGGCCGCGACCGAGCCGACCGAGAGGTCGATGTGGCCGGCGATGATGATCATCACCATGCCGATGGCGAGGATGAGGATGTAGCTGTTCTGGACGATGATGTTCGCCACGTTGCCGGCGGTGAGCAGCCGGCCGCCGGTGAGGCCCTGGAACAGCAGGATGATCACCACCAGCGCGATGAAGATGCCGATCTGCTGCACGCGCGAGAGCAGGAACGAGCCCGCGGTGCGCAGCGGCGACGGGGCGAGGTCGCGGGTGGACGAGTCACGGGGCGAGGACATGGTCCGCCTCCTTCTCCTGGGTCATGCGCTGCATGAGCGCTTCGGGCGTGGCCTCGGCGATCGGGAACTCGCCCGTCACCCTGCCCTCCGAGATCGTGTAGATGCGGTCGCAGATGCCGAGCAGCTCCGGCAGCTCCGACGAGATGACGATGACGGCCTTGCCGTCGGCGACGAGCGTGTTGATGATCGTGTAGATCTCGTACTTCGCGCCGACGTCGATACCGCGGGTGGGCTCGTCGAGGATGAGCACCTCGGGGTCGGTGAAGAGCCACTTCGACAGCACGACCTTCTGCTGGTTGCCGCCGGAGAGCTTGCCGACGACCGCGTTGACGCTCGGCGTCTTGATGCGCATGCTGCGGCGGTACTCCTCGGCGACGAGGGTCTCGCGCTCGCCGTCGACGAGCACGCGCCCGACGAGCTTGTCGAGCGCCGCGGCCGAGATGTTGCGCTTGATGTCCTCGATGAGGTTGAGGCCGTAGCGCTTGCGGTCCTCGGTCGCGTACGCGAGCCCCGCACTGATGGCCGCGGGCACCGTGCGCACGTCGACGGGCTTGCCGTGCAGGTACGCGGTGCCGGTGATGTGCGAGCCGTAGGAGCGGCCGAAGATGCTCATGGCGAGCTCGGTGCGGCCCGCGCCCATGAGGCCGGCGATGCCGACCACCTCGCCCGCGCGCACCGACAGGTTGGCGCCGTCGATCACGACGCGGCCCGACTCGGTCGGGTGGTGCACGCGCCAGTCCTCGATGCGGAAGACCTCCTCGCCGATGCGCACCTGCCGCTCCGGGTAGCGCGACTCGAGGTCGCGGCCGACCATGCCCTTGATGATGCGGTCCTCGGAGACCTCGTCGGTGACGAGCGTCTCGATCGTGCGGCCGTCGCGGATGACCGTCACCTTGTCGGCGATCGCCTTGATCTCGTTGAGCTTGTGGCTGATGATGATCGACGTGATCCCCTGCCCCTTGAGGTGGCGGATCAGGTCGAGCAGGTGCGCGGAGTCCTCGTCGTTGAGGGCGGCCGTCGGCTCGTCGAGGATGAGCAGCTTGACGTCCTTCGAGAGCGCCTTCGCGATCTCGACGAGCTGCTGCTTGCCGACGCCCACCTCGTTCGCGCGCACGGCGGGGTTGTCGCCGAGCCCGACGCGGGCGAGCAGGCGCTGCGCCTCGGTGTTCGTGGCGTGCCAGTCGATGAGGCCGCCGCGGCCGACGATCTCGTTGCCGAGGAAGATGTTCTCGGCCAGCGACAGGTGCGGGCTGAGCGCCAGCTCCTGGTGGATGATCACGATCCCCTTGTGCTCGGAGTCGGTGATCGAGCGGAACTCGACCGGCTCGGCCTCGAAGACGATCTCGCCGTCGTAGGTGCCGTGCGGGTAGACGCCCGAGAGCACCTTCATGAGCGTGGACTTGCCTGCGCCGTTCTCGCCGCAGATGGCGTGCACCTCGCCGCGCTCGACGGTGAGGTTCACGTCGGCGAGCGCCTTCACGCCCGGGAACTCCTTGGTGATGCCGCGCATCTCGAGGATCGCCGTCACGGTCGTCCCTCCTTCCGTTTCTCGCCGCCGGAGCGGCGGTGCGGGACGGGGGCTCGCGCCCCCGCCCCAGACCGTTCCTAGAGGTCGCCCTCGTCGTAGTAGCCCGACTCGATGAGCACCTCTTCGTAGTTGTCGACCGTCACGATGGTCGACTCGAGGAGGTACGACGGCACGATGAGCTCGCCGTTGTCGTAGGTCTCCGTGTCGTTGACCTCAGGCTCCTCGCCGCTCAGCAGCGCGTCAACCATGGCCACGGCCTGCTCGGCGAGCAGTCGCGTGTCCTTGAAGATCGTCGAGTACTGCTCGCCGGCGATGATCGACTGCACCGAGCCGACCTCCGCGTCCTGGCCGGTGATGACCGGCAGGGCGTCGGTCGAGTAGCCGCCCGACGTGAGCGCCGAGATGATGCCGATCGACAGGCCGTCGTAGGGCGAGAGCACGCCGTCGAGGCGGGTGTCGCCGATGACGGTGAGGATGTTCTCCATGCGCTCCTGCGCGGTCTCGGGCAGCCAGCGGAGGATCGCCGCCTGCTCGAACTCGACCTGGCCGCTGGGCACCTCGAGCACGCCCTCGTCGATGAGCGGCTGCAGCGTGTCCATCGCGCCGTTCCAGAAGAACGTCGCGTTGTTGTCGTCGGGGCTGCCCGCGAAGAGCTCGATGTTGAACGGGCCCGCCTCGTCGGTGCGCTCGCCGCTCTCGTCGAGCACGCCGAGGCCGGTCAGGAGGCTCGTCGCCTGCTGCACGCCCACCTGGTAGTTGTCGAACGTCGTGTAGTAGTCGACGTTCGGGCTGCCGTTGATGAGGCGGTCGTAGGCGATGACGGGGATGCCGGCGTCGCCCGCCTGCGCGAGGACGTCGGTCAGGGTCGTGCCGTCGATCGAGGCGATGATCAGGGCCTCGGCGCCCGAGGAGATCATGTTCTCGATCTGCGAGACCTGGGTCGGGATGTCGTCGTTCGCGTACTGCAGGTCGACCGTGTAGCCGAGCTCCTCGAGCTGCGACTGCACGTTCGCGCCGTCGGCGATCCAGCGCTCCGACTGCTGCGTCGGCATGGCGACGCCCACGATCTGGCCCTGGCCGCCGGTGTCGGCGCCGTCGCTCGCGGCGGGCTCTGCCGTGCCGCCACGGCCGCAGCCGGTGGCGAGGAGCGCGATGACTCCCGCTGCAGCGACAGCGCCGAGGATGCGGTGCTTCTTCACTGTGTTTCCTTTCCTGGGGTGCCGCAATGCGGCGGGGGTTGGTGCGGCCGGGAGGGCCGCGGCGAGGGGTCGGGCGTCAGCCCAGCCCCTGTGCGAGTCGGTGGTAGGCGGCGTTCCAGCGCACCTCGCGCTCGAAGCCCTCGGTCGTGGTGGCGTCGTCGATGGCGAGGAACTCGATGCCCGACTGGCGGGCGAGTTCGCGGAAGGCGTCGATGCCGACCTGGGTCGACATGACCGTGTGGTGGGCTGCGCCCGCGGTGAGCCAGGCGGTCGCCGACGTGGCGAGGTCCGGTGCGGGGCGCCAGACGGCGTGCCCGACGGGGAGCTTCGGCATCGGCTCGGGCAGCGCCACGTTCTCGACGGCGTTCGCCGTCATGCGGAATCGCTCGCGCATGTCGCTGAGCGCCACCACCACCGCGGGGCCCGGGTCGGCCGTGAAGACCAGGCGGACGGGGTCGTCCTTGCCGCCGATGCCGAGCGGGTGCACCTCGAGCCTGGGGCGGGAGGTCGTGAGCGACGGGCTCACCTCGAGCATGTGCGCGCCGAGGATGACCTCCTCGCCGTCGACCAGGTGGTACGTGTAGTCCTCCATGAGGCTCGCGCCGCCGGGCAGCGCGGCGCCCATGTGGGCGGCGGCGTGCACGAGGATCGCGGTCTTCCAGTCGCCCTCGGCGCCGAAGCCGAAGCCGTCGGCCATGAGCCGCTGCACCGCGAGGCCCGGCAGCTGCGGCAGCGACCCGAGATCCTCGAAGCTCGTGGTGAAGGCGCCGAAGCCGCCCTCCTCGAGGAAGCCGCGCAGGCCCGCCTCGATGCGCGCGCCGTCGACGAGCGACGCGTGGCGGTCGCCGCCGGGGAGCAGCTCGGGGGCGATGTCGTAGCTCGCGACGTACTCGTCGACGAGCGCGGCGACCGCCGCCTCGTCGGCCGCCGCCACCGCATCCGCCAGCTCGGTCACGCCCCACGTGTTGATCTGGGTGCCGAGGCGGATCTCGGCCTCGGTCTTGTCGCCCTCGGTGACGGCCACGAAGCGCATGTTGTCGCCGAACCGCGCGACCTTGAGCGACCGCAGCGCCGCGGTGCCGAGCGCGGCGCGCGACCACGTGCCGACCTGCGCGCGGACGCGCGGTGCGGATGCGTGACCGACGACGATCGTGCGGGGCACGCCGAGGCGCGCGGCGAGGTAGCCGAACTCGCGGTCGCCGTGCGCGGCCTGGTTGAGGTTCATGAAGTCGAAGTCGATCTCGCTCCACGGCAGGGCGACGTTGTGCTGCGTGTGCAGGTGCAGCATCGGCTTCGCGAGCGCCTCGAGACCCGCGATCCACATCTTGGCGGGGCTGAAGGTGTGCATCCACGCGATCACGCCGACCACGTCGTCGTCGGCGTTGGCCTCGAGCGCGGCGCGGCGGATGGCGTCGGCCGAGGTGAGCACGGGGCGCCACTCGATCGTGACGGGGATGTCTGCCGCCTCCGACAGCAGGGCGGCGACCTCGCGCGACTGCGACGCGACCTGCGCGAGCGTCTCCTCGCCGTAGAGGCCCTGGCTGCCGGTGAGGAACCAGACGACCTTCGACGCGGGATCGGGGATGATGCTCGTCACTGGTGGTCCTCCTGCGTGGCCTGCTGGCCGTAGACGTGCTGGTAGCGGTCGAAGAGCGCATCGATCGCGGCGGGGTCGATGGGGATCGTGGCGCCGCCGGCGCGGGCGATGTGCATGGTGCGCGCGACGTCCTCGCACATGACGGCCGCCTTGACGGCGTCGCGCGTGTCGCGGCCGATCGTGAAGGGGCCGTGGTTCTGCATGAGCACGGCGCGCGAGCGGTGCCCGGCGAGCGTCTCGACGATGCCGCGGCCGATCGAGTCGTCGCCGATGATCGCGAACGGGCCGATCGGGATCTCGCCGCCGAACTCGTCGGCCATCGCGGTGATGTGGCACGGGATCGCCTCGCCGCGCGCCGCCCATGCGGTCGCGTAGGTCGAGTGCGTGTGCACGACGCCGCCCACCTCGGGCATGTGGCGGTAGACATGCGCGTGGGCGGCGGTGTCGCTCGACGGCGAGCGCTCGGAGCCCTGGGAGCCGGGCACGACGCGGCCGTCGAGGTCGCACAGGATCATCGACTCGGGGGTGAGGTCGTCGTAGGAGACGCCGGAGGGCTTGATGACGAAGAGCTCCTCGCCGGGCACGCGGCCCGAGACGTTGCCGCCCGTCCAGACCACGAGGCCGTAGCGGACGAGCTCGCCGTGGAGCGCCGCGACCTCCTCGCGGACGGCGCGGATCGCGGCGTCGCGGCTCATGCGGGCACCTCGGCGGCCGGCTGCTGGGCCCCCGCGAGCGCCTGGCGGCGGATGGCCTTGAGGCGCCGCATGACGTCGCTGCCGCCGCGGCCGAAGAGGTCGTGCAGCTCTCGGTACTCGCGGTAGAGGGCGTCGTACGGCTCGGCCTCGGGACCGGGCACGTACGCGTCGTGCACGACGTTGCCCATCGCCTCACCGGCCGCGACGGTGTCGGGGTAGGCGCCGGCCGCGACCGCGGCGTGGATCGCCGAGCCGAGCGCGGGGCCCTGCTCGCTGCCGATCACCGAGATCGGCATGCCGAGCACGTCGGCGTAGGTCTGCATGAGGTGGCGGTTGCGCAGCAGCCCGCCGGCGGCGAAGAAGCGCTGCACGGGCACGCCGGCCCCCGCGAACGCCTCGACGATCACGCGCGTGCCGAAGGCGGTGGCCTCCACGAGCGCGCGGTAGACCTGCTCGGCGCGGGTCGCGATCGTGGTGCCCACGAGCAGCCCGGAGAGGTTGGCGTCGACGAGCACCGAGCGGTTGCCGTTGTGCCAGTCGAGCGCGATGAGCCCGTGCGCGCCGACCGGCTCGGCCCACGCGAGCTCGGTGAGGTGCTCGTGCACGCTCCGCCCCGCGGCGCGCGCGGCGTCGTGGATCGCGGGCGGCACCTGGTTGGCGACGTACCAGGCGAGGATGTCGCCGACGCCCGACTGGCCCGCCTCGTAGCCCCACTGGCCGGCGACGATGCCGCCGTCGACGACGCCGCACATGCCGGGCACCTCGGTGAGCGTCTCGCTCGACATAACGTGGCACGTGCTCGTGCCCATGATCGCGAGCATGTCGCCGGGTGCCGTCGCCTTCGCGGCGGGCGCGGTGACGTGCGCGTCGACGTTGCCCACCGCGACGGCGATGCCGGCGGGCAGGCCCATGAGCGCGGCGGCGGCGTCGGTGAGCGTGCCCGCGCGCTCGCCGAGCTGCCCGATGTGCGCGTCGAGCTTGCGCTCGAAGTCGGCGAAGCCGGGGTTGAGCGCGGCGAGGTAGTCGCGGCTCGGGTAGGCGCCGTCCTGCAGGATGCCCTTGTAGCCCGCGGTGCAGGCGTTGCGCACGTAGTCGCCGGTGAGCTGCCAGACGATCCAGTCGGCCGCCTCGACCCAGTGGTCGATGCGGGCGTAGACCTCCGGGTCCTCCTCCAGGATCTGCAGCGCCTTGGCGAACTCCCACTCGCTCGAGATGGCGCCGCCGTAGCGCGCGAGCCACGGCTCCCCGCGCTCCTCGGCGAGGGCGTTGATGCGGTCGGCCTGGGCCTGCGCGGCGTGGTGCTTCCAGAGCTTCGGGTAGGCGTGCGGCCGGCCGGCGAGGCCGTCGACGCGGCACAGCGGCGTGCCGTCGGCCGTGACGGGCATGGGGGTGGATGCGGTGAAGTCGGTGCCGACGCCGATCACGGTCGCGGGGTCGATGCCGGATGCGTGGAGCGCGGCCGGGACGGCGCGACGCAGCACCTCGAGCCAGTCGTTGGGCTCCTGCAGCGCCCACTCCGGGGGCAGGCGGTCGCCGGTCGCCGGGAGCCGGTCGTCGATGACCGCGTTGGCGTACTCGTGCACCGCGGTGCCGAGCTCGGCGCCGTCGGCGACGCGGACGACGATGGCGCGGCCGCTCAGGGTGCCGAAGTCGATGCCGATGACGTGCTGATCGCCTGCGGCGGCGGCCGCGGGGATGCCCGCCGGGCTGCTCGAGGTCTCGCTCGCTGCGCTCATTCGCTGACTCCGTCGTCGTGGCTTCGGGCTGCGCTCGCGACGGCTGCCGCGGTGCAGTGGACGCCACTGTATGCGAAACGGTCACAATCCGCTACGTCGTGATCGAATCGTGACCTTTCGGGCACGGGGATGCCGCCGGCGCGACGGCGCGCGGCAGCAGCGGCGTGCGGTCAGGCCGCGGGCGCGGCGGTCGAGCCGCGCTCGATGAGCACCGGCGGGATGCGCAGGTGCACGAGGCCGGCGAGGTCGTCGAGCAGCACCCGCATCGCGGCCGTGCCGACCTGCTCGAACTCCTGCCGCACGGTCGTGAGCGCCGTCGGGTAGTGCGCCGCCTCCGGCACGTCGTCGAAGCCGACGATCGACACGTCGCCCGGCACCGAGAGCCCCACGTCGCGGCACGCGTGCATGAGGCCGAGGGCCATCTGGTCGTTCGCGACGACCACCGCCCGCGCGCCGTCGGCGAGCATCCGCCGCCCGATCGCGTAGCCCGAGTCGGCGCTCCAGTCGCCCACCATGGTGCCCTCGCTCGCGAGCCCCAGCTCGCCCGTGCGCTCCGCGAAGCCGCGGGCGCGCGCGCCGGCGTCGATCGAGCCGTCGGGGCCGCGCAGGTGCCACAGCCGGCGGTGCCCGAGCCCGGCGAGGTGCTCGACGGCGAGCCGCGCCCCGACCCGCTGGTCGATCGCGACGCTGTGCCCGAACGCGAGCCCGGTCGGCTCGAGCGTGACGTACGGCACGCCCACCGACAGCTGCGCGAGCGCCTCGAGCATCGACGTCTCGGCGACGCTCACCACGAGCGCGTCGACGCTCGTCTCGCGCAGGAAGCGCAGGCCCGCCGCGAGGTCGTCGACGCTCGTCGACGCCGCGTTCGTCAGCACGATGCGGTAGCCGGCGTCCCGGGCGGCGGTCTCGATGGCGATCGCCTGCGTCTGCGGGCCGTAGTCGGTGGTCGGGAGCGTCAGCAGGCCGATGGTGCGCGAGCTGCGCCGCACGAGCGCGCGCGCCGCGGCGTTCGGGCGGAAGCCGAGCTCGACGATGGCCGCCTCGACCTTCGCGAGGGTCTCCGGCCGCACGTTCGGGTGGCCGTTGAGGGCCCGCGAGACGGTCTGGTAGCTCACGCCCGCGCGCGCCGCGACGTCGCGGATGTTCGGCCGCCGCACTGCGCCCTCCGCCATCTCGCCTCCGCCCCTCGGGCTGCCCTGTCATCACAGCATCCCACGGCGTGACCGTTTCGTAGGGTCAGTCGAGCAGCTCCTCCAGGCGCGTGAGCGTGTCCTGCCAGCCGTCGCGCAGGTCGTCGACCTCGTCGAGGGCCGCGGTCTGCGTCACGCGGATGTGCGTGCCGTCGCCGGTCTCGGCGAAGTCGACCACCACGAGCTGCTCGAAGCGCTCCCCCTCCTCGGCGCCGCCGAGCCAGTCCCAGCTCTGCACGATCCGCTTGCCCTCGTCGAGCTGCAGGTAGCGGCCCTGCACGCCGAAGCCGCCGGTCGACGTGCGGATGCGGTACCAGCCGCCCTCCTGCGCGTCGACCTCGTAGCGGGTGTCGTCGAACATCGGCCACCACCACTGCTCGAGGCCGGCGGCCGTCGTGAAGAGCTCCCACACCGCATCCGTCGACGCCGTCACGAAGGCGTCGACCTCGACCGTCTCGGCATCGGCGGGGATCTCGGGGATCTCGGGGGTGTCGGTCATGCGCCCACGGTATCCGCGCGGGATGCGCCCCGCACTATCGTGGACGCGTTCGGCGCCGCCGCTGCGCCACCGACGAGAGGCCCCGCATGACCGCCCTCCCGCCAGCCGACGGCGCCACCCGCTCCGAGCGGCTCGACCGCCTGCCCTTCACCCGCCGGCACGGACGCCTGCTCGGCACCTCCGGCATCGGCTGGGCGCTCGACGCCATGGACGTCGGCCTCGTCTCGTTCGTGATCGCCGCGCTCGCGCAGCAGTGGAGCCTCGACCGCACCGAGACGAGCTGGATCGCGTCGATCGGGTTCGTCGGCATGGCGATCGGCGCGACCGTCGGCGGTCTGCTCGCCGACCGCATCGGGCGCCGCAGCGTCTTCGCGCTCACGCTCCTCGTCTACGGGCTCGCGACCGGCGCCTCGGCGCTCGTCGGCTCGCTCGCGGCGCTGCTGGCGCTGCGCTTCGTGGTGGGGCTCGGGCTCGGCGGCGAGCTGCCCGTCGCGTCGACGCTCGTGAGCGAGTTCGCGCCCCGGCGCATCCGCGGCCGCGTGGTCGTGTGGCTCGAGGCGTTCTGGGCGGTCGGCTGGATCGCGGCGGCCGTGATCGGCACCTTCGTCATCGGCGCCTCCGACGACGGCTGGCGCTGGGGCCTCGCGATCGGCATGGCACCGGCGCTCTTCTCGGCGGTGGTGCGCTTCGGCATGCCCGAGTCGGTGCGCTACCTCGAGTCGAAGGGCCGCGTCGCGGAGGCCGAGCGCACCGTGCGTCGCTTCGAGGAGGCCGCGGGCGTGCCCGCGCCGGCGTCGCCGGCAGCCGAGCCGGTGGCGGATGCGCCCGCGGGCGCGGTGGCCGAGCCCTCGGTGTCGATCTGGTCGTCGGCGCTCCGCCGCCGCACGATCGCCCTCTGGATCGTCTGGTTCGGCATCAACTTCTCGTACTACGGGGCGTTCATCTGGATCCCGTCGCTGCTCGTCGAGCAGGGCTTCTCGCTCGTGCGCTCCTTCGAGTTCACGCTCATCATCACGGTGGCGCAGCTGCCGGGCTACGCGGCCGCCGCGTTCCTGATCGAGAAGTGGGGCCGCCGACCGACCCTCACCGTCTTCCTCATCGGCTCGGCCCTCGCCGCCGCCTGGTACGGCACCGCCTCGACCGAGGCGATGATCATCGCCGCGGGCTGCACGCTCTCGTTCTTCAACCTGGGCGCGTGGGGCGCGCTCTACGCGATCGGGCCGGAGCTGTACCCGACGAACGTGCGGGGCACGGGCACCGGCGCGGCCGCCGGCTTCGGGCGCATCGCGTCGATCCTCGCGCCGCTCGCGGTGCCGCTGCTGCTGGGCGCCGGCGGCTCGGTGCTGCTGTTCGGCGTCTTCGCCGCGGCGTTCGCGATCGCCGCGATCGCCGCGTGGACGCTGCCCGAGCAGCGCGGCAAGGCGCTCGAGTAGGCCACGGGGCGCCTCCCGCCCCGTCTGCCCCTCGGTCCGCCACCCGGCCCCTGCACAACGCAAGCCCGCGCGGCGAATGCAGCGGCGGATCCGCCACCCCCGCCGGATCCGCCGCGGAAGCGCGCGCCGCGGCTTGCGTTGTGCCAGCGACCCGGGCGAGCTGAGAGGGGCGGCGCGGATGCGGGCGGGAGGGGCGGGTGCTGCGGCTCAGCCCGAGCGGGCCGACCGCACGGCCGACGCCACCATCGCGTCGAGCGAGTGGCGCATGCGCCAGTCGAGGTCGCGCGCCGCGAGCGCGCCGTCGGCGACGATGCGCGCGGGGTCGCCGGGCCGTCGCGCGGTGACGCGGGGCTCGACGTCGACGCCGGCGGCCCGGCCGATCGCGGCGAGCACCTCGCGCACCGAGGCGCCGTCGCCGCTGCCGAGGTTGTAGACCGGCTCGAGCGGCTCGCCGCGCTCCATGCGCTCGGCGGCGGCGACGTGCGCGAGCGCGACGTCGCCGACGTGCACCCAGTCGCGCACGCACGTTCCGTCGGGCGTCGGGTGGTCGTCGCCGTTGATCTGCGGCGCCTCGCCGCGGGCGAGCGCGTCGAGCACCTTCGGCACGAGGTTGTGCGGGCTCGTGTCGCGGATGCGGTCGGTCGCCGAGCCGATGACGTTGAAGTAGCGCAGGGCCACGGCCTGCATCGTCGAGCCCTCGAGCTCGGCGCGGCGGCGCTCGTCGGCGAGCAGCAGCTCGCCCGCGAGCTTCGTCTCGCCGTAGGGCGACTCGGGCGCGGGCGGCGTGGCCTCGGTGACGCGGTCGACGTCGGGCGTGCCGTAGACGCCGGCGCTCGAGGAGAAGACGATGCGGTGCACGCCGTGCGCGCGCATCGCCTCGAGCAGCTCGATCGTGCCGCTGACGTTCTGCCGCCAGGTGTGGAGCGGCCGGCGCACCGACTCCCCCGCGTACTTGTAGCCCGCGAGGTGCACGACGCCGTCGACGCCCGCGAGCGCCGCGTCGAGGTCGCCGCGGTCGAGGATCGAGCCGACGACGAGCCGCGCGCCGGCCGGCGCGAAGCCGCGCCGCCCGCTCGAGAGGTCGTCGAGCACCGTCACCTCGCGGCCGCTCGCGAGCAGCGCCTCGGCGACGTGGGCGCCGATGTACCCGGCGCCGCCGGTGACGAGCCAGTGCGTCATGCGTCCCTCCTCGCCCCGTCGGAGGGGTGCACGGTGAAGACGATGGGCCGGGCGTGGCCCGCGGCCTCGATGGCGTCCGCCGTGCTCGCGGCGATGCGCGCGGTCTCGGCGCGGTCGACGAGCGCGATGGCGGCGCCGCCGAAGCCGCCGCCGGTGAGCCTCGCGCCGAGCGCGCCGGCGGCGACCGCCGCGTCGACGGCCGCGTCGATCGCGGGCACGGAGTCCTCGAAGTCGTCGCGCTGGGAGACGTGCCCCTCGGTGAGCACGGGGCCGATCTCGCGCGGTCGCCCGGCGCGCACGAGGTCGGCGACGCGGCGGGCGCGATCGGTGTCGGTGACGATGTGCCTGAGCCGCCGGTGCACGTGCGCGGGCATGCGGCCTGCCCACCGCTCGATGTCGTCGACGGCGATCTCGCGCAGCGTCGGCACGCCGGCGATGCGGGCGGCCTCCTCGCACTCGCGGCGGCGCTCGCCGTAGCCGCCGGTGGCGTGGTCGTGGCGCACGAGGGAGTCGATCACGAGGATCTCGAGCCCGGCCGCCTCGAAGCCGAGCGGCACCTGCTCGGCGGTGCCGTCGCGGAAGTCGAGCAGCACCGCGTGGTCGCGCTGCGCGAGCAGCACGGCCGACTGGTCGAGCGTGCCCGTGGGGGCTCCGACCACCTCGTTCTCGACCAGCTGCCCGAGCCGCACCATCTCGCGGCGGTCGAGGCCGAGGCCCCACAGCTCGTCGAGCGCGACGATCGTCGCCGACTCGAGCGCGGCCGACGACGAGACCCCGACGCCCACCGGCACGGTGCTCGACACGAGCGCCTCGAAGCCGCGGCCGGGCACGCCGAGCTCCCGTCGCAGCACGTGCGCCGCGCCGAGCACGTAGCGGCTCCAGCCGGTCGAGGCGTGCGCGGTCTCGAGCGTCGACTCGATGACGCCCGGCACGACGCCGCGGTCGACGAAGTCGGTCGCGACGCGGATGCGGTCGTCGTCGCGCAGCCGCACGGCCACGCTCGTGCGGCGGTCGATCGCGAACGGCAGCGCGAGCCCGCCGTTGTAGTCGGTGTGCTCGCCGATGAGGTTGACGCGGCCCGGCGCCGACCAGATGCCGTCGGGCCCCGCGGTGCCGCCGAAGACCGCCTGCAGCTCGTCACGCATCCGTCGTCTCCTCCTGCGTGCGCGCGAGCGGCTCCACCGGGTGCTGCTCGTCGGCACGCGCGATCGCGTCGCGCAGGCGAGCCGCGCCGTCCTCCGGGCTGATGTCGCCCACCCACGCGCCCATCGCGGCCTCGCTGCCGGCGAGGAACTTCAGCTTGTCGGCCGCCCGGCGCGGGCTCGTCACGTGCCAGTGCAGCCGCACGTCGTCGCGGTGCTCGTGGACCGGCGCTTGCACCCAGGCGGCGATGTAGGGCAGCGGGGCGTCGTAGAGCGCGTCGAGCCCGCGCGCGATGCGCAGCGTCAGCGTCGCGAGCTCGTCGCGCTCCGCGTCGGTGGTCGCGGCGAGGTCGGGCACGTGGCGGTGCGCCATGAGCTGCACCTCGACTGGCCAGCGTGCCGCGAAGGGCACGAAGGCGGTGAAGCGCTCGCCGGCGATGAGCACGCGCGGGCCCTCGCGCTCGGCGTCGAGCAGCTCGGCGAAGAGGCCGGGCCCGTGCGCGTCGACGGCGGCGCAGATGCGGCGGATGCGCGGGGGCACGAAGGGGTAGGCGTAGACCTGGCCGTGCGGGTGCGGCAGCGTCACCCCGATCTCGACGCCGCGGTTCTCGAACGGGAAGACGTGCTCGACGCCCGGCACGGCGCTGAGCGCGGCGGTGCGCGACGCCCACGCCTCGACGACCGTGCGGGCGCGGAGCGTCGGCTGGGTGCCGAACGAGCCCGCGTGGTCGGGGCTGAAGCTCACGACCTCGCAGCGGCCGACGGCGGGGCGGGTGGCGCCGATCGCGGTGAGCGCCTCGCGCTCGCCCTCGGCGGGCGCGGAGGCGCCGGGGAGGGCGGATGCGGTGCCGGGCCCGAACGAGGGCGACCGGTTCTCGAAGACGGCGACGTCGTAGTCGTCGGGGATCTCGCTCGGGTTGCCGGGCGACTGCGGCGCGAGCGGGTCGGCGTCGGCCGGCGGCAGGTGCACGCGGCCCTGCCGGGCGGTGGCGACGGTGATCCAGTCGCCGGCGAGCGCGTCGTATCGCATCGTCGGCGTCGCGGGACGGGGGTCGAGCGCGCGCGCGTCGAGGCGGCGCTCGCGGGCCGGCGTGCCGGGGTCGTCGAAGTAGACGATCTCGCGCCCGTCGGCGAGGCGCGCGCTGGTCTGTCGGATGCCGGTCACGCCTCGATCATGCCCGAACGCGTGCGCTCATGCGCGCTCCTGTGCGAAAGTGTTCGCGTGATGGAGGAACGCACACTCCGGCGGGTGCACGGCGAGCGGCCCGAGTCCGGACCGCTCGAGGCCGGGCTGCTCGACGTCGAGCGGCGCGAGCGCATCCTCGCGCACCTCGCCGGCGCCGGCACCGCGCGCGTCGCCGACCTCGCCTCGGCGCTCGGCGTCTCGCCCATGACCGTGCGGCGCGACGCCGACCGCCTCGAGGCCGACGGCCGCATCGAGCGCGTGCGGGGCGGCGTGCGGCTGCGCAGGCCGCCCGTGACCGACGAGCCCGCGCCGCTCGCCAAGGCGGCGCTCCACCGCGACGAGAAGCAGCGCATCGCCCAGGCAGCGCTCGCGCTCGTGCGGCCGGGCACCGCGATCGGCATCGGCGGCGGCACGACCGCGCTCGCCCTCGCGCGGCTCGCCGCCGCGGTGCCCGGCGTCACGATCGTCACCAACTCGCTGCCCGTCGCGCTCGCGCTGCCCGACCGCGACGGCGTCGTGCTGACCGGCGGCGAGCGCACCCGCTCCGACGCGCTCGTCGGCCCGGTCGCCAACCGCGCCGCGGCGATGATCGGGCTCGACGCGCTCTTCCTCGGCGCGCACGGCATCGACGCCGAGCGGGGCTGCACCTCCCCCACGCTCGCGGAGGCCGAGACCAACCGCGCCCTCATGGCCGCCGCCCGCACGACGGTCGCGCTCGTCGACGCCTCGAAGTGGGGCGTGCAGGCGCTCGCGTCGTTCGCGGCCCTCGACGAGCTCGACGTGCTCGTCACCGACCGGGCCGTGCCCGAGGCATCCGCCCGCGCCGCCCGCCGCGCGGTCGGCCGCCTGATCGTCGCCTAGAGGCGCCCGAGCGCCTGCCGCAGGTCGGCGATCAGGTCGTCGGCCTCCTCGAGGCCCACCGACAGCCGCAGCAGGTCGGCCGGCACCTCGAGCTCGGTGCCGCGCACCGACGCGTGCGTCATCTCGGAGGGGTAGCAGACGAGCGACTCGACGCCGCCGAGCGACTCGGCGAGCTGGAACAGCCGCGTGTGCCGCACGAGCTCGAGCGCCGCCGGCGCGCCGCCTGCGAGCTGCAGCGACACCATGCCGCCGAAGCCGCGCATCTGCCGCGCCGCGAGCGCGTGCTGCGGGTGGTCGGGCAGCCCCGGGTAGTGCACAGCCGAGACCGCCGGGTGGCCGACGAGCGACTCGGCGACGGCCCGCGCGTTGGTGCAGTGCCGCTCGACGCGCACCGCGAGCGTCTTGAGCGACCGCGAGGTGAGCCAGGCGTCGAAGGGGCTGTTGACCGCGCCGACCGCGAACTGCTGGAAGCCGATGCGCTCGGCCAGCTCGGCGTCGCCCGTGATCGCGGCGCCGCCGACGAGGTCGGAGTGACCGCCGATGTACTTCGTCGTCGAGTGCACGACGACGTCGGCGCCGAGCCCGAGCGGCTGCTGCAGGTAGGGCGTGGCGAACGTGTTGTCGGCGACGACGAGCGCGCCCGCGTCGTGGCCGAGCTCGGCGAGCGCCGGGAGGTCGGCTACCTTCATGAGCGGGTTCGACGGCGTCTCGACCCACAGCATCCGCGTGCTGGGACGCATCGCGGCGCGCACCGCGTCGAGGTCGGAGGCGTCGGCGGTCGACAGCTCGATGCCCCAGCGCTCCCAGATCTTCGAGACGAGCCGGTGCGTGCCGCCGTAGACGTCGTTGCCCATCAGCACGTGGTCGCCGGGCTGCAGGGCGGCGCGCAGCACCGCGTCCTCGGCGGCGAGGCCGGAGCCGAACGCGAAGGCGTGCGTGCCGCCCTCGAGGCTCGCGAGCTGCTGCTGCAGCGCGTCGCGGCTGGGGTTGCCGCCGCGCGAGTACTCGTAGCCGTCGCGGAACCCGCCCACGCCGTCCTGCACGAACGTCGAGGTCATGAAGATGGGCGGGATGACCGCGCCGGTGCGCGGGTCGAAGCCCTGCCCGTCGTGGATGGCCCGGGTCGAGAACCCGTCGGACGTCGATGCGGTCATCGTCATGCCTCCTTCGCGAGGTGGGTCAGCAGGTCGGTGCGCGTCACGACGCCCACCGGCTTCGCGCGGTCGAGCACGAGCAGCGCGTCGGCCTCCCGCAGGGCCGAGCGCAGCGCATCCACCGACTCCGTGATGCCGATGTGCGGCAGGCGCGGGCCGAGGTGCTGCGCGACGGTGTCGGCGAGCTCGGCGCGGTCGGCGAAGACGGCGTCGAGCAGCGAGCGCTCGTCGACCGAGCCCGCGACCTCGCCGACCACGACGGGCGGCTCGGCGGTGAGCACCGGCAGCTGGCTCACGCCGTACTCGCGCATGATCTCGATCGCGTCGTGCACGGTGTCGGCGGGGTGCGCGTGCACGAGGTCGGGCACGCCGCCCGTCTTGCCGGTGAGCACGTCGCCGACCGTCGTGCCGGCCTCGGGCGCGGCGAAGCCGTAGGAGCGCATCCAGGCGTCGGAGTAGACCTTCTGCAGGTAGCCGCGGCCCGAGTCGGGCAGCAGCACGACGACGACGGCGTCGGCGGGCAGCTCGCGGGCGACGCGCAGCGCGGCGACGACCGCCATGCCGCTCGAGCCGCCGACGAGCAGGCCCTCCTCGCGGGCGAGCCTGCGGGTCATCGCGAACGACTCGGCGTCGTTCACCGCGAGCACCCGGTCGACGACGCTCGGGTCGTAGTTGCCCGGCCACATGTCCTCGCCGACGCCCTCGACGAGGTACGGCCGGCCGGTGCCGCCGGAGTAGATCGAGCCCTCCGGGTCGGCCCCGATGACCTCGACGCGGCCCTCGGAGGCCCGCTTGAGGTACCGGGCGGTGCCGGTGATCGTGCCGCCGGTGCCGACGCCCGCGACGAAGTGCGTGATGCGGCCGTCGGTGTCGCGCCAGATCTCGGGCCCGGTCGACGCCTCGTGGGCCGCGGGCGCGGCGGGGTTGAAGAACTGGTTGGGCTGGTAGGCGCCCTCGATCTCGTCGGTCAGGCGGTTCGCGACGCCGTAGTAGGACTCCGGGCTGTCGGGCGCGACGGCGGTGGGCGTCACGACTACCTCGGCGCCGTAGGCGCGGAGCGTCGCGCGCTTGTCCTCGGAGACCTTGTCGGGGCAGACGAAGACGCAGCGGTAGCCCTTCTGCTGCGCGACGAGCGCGAGCCCCACGCCGGTGTTGCCGCTCGTCGGCTCGACGATCGTGCCGCCGGGGCCGATGAGCCCCCGGCGCTCGGCGTCCTCGATCATCGCGAGCGCGATGCGGTCCTTCACCGACCCGCCCGGGTTGAGGAACTCGACCTTCGCGAGCACCGTCGCCGCGACGCCCTCGGTGACCTTCGAGAGCCTCACGAGCGGCGTGTCGCCGATCGTCTCGAGGATCGACTCCGCGTAGCGCATGCTGCCTCCTGCCTGACGCTCGAGCCTACCGTCGAGCGGGCGGGCGCCCGGTGGGCGAGGATGGGTCGGTGGACGCCAGACGGGAGCTCGTGATCGAGCGCGTGCTGCGCTGCGTCGAGCTCGTGCCGCCCGGCCGCGTCGCCTCGTACGGCGCCGTCGCCCGCATCTGCGGCATCGGTCCGCGGCAGGTGGGCTCGATCCTCCGCCACTACAGCGACGGCCTGCCGTGGTGGCGCATCACGAGCCACGCCGGCGACTTCGGCGGCGACCTGCTGCAGCGCGCGCTCCCCCACTGGCGCGACGAGGGCATCCGCGTGAAGCCCAACGGGCTCGGCTGCCGCTACAGCGACTACGCGGCCGACCTCGAGGAGCTCGAGCGGCGGTGGCGCGAGGCGACCGCCGACCTGCCGGGCCTCGACGAGGTCGACGGCGACGCATCCGCCTGACGTCGCGGGCGACGCCGGCGCGGCACGTCAGACCCGCGAGGCCTGCTGCGCGAAGAGCGTCGCGTAGGTGCCGCCGAGCGCGAGCAGCTCGTCGTGCGCGCCCTGCTCGACGATGCGGCCGGCGTCGATGACGAAGATGACGTCGGCGTGCCGGATGGTCGAGAGCCGGTGCGCGATCGCGAGCGTCGTGCGGCCGCGCGCCGCCTCGTCGAGCGCGCCCTGCACGACGCGCTCCGAGACGGTGTCGAGCGCGCTCGTGGCCTCGTCGAGCACGAGCACCGCCGGGTCCTTCAGCAGCACCCGCGCGATCGCGATGCGCTGCTTCTCGCCGCCCGAGAGCCGGTAGCCGCGCTCGCCCACGATCGTGTCGTAGCCGTCGGGGAACCGGTGGATCGTGTCGTGGATGCTCGCGGCGCGCGTGGCGGCGTCGAGCTCGGCGTCGGTCGCGTCCGGCTTGGCGTAGCGCAGGTTCTCGGCGATGGATGCGTGGAACAGGTACGGCTCCTGGCTCACGATGCCGATGTGGTCGGTGAGCGCTGCCGGGTCGAGCTCGCGCACGTCGGTGCCCGCGAAGCGCACGGCTCCGCCGCTCGCCTCGTGCAGGCGCGGCAGCAGGTAGCCGATCGTCGTCTTGCCCGCGCCAGAGGGGCCGACGAAGGCCGCGAAGGTGCCCGGCTCGAGCCGGAACGAGACGCCGTCGAGCGTCGCCCGCTCGCCCTCGCGCGCATCCGGGTAGTGGAAGCGCACGTCGTCGAACTCCACCTCGCCGAGGCGCGAGCGGTCGAGCGGGCGCGGCGACGTCGGCGGCTCGATCGCCGGCTGCAGGTCGAGGTACTCGAAGATGCGGGCGAAGAGCGCGCCGGAGGTCTGCAGGTCGAGCCCCACGCGCAGCAGGCCCATGAGCGGCATGAGCAGCCGCGCCTGCACGGTCGTGAACGCGACGAGCGTGCCGGCCGTGACGCCGGTGTCGCCGCCGGCGATCAGGTAGCCGGCGAGCACGTAGACGACGGCGGGCAGGATCGAGATGAAGATCGACACGAGCGCGAAGAAGGTCTGGCCGCTCATCGTCAGCCGCACCTGCAGGTCGACCTGGCGCTCGTTCTCGGCGGCGTAGCGGCGCGACTCGTCGGCCTGCCGGCCGAACGCCTTCGCGAGCAGGATGCCCGACACCGACAGCGACTCCTGCGTGATCGCCGTCATCTCGCTCAGCGACTCCTGCGTCTGCGTCGCGATGCGGGCGCGCACCTGGCCGACGCGGCGCTGCAGCAGCACGAGCACGGGCGTGAGCAGCACCGCCATGACCGTCAGCTGCCACGAGAGGATGAGCATCGTCACGAGGCTCGCGATCACCGTGACGGTGTTGCCGACGACCGACGACACGGTGTTGGAGAGCACGTTCGCGACGCCGCCGACGTCGTTCTGCAGCCGCGACTGGATGACGCCCGTCTTCGTGCGGGTGAAGAACGCGAGCTCCATGCTCTGCAGCCGATCGAACAGCGAGTCGCGCAGCTGCCCCATGACGCGGTTGCCGACCTTCGACGTGATGAGCGTCTGCCAGATGCCGAGCAGGCTCGACGAGATCCACAGCGCCACCATCGTGCCGACGAGCATCCAGAGCAGCCGCAGGTCGGGGCCGCCCTCGGGAGGGAACAGCGCCTCGTCGAAGACGCGCTGGGTCAGCAGCGGCGGGAACACCGCGATCGTCGCGACGATGAGCACGAGCACGATCGTCAGCACGATCTGCGGCCGGTGGGGGCGGAAGAGGCCCAGGATGCGCTTGCCGAGGTCGGGCACGCGGGGAGCGCTCGCGTTGGCGGCGCGCTGCGCCGACTCGTCGCGCATGCCGACCCCGCCCCGGCGACCGCCGCCCATGCCCATGCTCACGTGGCCACGGTATCCGGTCGCGCCTGCGCGGCAGCGCGCCGCGGGCGCATGACGAAGGGCCGCCCCCTCACGGGAGCGGCCCTTCGCGCTGGTGCGGGGAACGCTACTTGAGCGTGACCGTCGCGCCGGCCTCCTCGAGGTCGGCCTTGGCCTTCTCGGCGTCCTCCTTCTTGGCGCCCTCGAGCACGGGGGCGGGAGCGCCGTCGACGAGCGCCTTGGCCTCGCCGAGGCCGAGGGACGTCAGCGAACGGACGACCTTGATGACCTGGATCTTCGCCGAGCCGGCGGACTCGAGGATGACGTCGAAGTCCGTCTTCTCCTCGACCTCCTCCGCAGCAGCAGCGGCAGCGGGGGCTGCAGCGGCGGCGACGGGAGCGGCGGCGGTGACCTCGAAGGTCTCCTCGAACTTCTTCACGAACTCGCTGAGCTCGATGAGGGTGAGCTCCTTGAACTGCTCGAGCAGCTCGTCAGTCGACAGCTTTGCCATCGTCTTCTCCTTGTTTCTGGTACCGACCGCTGCCTACTCGGCCGCGGACTCCTGCTTGACCCGCAGCGCGTCGACCGCGCGAGCGGCCTGGGCGAGCGGGGCGTTGAACATGTATGCAGCGCCGAACAGCGAGGCCTTGAAGGCACCTGCCAGCTTGGCCAGCAGCACCTCCCGCGACTCGAGGTCGGCGAGCTTGTTGACGTCGTCGGCCGTGAGCGGGTTCCCGTCGAAGAAACCGTTCTTGACCACGAGCGCCGGGTTCGCCTTGGCGAAGGCACGCAGCTCCTTCGCGACGGCGACAGGGTCGCCGTGCACGAATGCGATCGCGGACGGGCCGGCAAGCGACTCGTCGAACGCCGTGATGCCGGCGTTGTTGGCTGCGATCTTGGTGAGCGTGTTCTTCACCACGGCGTACGTCGCGTGCTCACTGATCGATCGGCGCAGCGTCTTCAGCTGGCCGACGGTGAGACCGCGGTACTCGGTCAGCAGAACGGCGTTCGAGGTCTCGAAGAGGTTCGAGAGCTCGGCGACCGCAGCTTCCTTGTTCGCCATGGTGCTCCTTGCGTCGTTGCCGGCTTCCCTGGCCCACTCATGCAAAAGAGCTCCGGCGCACGCGCACGGAGCTCTGGGATCTCGACGGATCTTTCAGCACCTGCGCGGGACGACGCTCCTCGAGCGAGCCTTCGGTCGGCACATCCCCTTGCGGGCACACGCCGACGACCAGCGGTCTTTGGTATGCGGCAAGACTACGGCACGACGGATGCGCGGCGCAAGCCGGCGACGAGACTCACGTGAAGTGCCCGCGACAGGTTTGCGGTGCCTCACGTAGGAATGCCCGCGAAACTCTGAGGGCATGGGATGCGAGTTGTCGATGCAGGCTCGAGCGGAGATCACGGCCAAGTACGCGCGGGCGTACCTGCGGGCGTCGAAGGCGGAGAAGTCGCAGCTGCTCAACGAGATCGAAGCGGTGACGGGATGGACGCGCGACAACGCGCGGCGGCGGCTGCGGGCGGCCGCGAAGCCCCGCGCGGCGCGGCCGGGGAAGCGGAAGCGGGCCAGGAAGTACTCGTACGACGCGCTCAAGGTGCTGCAGCGCGTCTGGGCCATCTCCGGCGGCTCCTGCGGCAAATACCTCGTGGTCGCGATGGAGCCGCTGCTGGACGCGCTCGAGCGGCACGGCGAGCTCGTGCACGGCAAGGAGCGCTATTCGCCCGCGGTCCGCGCCGAGCTGCTGGCGATGTCGCCGGCGACGATCGACCGCTACCTGCGACCGGCGCGCGAGCGAGACCCGCTGCGGGGGTTGAGCTCGACCAAGCCATCGCCGCTGCTGCGCTCGTCGATCACGATCCGCCGCGCCGGCGACGAGGTCGAGGACGAGCCGGGCTTCTTCGAAGTCGATACCGTCGCGCACTGCGGGCCGACCCTCAAGGGCGAGTTCTGCCGCACGGTGAACCTCACCGACATGCGCCTCGGCTGGGTCCACACCCGCTCGATGCGCAACAACGCGGCCGTGCACGTGCTGGCCGTCATGAACAGCGCGATCGAGGCGATCCCGTTCGCGGTCACCGGTCTCGACTTCGACAACGGCGGCGAGTTCATCAACCACGACCTCGTCAACTGGGCCGCCGACCGCCACATCTTCTTCACCCGCGGCCGCCCCTACCGCAAGAACGACCAGGCCACGATCGAGTCCAAGAACGGCCACCTCGTGCGCGCCTACGCGTTCCACTGGCGCTACGACACCCCCGAAGCGCTCCGGCTCCTCAACCAGCTATGGCCGCTGGTGAACGACCGCTTCAACTACTTCCTGCCCACGAAGAAGCCCATCGGCTGGTCCACCGACCGCTCCGGCCGACGCCGCCGCGACTACGACGACCCGCGCATCCCGTTCAACCGCCTGCTCGCCGCCGGCGTGCTCTCTCCCGCGCAAGAAGCCGAACTGCGCGCCTACCGCGACAGCCTCAACCCGGCCGAGCTCGCTCGCCGCATCCAAACCATCCAGGACCGGCTCGTAGCGATCGCCCGCGAACCCACGCTCAAGCTCGCCGCCAGCCTCCAACAGCCACTGCCCGACACCGCTCGAGGCGTGAAGCTGCGCCGAGCCAGCTGACCACACACGCGGGCATTCCTACGTGAGGCACCGCTTCACGCACGCGGGCATATTGACATGAGGCACCTCGGCCGGCCCCGTCGGTCACGACGACTGCCGGAGCTCCGCGCCCTCGGCGTCCGGCGCATCCGACCCCGCCGCCCGTCCCCACAGCGGCAGGCGCACGGTGAACGCGGTGCGCCCCGGCTCGCTCTCGAGCGCGATGGTGCCGCCGTGCGCGTCGACGAGGGCCTCGACGATCGCGAGCCCGAGCCCCGAGGAGCCCGTCGCGCGCGAGCGCGAGGAGTCGCCGCGCGCGAAGCGCTGGAAGACCGTCTGCTGCAGCTCGTCGGGGATGCCGGGGCCCGCGTCGACGATCTCGACCACGGCCTCCTCCCCCTCGGTGCGCAGCGACACGTCGACGGGCGTGCCCTCGGGCGTGTGCACCCTGGCGTTCGCGAGCAGGTTCGCCACGACCTGCTGCAGCCGCAGCGGGTCGCCCGCGACCACCACGGGCTCCTCGGGCAGCTCGAGCGCGATCGGGTGGGAGCGGCCCGCGGCCTGCGCGTCGGCGACCGCCTCGATCACGAGCAGCGACAGGTCGACCTCGCCCCGCTCGAGCTCGCGGCCCTCGTCGAGCCGCGCCAGCAGCAGCAGGTCGTCGACGAGCGCCTGCATGCGCTGCGCCGCCGCCTCGATGCGCTCGAGCGACTCGCGGGTGTCGGGCCGCAGGTCGCCGTCGTGCTTGCGCGTGATCTCGGCGTAGCCGCGCACCGCGGCGAGCGGCGTGCGCAGCTCGTGCGAGGCGTCGGCGACGAACTGGCGCACGCGCCGCTCGCTCGCCGAGCGGGCCTCGAACGCCTGCTCGATGTGGTTGAGCATGCGGTTCATGCTCTCCTGCACGCGGCCGACCTCCGAGGCGGGCTCCTCGATGCGCACCCGGTTGGTCAGCTGCGCGGTGCCCGAGGCGAGCGGCAGCTGCGAGATGCGCTCGGTGGTGGCGATGACGGAGGTGAGCGGCCGCAGCGCGCGCCGGATGATCATGTCGCCGAGCAGCAGCACGATCGTGACCGCCGCGAACGCCGCCACGGCGATCACGAAGGCGAGCGCCGCGAGCGTCTGGTTGGTCTCGGACATCGACAGCCCGACGATCACCCGCGCCCCGCCGCCGACGTCGTGCGCGATCACCCGGTAGGAGCCGTAGGTGGGCAGCGACTCGTTGACGATGCCGTCGGAGCCGGTGCCGAGCACGACCCGCTCGTCGGCGGCCGACAGCGCGAGCTGCTGCCCGATGCTCGTGAGGATGAACGCCTGGCGCAGCTCGCCGCCCTGCTCGATGGCGATGAGCGTGGCGGTCGGCGCGGTGCGCGGGTCGAGCGGCGCCTGCGTGCCGGTCGCGAGCGCGCGCTCGACGTCGGTCGCGGTGCGGCTCGCGATCTCGGTGAGCTGCTCGTCGACGCGCGTCTCGAGCACGACGCGCATGGTCATGACGCTCGCGATCGCCACCGCCGCGGTGAGCAGGGCGAACAGCGCCACGACCACCACCAGCAGCCGTCGGCGCAGCGACCACGACGACGGGTTCTGGATGCGTCGGGTCTGGGGCGTCGCGGCTGCGGGCTGGGTCACGGGTGCAGGAGGCGGCTGCGCGGCGGGCGCCGGCTCACTCAGCCGCGCGCAGCTGGTAGCCGACGCCGCGCACGGTGTGGATCATGGGCGGGCCGAGCGTGTCGATCTTCTTGCGCAGGTAGGAGATGTAGAGCTCGACGACGCTCGCGCGCCCGCCGAAGTCGTAGGACCAGACGCGGTCGAGGATCTGCGCCTTCGAGAGCACGCGGCGCGGGTTGCGCATGAGGTAGCGCAGCAGCTCGAACTCGGTCGCCGTGAGGTCGACCTGCTGGCCGCCGCGGCGCACCTCGTAGGAGTCCTCGTCCATCATCAGGTCGCCGACCCAGAGCACGCTCGACTCCTCGGCGGTCTGGGCGGTGCGGCGGATCAGGCCGCGGAGGCGCGCGACGACCTCCTCGAGCCCGAAGGGCTTTGTGACGTAGTCGTCGCCGCCGGCGGTGAGCCCGGCGACGCGGTCGTCGAGCGAGTCCTTGGCCGTGAGGAAGAGCACCGGCACGTCGAAGCCGGCCGAGCGCAGGCGCTGCAGCACGGTGAGGCCGTCGATGTCGGGGAGCATGATGTCGAGCACCACCGCGTCGGGGCGGAACTCGCGCACCGCCTGCAGCGCCTGCTGGCCGTTGGCGGCGGTCTTCACGTCCCAGCCCTCGTACTTGAGGCCCATGGCGACGAGGTCGGCGAGGCTCTGCTCGTCGTCGACGACGACGACGCGGATGGGCGAGCCATCCGGGCGGGTGAGGCGGGGCTGTGCCCGCAGCTGCTGCTGAGCGGTGTCGGTCATGCCATCCATTCCGCCAGAGTCTCCTGTGGTTCGATCCGACCTTATCCTTTGCGCTTCCTGTGCGCTTGCCCTCACGCTCGGGCGGTCGGGCGGACGCGGCATGGCGGCGAGCCGGGTGGGCCCCGCGTGGGACGATGGAGCCATGCAGCTCCAGCTCGACATCTTCGGCGACGAGCCGTCGGTGCTGGGGCACACGAGCCGCATCGTCGCCCGCTCGAGCGACCGCATCGCGTGGCTGCGCGCCCGCTCGCGCGGCGTCACCGCGACCGACGCGGCGAGGCTCAGCACCTCGGCCGCCGTCGCCGCCGTCGCGCGCGAGAAGCTCGGCCTCCGCGGCTTCTCCGGCAACGCCTTCACCGACCACGGCCGCGCCCGCGAGCCGCACATCGCCCGCTGGGTGCACGACCACTTCTCGCTCGTGCCGTCGGATGCGCTCTTCCACTCCGTGCCCCACCGCGACCACCTCGCGACGCCCGACTGCGTGAGCGACGACGGCACGGTGCTCGCCGAGATCAAGACGACCTCGAAGGCGTTCGACCGGGTGCCGAAGCAGTACCTGCGCCAGATCTGGTGGCAGCAGTACGTGCTCGGCGCCGACCGCACTCTCTTCGTCTGGGAGCAGCACAGCCACTTCGTGCCCGTCGGCCCGCCCAGGCACGTGTGGGTCGAGCGCGACGAGGACGAGATCGCGATGCTCGTCGACCGCGCGGATCGGCTGCTCGAGCTCCTGCGCGGCTGATGCTGCTCGCGATCCACGGCCTCGGCTCCGACGCCCGCGCGATGCGCGCCTACCTCGAGGGAGCCGTGCCCGCGGGCGTGCGCGTGCTCGCGCCCGACCTGCGCGCGCACGGCGCGAGCACGCTGATCGGCGAGCCGGATCGCTTCGCGCTCGAGGCGCTGGCCGCGGAGGTATCGGACGAGCTCGTGCGCGTCGGCGACGGCTCCCCCGTGACGATCGTCGGCGTCTCGCTCGGCGCGGCGCTCGCGGCGATCATCGCGCGCTCCGGGCGGTTCCCGCTCGACCGCGTCGCGCTCATCCGCCCCGCCTTCACGACCGAGCCGCTGCCGCCGAACCTCGCGATCTTCCCGCTGCTCGGGCGGCTGCTCGAGGAGCACCGGCCGCAGCGGGCGCTCGACGAGCTGCACCGCTCGGGCGCCTGGCGCGCGGTCGCGCACGAGTCGCTCGCGCACGCGCGCGGCCTCGAGGCGCAGCTGACGCAGCCGCTCGCGGCCGAGCGGCGCATCCGCCTGCTCGAGACCCCGCGGAACATCGCCTACCGCCCGGGCGAGCTGCGCATCCCCGCGCCGACGGTCGTGCTCGCGAGCCCCCGCGACCCCGTGCATCCGCTGCACGTCGCCGAGGCGTGGCGCGACGAGCTGGGATGCCGGATGCTCGTCTCGCCCGCGCGGGACGACGGCGAGGCCGCGATGTACGCGTGGTTCCGGCAGCAGCTGGCCAGCTTCCTGGTGGGGATCGGCTAGTCCTCGAGGCGCGCGGTTGCGCCCACCGGCACCGCGTCGCCGCGGGACTGCGCACGCGCCGGCGCCGACGCATCCGCCGCCGCATGCGGCAGCGTGTGCACGACCGTCACCGCGATCATCCACAGCACCCCGAGCCCCGCCGCGACGAACTCCATGGCCGAGCCGATGTCGGTGTTGCCGCGCGCGAGCGAGATGATGCCGCCGGTCGCGGCGATCACGCCGACCGCGAGCCCGCCCGCCGTCGAGAGCCGGGCGACCCAGCGGTCGCGCGCGGTCGCGAACTGCAGCATCGCGAGGCAGCCCGCGACGAACCCGAGCACCGCCGCGACGATGTGCACCCAGTCGCGCAGCTCGGCCTCGGTGCCGAGCAGCGACGGGCAGCCGGGCGAGCACGGCACGGCGGCGGCGACGAGGAACAGCGTCGCCGCGACCACGAGCGCCGCCGACGGCGCCCACAGCCGCAGCACCGGCAACCGGGTGCGCACGTCGCGCACCGACACGGCCACGAGCAGGATGCCGGCGATGACGAGCACGAACCCGGCCTGGAACTGCGCGGCCGAGCGCATGTGCTCGGCGCCGAGCTCGGAGATGTAGAGGTGGCGCTCGTAGATCGCGCGCGCGTCGCCGATGACGACCGCGCCCGCGACGAGGCTCGCGACGGCGAGGGCGGCGACGGCGACGTCGGCGGTCCGGGGGCGCTGGAGCACACGAGCACTGTAGCCGCGGCGGTCCTGCGGTCACATGTCGTCATCTCGACATCTGGGCGTCACACGCGTGCGCTAGCGTCGAGGCGACGTGGAGGGAAGTGCGATGCGCGCAGTGCTGGTGCGGGAGTTCGGGCCGACGGACCAGGTGGAGATCGGCGACATCGACGCTCCGCTCAAGCTCGGGACCGAGGTGCTCGTCGACGTCCACGCGGCCGGCATGAACCCGATCGACTACAAGACGGTCATCGGCAAGGGCGCCGCGAAGGCCGTCGAGCCGCTGCTGCCGTGGGTGCCGGGCGGCGACGTCGCCGGCATCGTCGCCGAGTCGCCCTACGAGGCGCACGACGTGCAGCCCGGCGACGCCGTCTACGGCATCGTCAACCACTGGCGCACGCGCGGGTCGTACGCCGAGCGGGCGATCGTGCCGAGCCTCGCGCTCGCCCCGAAGCCCGAGTCGCTCACCTTCGAGGAGGCGGCGGCGGTGCCGTGCGCCGCGCTCACCGCGTGGGATGCGGTCGTGCGCGTCGCGAAGGCGCGCGCCGGCCAGCGCATCCTCATCCACGCCGGCGCCGGCGGCGTCGGCCACTTCGCCGTGCAGTTCGCGAAGTACTTCGGCGCCCACGTCGCCACCACGGTCTCGACGCGCAACGTCGACTTCGCCAGGTCGCTCGGCGCCGACGAGGTCATCGACTACACGGCCGAGCGCTTCGAGGACGCGCTGCAGAAGGTCGACGTGGTCGTCGACCTCGTCGGCAACGTGGCCGACGAGACGGGCACGCGCTCGCTCGACGCGCTGAAGCACGGCGGGCTCTACCTCAACGTGCCGACCGGCTCCTGGCCCGACTACGCATCCGCCGCCGCCGAGCGCGGGATGCGCGCGTCGTCGGTGAAGGTCGAGGCCGACGGCTCGAACCTCGGCATCATCGGCCGTCTCATCGACGCCGGCGACGTGCGCGTCGAGGTGCAGCGCGTCTACCCGCTCGACCGCGTCCACGAGGCCTTCGGCGTGCTGCAGGGCGGGCACGTGCGGGGCAAGCTCGTGCTGCGGGTGCGCTGATCCAGCGAAGTTCCCGGCGGCAGTGCAAGATGGTCGGATGAGCGACGCGAAGAAGCCGCTGCTGGAGGTCTCCGGACTCAAGGTGGAGTTCACGACCCAGGACGGCACGGTCACGGCAGTGCACGAGGCGAGCCTCTCGCTCGCCGCGGGCGAGACGCTCGCGATCGTGGGCGAGTCGGGCTCGGGCAAGTCGACCACCGCGATGGCCGTGATCGGCCTGCTGTCGGGCAACGGCCGCGTCACGGCCGGCAGCATCCGGCTCGACGGCGAGGAGCTCGTCGGCGCGAGCGAGAGCGCCATGCGCAAGGTGCGCGGCCGCCGCATCGGGCTCGTGCCGCAGGACCCGATGTCGAACCTCAACCCGGTCGCGCGCATCGGCACCCAGGTCGCCGAGACGCTGCTCGCGCACGGGCTCGCCGACCGCCGCACCGTCGACCAGAAGGTCGTCGAGACCCTCGAGGCGGCCGGGCTGCCCGACGCCGCGGAGCGCGCGAAGTCGTACCCGCACGAGTTCTCGGGCGGCATGCGCCAGCGCGCGCTCATCGCGATCGGCCTCGCATGCCGCCCGCAGCTGCTCATCGCCGACGAGCCCACGAGCGCGCTCGACGTGACCGTGCAGCGCACCATCCTCGACCAGCTGCAGCAGATGACCGAGGAGCTCGGCACCGCCGTGCTCCTCATCACGCACGACCTGGGGCTCGCCGCCGAGCGCGCCCAGCGGGTCGTCGTCATGCACCGCGGCCGCGTCGTCGAGCAGGGCCCCGCGAAGCAGATCCTCGAGGCGCCGCAGCACCCGTACACGCAGTCGCTCGTGCAGGCGGCGCCGTCGGTCGCGATGGCGCGGCTGCGGCCCGAGGACTTCGCGAGCCACGGCGGGGCGGATGCCTCGGAGGCGCCCGACACGATCGTCGAGTTCGAGCACGTGACCAAGGAGTTCCACGTGCGCGGCCGGCGCGAGCCCTTCAAGGCCGTCGACGACGTGTCGCTCTCGGTGCCGCGCGGCAAGACCGTCTCGATCGTGGGCGAGTCCGGCTCCGGCAAGACGACGACGGCGCGGATGCTGCTCAAGGCGTTCGAGCCGACGAGCGGCACGGTGCGCTTCGAGGGCAAGGACGTCTTCGCGCTCTCCCGCGAGGAGCAGAAGGAGTTCCGCCAGCGGGTGCAGCCGGTGTTCCAGGACCCGTACTCGTCGCTCAACCCGATGTTCACGATCGAGCGCATCGTCGAGGAGCCGCTGTCGTTCTACGGCAAGGGGTCGAAGCTCGAGCGCCAGCGCCGCGTGCGCGAGCTGCTCGACCAGGTCGCCCTGCCGGCCGACATGGCCCGCCGCTACCCGTCGGAGCTCTCCGGCGGCCAGCGCCAGCGCGTCGCGATCGCCCGCGCGCTCGCCCTCTCCCCCGACGTGATCGTCTGCGACGAGCCGGTGTCGGCGCTCGACGTGCTCGTGCAGGACCAGATCCTGCGGCTGCTCGGCGACCTGCAGCGCGACCTCGGGCTCAGCTACCTCTTCATCTCGCACGACCTCGCGGTCGTGCGGCTCATCAGCGACTACGTCGCGGTGATGCAGAACGGGCGGCTCGTCGAGGCGGCGACGAGCGAGGAGATCTTCACGAACCCGCGCGACCCGTACACGCGCAGGCTCCTCGCCTCGATCCCCGGCAACGAGCTGCAGATCGCGAGCTGAGCGGCCTCAGCGGGCGCCGGGCAGACCGGGGGCCGGGACGGCCCCCGGAGCTGGGGTCGCGGCAGAGGCCCGAAAGGGCCTCTGCCTCCAGCTCCACCGCTCAGCGCTTGCGGGTGCGGGGGTCCATCGCCTCGCGGAGCGCCTCGCCGAGGAGCGTGAAGCCGAGCGCGGCGATCATGATGCAGATGCCGGGCAGGAACGCGAGCCACGGCGCGATCGCGAGCTCCGCCTGCGCGTAGGTGAGCATGCGGCCCCACTCGGCCGTCTCGGGCCGCCCTCCGCCGAGGCCGAGGAACGACAGCGCGGCCGCGTCGATGACCGCGGTCGCGAGCGTGAGCGTCGCCTGCACGATCACCGGGCCCACCGAGTTCGGCAGCAGGTGCGTCATCGTGATGCGCCCGGTGCCGAGGCCCAGGGTGCGGGCGGCGAGCACGTAGTCGGACTCGCGCTGCTGCAGCATCGACGAGCGCAGCAGGCGCGCGAAGATCGGCACCTGCGCGACGCCGATGGCGATCATCACCGCGAGCGGCGTGCGGCCGAGCACCGCGGCGATCGAGACCGCGAGCAGCAGGTGCGGCACCGACAGCAGGATGTCGACGACCCGCATGATGAGGGTGTCGACCCATCCGCCGAACGCGCCAGCCAGGGCGCCCAGCACCATGCCGCCGAGCAGGCCGAAGAAGGTGGAGGCGACGCCGATGAGCAGCGACGCCTGCGCGCCCCAGATGAGCTTCGAGAGCACGTCGCCGCCGAAGCGGTCGATGCCGAGCGGGAAGTCGGGCACCTCGCCGGGGCCGGGCAGGTAGGTCGGCAGCCGGAGGCCGGCGCCCGGGGTCGCGAGCTCGGGGTAGGGCGCGAGCACCGGCGCGAGCAGCGCGACGAGCACGAACAGGCTCACGACGACCGCGCCGATCCAGGCGGCGGGGTTGCGGCGCAGCCGACGCAGCACGTCGCCCCAGAAGCTCCCGGAGCGGCGGGGCTGCCCGGCGTCGCCCTCGGGGACGGGGACGGTCGGGATCGCTTCGGCGGCGCTCACTGGATCCTCACTCTCGGGTCGATGAACGAGTAGGAGATGTCGACGAGCAGGTTGATGAGCGCGTACGACACGGCGATGAAGAGCACGAAGCCCTGCAGCACCGGGAAGTCCCGGGCGAAGATCGCGTCGGCGAGGAAGGCGCCGATGCCGGGGAAGGCGAAGACGGTCTCGGTGAGCACCGCGCCCGAGATGAGCAGGCCGGCCTGCAGGCCGATCGTCGTGACGACGGGGAGCATCGCGTTCCGCAGCACGAAGCGGTCGCGGATCACCTGCTTCGAGACGCCCTTCGCGCGGCCGGTGCGCACGTAGTCGGCGTTCACGACCTCGAGCACGGATGCGCGGGTGATGCGCACGATGATCGCGAGCGGGATCGTGGCGAGCGCGATCGCCGGCAGCAGCAGGTGCACGATCGCGTTGAGCGCCGCGTCGAGCTCGCCGGTGAGGATGCCGTCGAGCACGTAGAAGTTCGTCGCATGCGTCGCATCGACGCCTCTGCTCTGCCTGCCGGTGGAGGGCAGCCAGCCCAGCTGCACGGCGAAGACCCACTTGAGCATGAACGCGAGGAAGAAGACCGGGATCGTGATGCCGATGAGGCTGCCCGTCACCGACAGGTGGTCGAGGAACCTGCCGTGGTTGCGCGCGGCCCAGTAGCCGAGCGGGATGCCGATGCCGACGGCGAGGATGAGCGCCATCACCGCGAGCTCGACCGTCGCCGGGAAGCGGTTGGCGAACTCCTCGAGCACAGGCCTGCGCGTCTCGATCGAGTTGCCGAAGTCGCCCTGCAGCAGGCGGCCGAGCCAGGTGATGTACTGCTCTGGCAGCGGCCGGTTGAAGCCGTACGCCTCGTTGATGCGCTCGATCGCCTCGGGCGTCGCGCGCTCGCCGAGCAGCGCCGCGGCGGGCCCGCCGGGCAGCGCCCGCACCCAGAAGAACAGCAGCACGGTCAGGCCGAACAGGGTCGGGATCAGCAGCAGCAGGCGTCTGCCGATGGTTCTCAGCACGTGGGTCTCTCCGGGTGGGCGGTCAGGGGTCTGGCGTGCGGCGCGGATGCGCGCCGTGCGTGGCGGATGCCGCGGGCCGAGACCGGCCCGCGGCATCCGGGTGATCGATGCAGGCTACTCGCTCAGCTCGATCATGTTGAACACCTCGTCGTTGACGGGGCTCGCCGGGTAGGAGGTGACCCGCGGGTCGAACGCCAGCGACGGCGCCGGGTGCGCGAGCGGCACACCGGGCACGAACTGGGCGATCTGCTCGTTGATCTCCTCGTAGGCGGCGCCGGCCTCCTCGGGGTCGGGCAGCTGGCGGGCCTCGCTCAGCGCCGAGAACAGCTCCTCGTTCTCGAAGCCCCACTCGTTGGAGTAGCCGTTGAAGAAGACGCCGACGAAGTTGTCGGTGTCGTTGTAGTCACCGGTCCAGCCGAGCAGGTGGATGCCGTGGTCGTCGGTGCCGCGCATGCGGTCGAGGTAGTCGGTCCACTCGTCCGAGACGGGCTCGACGGTGATGCCGACCTCCTGCAGCTGCGAGGAGAGCGTCGTGAAGATGTCCTCCGGGTTCGGCATGTACGGCCGCGAGATGTTGACCGGGTAGTTGAACTGCAGCGTCAGCCCGTCCTCGAAGCCGGCCTCGGCGAGCAGCTCCTGCGCGCGCTCAGGGTCGTACTCGTAGTCGGTCACGCCGTCGTTGTAGCCGTTCACGACATCCGGGATGAACTGCGACGCGACCTCGGTGCCCTCGGGGAGCACCTGCGTCACGAGCGCCTCACGGTCGATCGCGTGGGCGATCGCCTGGCGCACCCGGATGTCCTGCAGCTCGGGCACCGTCTGGTTGAAGCCGAGGTAGAGGATCGTGAACGGGTCGCGCTGCATGACGTTGAAGCCGGCCTCCTCGAGGGCGGCGGTGTCGGCCGGCGCGACGAGGTCGTAGCCGTCGACGTCGCCCGACTCGAGCGCCTGGCGGCGTGCGGTCGGGTCGTCGATGATGCGGAAGACGATCTCCTGCACCTGGCCCTGCTCGCCCCAGTAGTCGGGGTTGGCCGCGAGCACGACCTCCTCGCCGGGCGACCACGACTCGAACACGAACGGGCCGGTGCCCGTCGGGTGCGCCTCGCCGTACTCGCTGTACTCGGGGGCCTCCTCGGAGCCGCCCACCTCGTCGGCGCCGTACTCCTCCATCGCGGTCGGGCTCTGCATCGAGAACGCCGGGAGCGAGAGGGATGCGATGAAGCCCGAGAACGGGCGCGTCAGGTTGATCGTCGCAGTCGTCTCGTCGTCGGCGGAGCACGACTCGTAGAGCGCGTCGTCGTCGCCGGCGAAGCCGCCGTAGAGCGAGCCGTAGTAGTACGAGAGGCTCTCGGTCGCGGTGAGGCCGGTCCAGTTGTACCAGCGGTCGAAGTTGGCGCAGACGGCCTCGGCGTCGAACGGCGTGCCGTCGTGGAACATCACGTCGCTCTTCAGCGTGAACGTGTACGACGTGCCGTCCTCGCTCGGCTCCCAGCTCTCGGCGAGCAGCGGCGCGGGGTCGGCGGTGCCCGGCTCGACGCCGACGAGGCCCTCGAAGATCTGGCGGGAGACGCGGAACGTCTCGCCGTCGGACGCGAACGCCGGGTCGAGGCCCGACGGGTCGGACGACGCGGCGAACACGAACGTCGAGTCGACGTCGCTCGGCGCGGCGGTGTCGCCGCCGTCGGTGCCGGAATCGCGCTCGCTCTGGATGCATCCGGTGAGCACGAGCGTCAGGGCTGCGCCACCTGCGAGGCCTGCGAGCAGGCGTCGCTTCGGGGATGGGATCACGGTGCTGGACCTTTCCTCTTGGGACTGTTCGCACACCGCGCGGCTCGGCCGTGAGCGTGCGTAGGGACAACCTAGCCGCTCATAGGCGCCGCCGATGTCACGGGCGCATCACGATCCGGTTTCGCGCATCCCGGCCGGCGCCCCCGCAGACGACGAGAGCCCCGCCGAAGCGGGGCTCTCGAGGATGCGATCGGTCAGATCGAGGTGACGTCGACCGGGACGCCGGGGCCGAACGTCGTCGAGACGGTGGCCTTCTGGATGTAGCGGCCCTTCGACGACGACGGCTTGAGGCGGACGACCTCGTCGAGCGCTGCCGTGATGTTGTCGGTCAGCTGCTCCTCCGAGAACGAGGCCTTGCCGACGATGAAGTGCACGTTGGCGTGCTTGTCGACGCGGAACTCGATGCGGCCGCCCTTGATGTCGGTCACGGCCTGCGCCACGTTCGGCGTGACGGTGCCCGTCTTCGGGTTCGGCATCAGGCCGCGCGGGCCGAGCACCTTGCCGAGGCGGCCGACCTTGCCCATGAGCTCGGGGCTCGCGACGGCGGCGTCGAACTGCGTCCAGCCCGCGGCCACCTTCTCGATGAGCTCGTCGGAGCCGACCTCGTCGGCGCCGGCGGCGATGGCGGCCTCGGCGGCCGGACCCTGCGCGAAGACGATGACGCGAGCGGTCTTGCCGGTGCCGTGAGGAAGAGAAACGGTACCGCGGACCATCTGGTCTGCCTTGCGGGGGTCGACGCCGAGCTTGAGCGCGACCTCGACGGTGGAGTCGGTCTTGCTCGAGCCGGTCTCGCGGGCGAGCGCGACGGCCTCGGCGGGGGTGTACTGCTTGTCAGCCTCGATCTTCGCGGCTGCGGCCCGGTAGGCCTTGGACTTCTGTGCCATGTTCTTCTCCTGTTCCAGAGTTCGCGGTGCGCGCCTGGCCGGCGCTCCCACTGGTGAGCCGAGCGGCTCGGTCGAGGTCAGCCCTCGACGGTGATGCCCATGGAGCGGGCGGTGCCGGCGACGATCTTCTTCGCGCCCTCGATGTCGTTCGCGTTGAGGTCGGGCAGCTTCTGCTGCGCGATCTCCTCGACCTGCGCCATCGTGAGCTTGCCGACCTTCGTCGTGTGCGGGACGCCGGAGCCCTTCTTGACGCCTGCGGCCTTCTTGATGAGCTCTGCGGCCGGCGGGGTCTTGAGCACGAAGTCGAACGAGCGGTCCTCGTAGACGGTGATCTCGACCGGGATGACGTTGCCGCGCTGGTTCTCCGTCGCAGCGTTGTACGCCTTGCAGAACTCCATGATGTTGACGCCGTGCTGGCCGAGCGCCGGACCGACCGGCGGCGCGGGGTTGGCGGCGCCGGCCTGGATCTGCAGCTTGATCAGACCCGTGACCTTCTTCTTGGGTGCCATGTCTCTTCCTTCTTGGTGTGTCGCGGCCGCGCGTCCACCGACGCGCGGGACCGCATCCAGCCCTCTTGAGAGGGACTAGAGCTTGCTGACCTGACCGAAGCCGAGCTCGACCGGAGTCTCGCGCTCGAACAGGCTGACGAGCACGGTGAGCTTGCGGCTCGCCGGCTGGATCTCGCTGATCGTGCCGGGGAAGCCCGCGAACGAGCCCTCGGTGATCGTGATGGTCTCGCCCACCTCGAAGTCGACCTCGACCGCGACCTGGCTGGGCTGCTGCGAGGGCGCCGACTTCTGCTGCTCGGCGAGCTGCTCGTCGGCGATCGGCTTCAGCATCGTGAAGGCCTCGTCGAAGCGCAGCGGGGCGGGGTTGTGGGCGTTGCCGACGAAGCCGGTGACGCCGGGCGTGTGGCGGACGACCGACCAGGTGTCCTCGTCGAGCTCCATGCGCACGAGCACGTAGCCGGGGACGCGCACGCGGTTGGCGCGCTTCGCCTGGCCGTTCTTCGTCTCGAGCACGTCCTCCGTGGGGACCTGGATCTCGTAGATGCCGTCGACCTGCATGTTCTCGGCACGCGAGGCGATGTTGGCCTTGACCTTCTTCTCGTAGCCGGCGTACGAGTGGATGACGTACCAGCGGCCGGGCTTCAGGCGCAGCTCGCGCTTGAACTCCTCGTACGGGTCGGCCTCCGGCTCGGCCGGCTTCTCGTCGGCAGGGACGAGGTCGTCGAGCGCCTTGTTCAGCTCGATGTCGAGGTCGTTGACGTCAGACACAGTCCACCTTCTCCTTCACGTCTCGGTCGGGCTCAGCCCGCGAGGCCGAACGGCGGGATGTCACCGAAGATCCACCCGGCCAGGCCGTAGAACACGGTGTCGAAGGCGACCACCAGCAGCATCATCAGCACGACGAACACCAGCACGACGAGCGTGTAGCGGACCAGCTCCTTGCGGGTCGGGGTGACGACCTTGCGGAGCTCGACCAGGACTTCCTTGAGGAAGGTCCACAGGCGCACGAACGGGTTGCGAGACGCACCCTCGCGCGTGCGGGGTGCCTCCTCGATCGCGTTCTCAGCCACGGTGACCCTTCGTTCGTTCGGCCCGGCGAATGCCGAGGCCCATCAGGCGCCCTCGCGGGCGCCTCGAGCAGGGCGGACAGGACTCGAACCTGCAACCTGCGGTTTTGGAGACCGCTGCGCTACCAATTGCGCCACCGCCCTGGGCGGGTGGAGTGCCATGCGCGCCGGCCCCGGCAAGGGCATGCGACATCATGGCGGTCGTCAACCACCAAGGGAACAGCATACGGGGACGGGGCCCGTGCTGTCCACTTCGCCGCCCGGCGCACGCGCGCCGCCGTAGGCTTGGTGCCGTGAACCGCATCGCCGCGCGCATCGCCGCCATCAACGAATCCGCGACCCTGAAGGTCGACGCGAAGGCCAAGGCGCTCAAGGCCGCCGGCCGCGACGTGATCTCCTACGCCGCGGGCGAGCCCGACTTCGCCACGCCCCCGAACATCGTCGAGGCCGCGCAGCGCGCGCTCGCCGACCCGAGGAACTACCGGTACACGCCGGCGCCCGGCCTGCCGGAGCTGCGCGAGGCGATCGCCGCGAAGACCGCGCGCGACTCGGGCCTCGAGGTCGAGGCGAGCCAGACGCTCGTCACGAACGGCGGCAAGCAGTCGGTCTACCAGGCGTTCCAGACGATCCTCGACCCGGGCGACGAGGTGCTCGTGCCGACCCCGTACTGGACGACGTATCCCGAGGCGATCGCCCTCACCGGCGGCGTGCAGGTCGACGTCTTCGCCGGCGCCGACCAGGGCTACCTCGTCACCGTCGACCAGCTCGAGGCCGCCCGCACGGGCCACACCAAGGCGCTGCTCATGGTGAGCCCCTCGAACCCGACGGGCGCGGTCTACCCTCCCGAGCGCATCCGCGAGATCGCCGAGTGGGCCGACGCCAACGGGCTGTGGGTCATCAGCGACGAGATCTACCAGAACCTCGTCTACGACGGCGAGCGCGCTGTCTCGGTCGTCGAGGCCGTGCCGGCGCTCGCCGACCGCACGATCCTCGTGAACGGCGTCGCGAAGACCTACGCCATGACCGGCTGGCGCGTGGGCTGGATGGTGGGCCCGGCCGACGTCATCAAGGCCGCCGGCAACCTGCAGTCGCACCTGACGAGCAACGTCAACAACGTCGCGCAGCGCGGGGCGCTCGAGGCGCTCACCGGCCCGCAGGACGCGGTCGCCGACATGCTCGCCGCCTTCGACCGCCGCCGCCAGACGATCGTCCGCGAGCTCTCGCGCATCCCCGGCGTCTCGGTGCCGACGCCGAAGGGCGCGTTCTACGCGTACGCGGATGTCTCGGGCCTGCTGGGCAGGGAGTGGGGCGGCACGACGCCCACGACGAGCCTCGAGCTCGCCGGCCTCATGCTCGAGCAGGCGGATGTCGCCGCCGTGCCGGGCGAGGCGTTCGGGCCCTCGGGCTACCTGCGCTTCTCGTACGCGCTCGGCGACGACGCGCTGCTCGAGGGCGTGCAGCGGCTGCAGCGGCTCTTCGGCGCCTGACCCGGCGCCTGGCCCCCGGACGCCCGACGCCCGGCACCGCTCCGCCGATCGGGGGATGACGGCGCGATCGAACAGGGCCAGCCTGGAGCCATGCAGCACGCACCAGCGGTCGTCGCGGCCGGCCTGACCAAGCGCTACGGCGCGCGCACCGTCGTCGACGACGTCTCGTTCGAGATCGCCGAGGGCGAGACCTTCGCGCTGCTCGGCCCGAACGGCGCCGGCAAGTCGACGACCGTCGAGATGCTCGAGGGCTTCCGCGTGCCCACCTCCGGCACCGCCCGCGTGCTCGGCGCCGACCCGCAGCGCGCCGATCGCGACTGGCGCAGCCGCATCGGCGTCGTGCTGCAGTCGACCGGGCAGGCGGGCGCGCTCACGGTGCGCGAGATGCTCACCCACCTCGCGCGCGTGTTCCCGAACGCCCGCGACGTCGACGAGACGATCGAGGCGGTGGGGCTCGCCGAGCACGCGTCGCGGCGCATCGGCAAGCTCTCGGGCGGCCAGCAGCGCCGCGTCGACGTGGCGCTCGGCGTCATCGGCCGGCCCGAGGTGCTCTTCCTCGACGAGCCCACCACCGGCTTCGACCCGCAGGCCCGCCGCGCCTTCTGGCAGCTCATCCGCGACGTCGCGGCCGACGGCACCACGATCCTGCTCACGACCCACTACCTCGAGGAGGCCGAGCAGCTCGCGCATCGCGCCGGCATCATCGCCGACGGCCGGCTGCTCGCGCTCGACGAGGTCGACCGCATCGGCGGCGCCGAGTCGCGCACCCCCGTCGTGCGGTGGACGGATGCGTCGGGCCGCCACGAGGTGCGCACGCGCGAGCCGGCGTCGGTGGTGCGGTCGCTCCCCGGCGAGCCGACCGACCTCGAGGTCATCCGCCCCTCGCTCGAGGACGTCTACCTGAGCCTCATCGGCTCCGTCGAGGCCGAGGAGGCCGCAGCATGACCGCCAGCGCCCCCGCCCCGCCGCGCCGGGGCATCCGCCCCGGTCACGTGCTGCGGTGCGCCGCCGACCGCGTGCGCATCGAGCTGCTGCAGTACTTCCGCCGCAGCGACGCGCTGGTCTTCACGTTCCTGTTCCCCGTGCTGCTCTTCGCGATCTTCGCGAGCGCGTTCGGCGCCCTGCCGCCGATGATCGAGCTCGAGGGCCAGCAGGTCACGCAGCCGCAGTACTACCTGCCCGCGATGCTCGCCGCGGGCGTGTTCCTCTCGGGCGTGCAGAACCTCGGCATCGAGATCGCCGTCGAGCGCAACGACGGCACGCTGCAGCGGCTCGCCGCGACGCCGCTGCCGGTGCTGTCGTACTTCCTCGGCAAGCTCGGGCAGCTGCTCGTGACGTCGCTCGCGCAGGCGGGGCTGCTGCTCGCGGTCGCGGTGGGCGTGTTCGGCATCGAGCTGCCCACCGAGCCGGAGCGCTGGCTGACGCTCGCCTGGGTCTTCTTCGCCGCGCTCATCTGCTTCGCGGTGCTGGGCGTCGTGATCGCCCAGATCCCCCGCACCGTCAACAGCGCATCCGCCGTGGTGATCCCGCTCGCGCTGCTGCTGCAGTTCATCTCGGGCATCTACCTCGCCTTCCCGGCGCTGCCGGAGTGGCTGCAGACGATCGCGAACCTGTTCCCGCTCGCGTGGGTCGGGCACGGCATGCGCTACGCGCTGCTGCCCGACATCGGCCGGTACATGGAGGTCGGCGAGGCGTGGAACCTGCCGATGGTCGCCCTCGTGCTCGGCATCTGGGCGGTCGTCGGCACGGTCGTCGCCGCCGTCACCTTCCGCTGGATCCGGCGCAGCTGAGGCTGCGCCGGGCCGCCGGCGCGGCTAGATGTGCTGCGCGTACGACTTGTAGCGCTGCAGCAGGGCTTCCCAGTCGAGGTGGCCCGCGCGGTCGCCCGCGTTGCTCTCGTTCCAGCCGTGGTGCGAGAAGCGCACGTGCGTGCCGCCGTGCGGCAGGTCGGCGAACTCGACCGTGACGGTGGTGTGGTCGCCCTCGTGGAACAGGTGGAACGTGTGCTCGAAGCGCTCGCCGGGGACGGCATCCGTGACCGTGCCCCACTCGCGCTCGCGGCCGTCGCGGTTGCGCTCGACGATGCGGCCGCCGACGTGCGGGTCGACCTCGATGTGGTCGAGGCCAGAGCCGCTCGTGGTCCAGCCCGGGTGCCACCAGTCGGTCATGCCGTGCACGTAGGCGTCCCAGGCTCTGGCCCGGCTCACCGCCACGTCGAGCTCGTGCTCGATCGGTGCCGTGCCGTGCCCTGCCGCGGGCTGCGCGACGTCGTGCTCATCCATGCTGTCCCCCACCGTGTCGACTCTCGACTCTCGCACGTGGCGGGCGGCCGATCAAGCGAGCGGGACGAAGCGCTCCTCGCCGTCGAGCTCCTCGAAGAGGGTCAGGGTGAGGTCGGCGGGCGCCGCGAGCCGCGCGTTCAGCGAGCGCCACGGCGTCTCGACGGGCTCCGCCACGACAGTGGCGCCGGCGCCCTCGAGCCGCCGGGTGGCGCCCTCCGCGTCGGCGACCTCGAAGGCGACGCGGATGCGGGGGCTCGGCCGGCCGCCGGCCTCGATGCGGTCGATCATGCGCTTCTGCGCGGGGTTGGCGAGCTCGAGCGTGGCCCGGCCCGCGTCGAGGATCGCGACGCGCGCGTCGCCGTCGCCCTCGAAGGCGGCGAGCTCGGGCAGGCCGAGCGCGTCGCGGTAGAACGCGAGCGCGGCCTCGAAGTCCTCGGCCTCGACGACGAGGCGCAGCTGCACGGGTGCATCGGTCATGCCGGGTGCAACGCCCGCGCGCGAGCGCCATTCCGCCGTCAGAGCGTCAGCCCCACCATCACGGGCTCGGGCACGAGGTGCACGCCGAACTGGTTCTCGACGCGCGCCTGCACGAAGCGGGCGAGCTCGGCGATCTCCTCGCCGGTCGCGCCGCCGCGGTTCGTGAGCGCGAGCGTGTGCTTCGACGAGATCGCCGCGCGCGATCCGGGCAGCGAGAAGCCGCGCGAGATGCCGGAGTGCTCGATGAGCCAGGCGGCCGAGAGCTTCACGCGAGGCACGGGCCGCTCGAGCGACGGCACGGGCGTGTCGGGGTCGAGCGGCAGCACGGTGGCCTGCGGCTCGGGCGAGACCGACCAGCTCGGCAGCTCCTTCGGCAGCTGCGAGGCGAAGCGGGCCGAGACGATGGGGTTGGTGAAGAACGAGCCGGCGCTCACGGAGTCGGGGTCCTCCGAGAGCACCATGCCCTTCGAGCCGCGGAGCGCCAGCACCGAGTCGCGCACGTCGGTGAGCGGCACGCGCGTGCCGAGCTCGACGCCGAGCGCCGTCGCGAGCTGCTGGTAGGCCACCGGCTGGCTGCGGCCGTCGGGCGAGCGGCGCAGGCGCAGGTCGACCGACAGCACGACGCCCTGCAGGATGCCGCGCTTGATGGCGGAGTCGCGGTAGCCGAGCCGCAGCTCGGAGGCCGGCACCTCGCGCAGCTCGAGCGTCTCGGCCTCGAGCAGCTCGATGCCGACGAGCGTCGAGGCGATCTCCTGCCCGTAGGCGCCGATGTTCTGGATCGGGGCTGCGCCCGTCGACCCGGGGATGCCGCTCAGCGCCTCGATGCCGGTGAGGCCGTCTGCGACCGCGCGCGCGACGACCTCGTCCCACGGCTCCCCCGCCTCGATGCGCAGCACGACCGAGTCGTCGACGGGCGGCTCCTCGCCGGCCGGGCGGTGCGGCGTCGGTGCCGCGGGCAGCGTGCGGATGCCGCGGGTCGCGACCCGGAGCACGGTGCCCTCGAAGGGCTCGGACGACGCGACCGTGTTGGAGCCGCCGCCGAGCAGCAGCAGCGGCTCGTGGTCGTCGGCGAGCGCCTCGGCGTAGGCCGCCGCGACCTCCTCGCGCGTCGCCGCGTCGATCCAGCGCTGCGCCTCGCCGCCGACCCGCATGGTGGTCGCCTCGGCGAGCGTGCGGCTGCTCATCGGTCCGTCGCCACGACGACCTGCGCCTTGCCGAGCACCGTGCGGCCCTCGGCCGTCACCGTGAGGTCGATGCGCGCCGTGCCCTCGCCGAGCTGGCCGACCGCGGCGACGACGTGCAGCTGCGCGCCCGCCTCCGGGTCGACGACCACCGGCCGGGTGAAGCGCACCTGGTAGTCGAGGATGCGCGCGGGGCCGGCCCAGTCGACGACCGGCTGCACCGCCGCGCCCATCGTCAGCATCCCGTGCGCGAGCACGCCCGGCAGCCCGACGGCGGCGGCGACGTCGTCGCGGTAGTGGATGGGGTTGAAGTCGCCGGAGGCGCCCGCGTAGCGCACGAGCGAGTCGCGGGTGAGGTGCAGGTCGCGCTCGGCGACGACCTGCCCGATCTCGAGCTGCTCCATCGTCACTCCCCCCGCACCACGAGCGTCGACGTGGCCGTGACCACGTGCCGGCCCCGCGCATCCGTGATGACGCTCTCGCTCGTCACCATGTCGTTGCCGCCGAGCGACTTCACGCTCGTGACGGTGAGCTGCGCCGTGAGCTCGTCGCCGGCCACGATCGGCCGCGACGCGGTGAAGCGCTGGTCGCCGTGCACGACGCGCGTGAAGTCGACGCCGGCGCTGTCGTCGTCGAGCAGCTGCCGCAGGGTGAGCTCCTGGATGACGATCGGGAACGTGGGCGGCGCGACGACGTCGGCGTGCCCGGCGGCGCGGGCGGCCTCGACGTCGAGGTGCTCGGGGTGCTCGGCCTGCACGGCGCGCGCGAACTCGCGCACCTTCTCGCGGCCGACCAGGTAGGGGGCCGTGGGCGGGTACTGCCTGCCCTGGATCTCGGGGTTCACTGGCACCCGGCCAGTCTAGGCAGAGCGGCGCTCCTCCCAGAGGGCCGCGACGTGGCTCGCGTCGGTGCCGCAGCAGCCGCCGATCACCGACAGCCCCGGCAGGCGCTCGCGGAGCGCGTCGTGCCCGCGCCGCAGCTCGTCGATGTCGCCGGCGTCGAGGCGGGTCGCGCGGTCGAGCTCGGCGTGGGTGCGGCTCGACGCGTTGCACCGCACGCTCGCGATGCGTCCGAGCCAGGCGCCGCCCTCCCCCAGCCCGCGGAGGACGTGCTGCGGATGCGCGCAGTTGACCATGTAGTGCACGGTGTCGGTCTCGGCGTCGACGAGCTCGATCGCCTCGCGCAGCGGCATGCCGCCGCGGAGCCGGCCGTCCTCCTCCACCGTGAAGCCGATGACCGCCGGCAGCCCGTGGAAGAAGGCCGCGCGGGCGATGCCGATCGCCTCGCCGGGGTCGGAGAGCGTGAAGCCCGTCACGAGGTGCGCGCCGCCCTCGGCGAAGGCGCCGATCTGCGGCTCGTGGTACGTGTGCGCGTCGTCGGGGTCGACGGGCGGGATGTCGGCGTACGCGTCGGCGCGCGGGCCGATCGCGCCGCTGACGAGCACGTCGCGGATGTCGGCGTAGCGCTCGCGCAGCGCCAGCAGGTGGTGCACCGCCAGCACGTTGACGTCGTAGAGCGCGCGCCGGTCGTCGCCGAGCCGGGCGCCCCAGTCGGCGCTCGCCCGCCAGGTGGGCGTCTCGAGCAGGAGCCCAGCCCCGTGGGCCCGTGCCACCGCGGCGTAGCCGTCGTAGTAGTCGTCGAGCACCGCGCGCCCGCGCTCGGTGCGCAGCAGCGGGTAGGCCGCGAACTCGCGCAGCCGCTCGCCGCGGTTGTAGATGAGGTCGGTCTCGAGCCCGCCGTCGGTGACGAACGGATGCGCCGGGCTCGGCCAGGCGAGGCCGGTGCGCACGGGCACGCGGTGGTGGTGGTGCGAGGGCTTCGCGGCGATGGTGGGAGCCATGGACCGGCGCGCGAGCTCGGCCATCGGCGGCCTCCTCGGTCGACAGGTGCGAGCGGGCTCGCCCGCGGGTAGCAGACTACTCGGTCTGGTACCGTCCGTCCATGCCTCGGGACGGCTCCTCCAACCGCCAGCGCATCCTCGACGCCGCCGAGCGGCTCGTGCTGCGCCGCGGCTTCTCCGGCACCGCGCTCGACGAGGTGATCGGCGCGGCCGGCACCAGCAAGGGCGCGTTCTTCCACCACTTCCCTTCGAAGCGGGAGCTCGCGCGCACGCTGCTCGACCGCCACGCCGACCACCTCGTCGCCCTGCTGCTGCGCGCCCACGACCGCACCGCATCCGTCGACGATCCCGTGGAGCGCGTGGACGCGTTCCTCGCGGAGCTCGAGCGCGCCGCAGCGCGCCCGGGCTCGCTCGCCGCGTCGGCGCTCGCCGAGCACGAGCTGCTGGGCGCCGCGGCGGTCGCGCCCGTGCAGCGCGCCGCCGAGGCTTCCCGCGCGGTCGTGCTCGGGCTGCTGCGCGCGGCGGCGGCCGCACGCCCGGCGGCGCAGCTCGATGCGGAGGCATGGGCCGACCACGTGTTCGTGACCCTCGAGGGCGCGCAGCTCCTGGCGCGCGCCACCGGCGGCACGGAGCACCTGCGCGCACAGCTCGGTGTGCTGCGCACTGCCGTCGCCGCGGTGCTCGCGACCGGGCCGTCGGCGCCCGGGGGCGTCGCGGAGGAGCTCAGCGCGCGAAGAGCGAGCGGGCGAGCGGCGCCGTGAGCGCCGCGACCGTCACCGCCATGAGCGCGCCCGCCACGACGTAGAGCGCGACCACGAGCAGCACCGGGCTCGACTCGTCCACGAACGGCGACGGCGCCGCGGTCCACAGGATGGCCACGAGCCAGGCGCCCATGCTGACCGGCACCCACCGGCCCGCGCCGGGGCGGCGCAGCACGAGCCACTGCGCGACCGGGATGGTCGCGAGCAGCACGACGCCGCCCACGACCAGCAGCACGACCGTCCACGGCCCCTCCGGCAGCCCCACCGTGCTCGGCAGCATGCCGAGCAGCCACGCGAGCGACGCTGCCGCCGCGGTCGCGCCGACCCAGGCGGCCCGTCGCGGCCGGTCGCGCTCCATCGCCGCGTGCTGGCCGGTCGCGAGCGCCGCGCCCTCGACCGCGCCCGCGGCGACGAGCAGCACCAGCCGCTCGGCGTCGCCGAGGCGCAGCGCCTCGGCGAGCACGCCCGCGGCGGCCGCGACCGCGAAGCCGCAGGCCTCGCCGATCGAGACCCAGGCGATCCACCGTCGCACGAAGCGCGAGCGCATGCCCCGAGGCTAGCCAGCGAGCGGCGCCGGGGACAGCGAAGGGGACCGGGCCGATGGCCCGATCCCCTGCCGACTGGCGGTAGCGAGGGCGGGGTTCGAACCCGCGACCTCACGATTATGAGTCGTGCGCTCTCACCAACTGAGCTACCCCGCCAGGACGCCCACCCAAGCACGAAGCATCAAGCGAACGCGAGCCCCGAGCGAGGATTGAACTCGCGACCCCTTCCTTACCATGGAAGTGCTCTACCACTGAGCTATCGGGGCGCTGCCTCGTAGGCAACCGGAAAATCATAGCACCGCGCGCGGGCCCCTCGACACCTGCCGGGGCCGGGCCGGCGCCGGTCAGTCCTCGTGCAGCGTGTCCTTGCTCCAGGCGGCGGTGAGCGTCGGCGCGGCCGGCTCGCCGTGCGCGAGCGCGGCGTCCTGCGAGGCGTTCTCGTCGAGCAGCGCCAGCAGCTCCCGCTCCTCCTCGTCGTCGGTGCGCGGCACCTCGACACCCGGGAGCGACCACGCGGCGAACGAGGGCCCGGAGCCGGTGAGGCGCAGGCCGCCGAAGCCGAAGGTGCTCGCTCCGCCGTCGCCGAACAGCGGCGCCGGCTCGCCCTCGAGGCTCAGCACGCCCTCCTCGACGACCACGTCGTAGAAGCCGCGCGCGGCGACGCACAGCACGCTCGACTCGGCGCTCTCGCGCACCCAGACGAGCACCTCCTCGCCCACGTGGACCCAGCGCATCCCCCCGCCCCGCAGCGCCGGCTGGTCGGCGCGCAGCGCGAGCAGCTCGCGGTGCAGGGCGATCGTGCCGGCGTGCTCGTCGAGCGTCGCCCAGGGCATCGGGGTGCGGGAGTCCTCGCCGTTGACGCCGGTGAGGCCCAGCTCGTCGCCGGCCCACACCACCGGGATGCCGGGCAGCGACACCGCCATGCCGAGCGCCACGGGCACGGCACCGGGGAGCGCGTTCCTCGCGAAGCGGGGCGTGTCGTGCGTGTCGAGCGCGTTCATGTTGTGCAGCCGCGTGCGCCACGGGATGCCCGCGACGAAGCGCTGGTGCTGCGCGTGCAGGTCGACGCCGGTGTACGACGGGATCACCGAGCGCGCCATGCCGAGGCCCCCGAACGCCGCGGAGCCCGGCACCGACAGCCAGCCCCACACGGGCCGCGTGAAGTTGGCGTAGGTCATCGCGCCGTGCCACGCGTCGCCCTGGAAGTCGTCGGTCGCGTCGTTCGTCGACTCGCCGAGCAGCAGGGTGTCGGGGTTGATGTCGAGCATCGTGCGCCGGATGATCTGGCGCACCTCGGCGTTGAGGTCGTCGCCCTCGTAGCGGCCGGTCATGTTGGCCACATCGATGCGCCACCCGTCGAGCGAGAACGGCGGGCGCAGCCACCGCCCCACCACCGAGTCGGGGCCCTCGATGAAGCGGTCGCGCAGCTCCTGGCTGTTCCAGTTGAGCTTCGGCAGCGAGGCGTGGCCGAGCCACGAGGCGTAGGTGCCGCCCTCGTGGAAGTAGTAGAACTCCCGCTCCGGCGCATCCTCCGACGCCGCGGCGGCGCGGAACCACGCGTGGGTGTCGCCCGTGTGGTTGCTGGTGAGGTCGCCCATCACCTTCAGGCCGCGCGCGTGGGCCGCCTCGACGAGCGAGACGAGCGCCTCGTCGCCGCCGAGCAGCGGGTCGACGACGTCGAAGGTGGATGCGTTGTACCGGTGGTTGGAGTCGCCCGGGAAGACGGGGGTCAGGTACAGCACCGTCGCGCCCAGGTCGACGAGGTGGTCGAGGTGCGCCTCGACGCCCGGCAGGTCGCCGCCGTAGAGCTGCTCGGAGACGCCCGGGCCGGAGCCGACCACCGGGTCGTCCCAGGCCGCCGCGACCGCCCACGCGGGCGTCGGGTGCTCGTCGGCCTGCGCCGAGCGCGCGAACCGGTCGGGGAACACCTGGTAGAGCACCGCATCCGTCGCCCACGCCGGCGGCGGCTCGTGCGCGACGAGCGCGAAGTCGGCGTCGTCGCGCGTCTCGATGCGGTGCACGCCCTCCTGGTTCATCCAGTCGGTCTGCCCCGACTGCCAGTGCACGAGCCAGCGGTAGCGGTGCACGGGGTTCGCGACCCGGATCTCGGCCTCCCACCAGTGGTAGGCGCCCGCGGTCCCGATGTGCACGGCCTTGTTGAAGAACGGCTCGCGGTCGGGGTTCGACCGCACGAGCACCTCGAGCGGCTCGTCGTGGGCGATCGGGATGCGCAGGCGCACCCGCACCGTGTCGCCGAGCGAGGGCGTCAGGGTCGAGACGTGGAGGGCGGAGCCGTCGTGGTGGGGCTGGAGCACCCGACCACGCTAGGGCACGCGTCGAGCTTCCCGAAACCGCGGGGTCTCGGCCCGGAGCCGCGGGGTTCGGGGAAGCTCGACCGGGCTCAGAGGTCGCGCCCCGAGTCGGCGGGCTCCTCGCCCTGGAAGCGGACGATGTTCACGATCGCCGCGGCGAGACCGCCCCACAGGACGACCATGGCCGCGACCATCATCACGAGCGCTCCGGCGGTCATCGGATCACCTCCTCGTCGTGCTCCGGCGCCTCGAGCGGCGTCGTCGCCTTCCACTTCGGGATGGAGAGCAGGATGCCCGCCACGAGCGCGGCGCCCGCGACTCCCCACCCGAACACGCCGAGCATCCACGCCGGGAAGCCGCCGTAGGGCTCGCCGATCGCGGTCACGAGCTCGAGCACGAGCATGACCGCGAGCAGCACCGGCGTGACGAACGTGACGAGCACGACCCACCAGCGGCCGAGGCGCACCGAGCCGTAGCGGCTCATGTGGTCGGCGAACCACGGCACGCGCCGCACCGCCCATGCCACGGCCAGCATGGCGACGAGCGCGACGAGCAGGATGCCGAAGCGGTTGATGAAGTAGTCGGCGATGTCGAGCACGAGGATGCCGCTCGTGGTCGTGAAGAGCAGGATGCTGATGGCCGCCATCGGCACGGTCACGGCGAGCGTCGCGGCGATGCGGCTCATCTCGAGCTTGTCGCGCACGGCCGAGATGACGACCTCGAGGATGCTCACGAGCGACGTGAAGCCGGCGAGCACGAGCGAGACGAAGAAGAGCACGCCGAGCAGCGCCCCGAACGGCGCCTCGGAGATGATCGCCGGGAAGGCGATGAAGGCGAGGCCGATGCCGCCGGCCACCACGTCGGCGACCGCCGCGCCCGACGCCTGCGCGAGGAAGCCGAGCGCCGCGAACACGCCGATGCCGGCGAGCAGCTCGAAGCCGGAGTTGGCGAAGCCGACGACGAAGCCGGAGCCCGTCATGTCGATCTTGCGGCCCACGTACGAGGCGTAGGTGATCATGATGCCGAAGCCGACCGAGAGCGAGAAGAAGATCTGGCCGAAGGCGCTCGCCCAGACGGCCGGATCGAGCAGCGCCGCCCAGTTGGGCTCGAAGAGGGTCTGGAGGCCGTCGATCGCGCCCGGGAGCGTGAGCGCCTGCACGACGAGCGCGCCGAAGGCGATCAGCAACACCGGGATGAAGATGACCGCGGTCGCGCCGATGCCCTTCTGGACGCCGAGCGCCATGACCGCGATGGCCACCGCCCAGATGATGACCATCGGGATGAGCACGGCCGGCACGAAGTCGAGCGTGACGCCCGTCTCGGCGGCCTGCAGGAAGTCGGCGAAGAAGAAGGTCTCGGGGTCGTCGCCCCACGCCTGCGTGAACGAGAAGCCGACGTACTGCACCGACCAGGCGAGGATCGCCGCGTAGTAGACCGAGATGACGACGCAGATGGCGACCTGCCACCAGCCGATGAACTCGAGCCGCCGCGACAGCCGCGCGAACGACAGCGGCGCCGAGCCGCGCTGCGAGTGGCCGATCGCGTAGTCGAGCAGGAGCAGCGGGATGCCGGCCACGAGCAGCGCCACGAGGTAGGGCAGGATGAACGCTCCGCCGCCGCCCTCGTAGGCCACGTAGGGGAAGCGCCAGATGTTGCCGAGCCCGACGGCGGAGCCGATCGCGGCCATGATGAAGACCGTCTTGTTCGAGAACCGGCCTCGGTCGATCGGCGCACGCGTCTGGGACATGCCCCTACCGTGCCACACCGCGGCGCGCCGCGGCACGCCCTACTTGACGGCGCCCGCGGTGAGGCCGCTGACGATGTACTTCTGCAGCCAGAGGAAGAGCACCATCACGGGGATGGCCGCGAGCACCGCGCCGGCCGCGAAGACCGGGTAGTTGGTGCTCGTCTCCTCCGAGACGTAGCGGAACAGGCCCACCGCGAGCGTCAGCTTGTCAGGGCTCGTGAGGATGACCGACGACAGCACGAAGTCGCTCGTCGTGCCGATGAACGACAGCAGGCCGATGACGGCGAGGATGGGCGCCACGAGTCGCAGGATGATCGTGAAGAAGATGCGGGCGTGGCCGGCACCGTCGAGCTTCGCCGCCTCGTCGATCGACGCGGGCACGGTGTTGAAGAAGCCGTACATCAGGTAGGTGTTCACGCCCAGCGCGCCGCCCAGGTAGACCATGATCAGGCCGATGAGCGAGTCGAGACCGATGGCGGGGAACACCTCGCCGATGCCGCGCATGAGCAGGTAGATCGCGACCACCGCGAGCAGCTGCGGGAACATCTGCACGATGATGAGCGCCAGCAGGCCCGGCCGCCTGCCGGTGAAGCGCATCCGGCTGAACGCGTAGGCGGCGAGCGCGCCGAGGAACACCGTGCCGATCGACGTCGCGAGCCCGACGATCATGGTGTTCGCGAACCAGGCGCCGTAGGGCCGGCGCGGATCGCTGAAGAGGTCGACGTAGTTCTGCACCGACAGCTCGCGGAACAGCACGTTCGAGCCGGTGAGCGTGCCGCCGGGGTTGAGGGATGCGCTCAGCACGTAGACGAGCGGGAAGGTCGCGAAGATGACCACCGCGATGCCGACGAGGTGCCGCCAGCCGAGCTCGCGCATCCACTTGCCGAACCGCATGCGGGGCTGCGGGACGGGGGTGCGCTCCTTCGGCGGGGCGACCGGGTTCGAGTCGATGCTCATCAGTTGAGATCCTCCAGCGCCTTGGTGCGACGGAACGCGATCGCGGAGACGGTCGCGACGACGATGAAGATGATGATCGAGAGCGCGGCCGCGAGGCCGTAGTCGCGGGTGCCGCCCTCGAACGCGGTCTTGTAGACGAGGGTGATGAGCAGGTCGGTGTGCCCGACGTTCTCCTCGATGCCCTGCATGCGCGGGCCGCCGCGCGTGAGCATGTAGATGGTGTTGAAGTTGTTGAAGTTGAACGCGAACGACGAGATCAGCAGCGGCGCCGTCGAGACGAGCAGCAGCGGGAACTTGATGCGGCCGAACACCTGCCAGCCCGTCGCGCCGTCGACCGCGGCCGCCTCGGTGAGCTCCTCCGGGATCGACTGCAGCGCGCCGAGGCAGATGAGGAACATGTAGGGGAAGCCGAGCCAGACGTTCACGACGATCATCGAGACCTTCGCGAGCCACGGATCGGTGAGCCACGGGATGTCGGCGGAGCCGAAGATGGCGTTGTTGACGAAGCCGAACTCGGTGTTGAGCAGGCCCAGCCACACGAGCGCGCCGAGGAACGACGGGAACGCGTACGGGAGGATCGACAGCACCCGGTAGACCTGCTTCGACCTCATGCGCGGGTCGTTGAGCGCGATCGCGAGGAAGAGGCCGAGGAAGAACGAGATGCCGACCGACAGGATCGCGAACGCGAACGTCCAGGCCATCACCGACAGCAGCGCACCGCCGTAGCGGGGGTTCTCGAACGGGTAGAGGAAGTTCTGGCCGCCGACGAAGATCTGCCAGCCGGTGCCGAGCTGCTGGCCGTCGGCGGACTCGAAGGCGCCGTTGCCCCGATCCTCGTAGACCGTGCCGGTGAGCGTGTCGGTCATGGTGCCGGCGGCCTCGTCGTAGACGAAGGTCGACTCGAAGACGTAGGCGTTCACCGCGTCGGTGGTGCGCAGGAAGCCGTCGGCGAGGTCGTCGGAGAGCGGCACCTGCAGCGCGGCGATCTCCTGCTGGCGCTGCAGGATGTCCTGCATGGCGAGGCTCGTCCAGCCCTCGACGGCGACGGCGCGCTCGCCCTCGAGCGTGACGGCGCCCGGGTCGACGGGCTCGAGCGGCTCCTCCTGGGTGCCGACGAGCACCTCGCCCTCGGGGGAGGTCGCGAGCAGGCCGAGTCCGCCCAGGCCGTCGACGACGGTGACGCGGTAGGCGGGCGAGCCCTCCACTCGCTGCGTGTTCTGCAGCACGATCGATGCGACGGCGTCCTCCTTGGTGGAGTTGTGGCCGTCGCCGTAGTTCGTGAAGGCGATGATCATCGAGTAGACGATCACGAAGATCTGGAAGATGCCGAGGAAGATGAGGCCCGGCGTGAGGTACTTCGCGGGCAGCAGGCCCGGGCTGAGGTAGATCCAGTTGACCAGCAGCGTGACGATGAGCACGATGCCGGCGACCGCGTAGTCGCCCTTGAAGAAGAGCGCCGACATCGCGAACACGGCGACGGCGTCGACGAGCGAGAGCAGCACGATCTTCACGGCGAGCACGCGCATGCTCGGCGGCTGGTGGTGGATGCCCCGCTTCGGGGCCTTCGCGGGCGCCTTCGGGGCGGACTTCGTCGTCACACGGATCTCCTCTGCGCCCCGGATGGGCGCGGCCGATGGGATGGGACGGCGGCCGGCCCCAGCAGGGCCGGCCGCCGCCATGAGGGGATCAGCCCTCCAGGCTGCCCTGGATCTTCTCCGCCATCGCGGTCCACAGCGCGGCGGGGTCGCCGCCCTGCTGCGCGATGATCTGCGCCTCGGTGGTGCCCCAGTCGGCCCACAGCGCGTCCATCTCGGGGATGTTCGGCATCGGGACGCCCTCGGCGCCGACGGCGCCGAACGCTGCGACGTCCTCGTTCGACTGCGCGGCCTCGAAGGCCGACGACAGCGCGGGGGCGCGCTGGCCCGACTCGAAGATGGCCGTCTGGGCCTCCTCGCCGGCGACGTACTCGGTGATGAACTGCGACGCGACGATCGGGTTGTTGGCGTAGGCCGAGACCATGAAGCCCTGCACGCCGACGAACGGCGTGGCGGGCTGCCCGCCGGCCGAGGGGATCTCGCTCACCGCGTACTCGATGCCCGCGTCCTGGAAGGTGCTGAGGTTCCACGGACCGGTGATCGTGTACGGCGAGGCACCGTTCGCGAACTGCTCCTTGGCGATGTCCTGCGAGATGTTCGGGTTGATGATGCCCTGCGCGCCCCACTCGCCGAGCGCGGTCGCGAACGCGACGTTGCCCTCGTTGCCGAGCTGCAGGTCGTCAGCGTTGTACGAGCCGTCCTCGTTGATGCCGAAGACGGGGCCGCCGAACGACGCCTGCATCGGGTACAGGTGGTACGGGTCGGCGTTGTTCGGGTCGATGCCGACGAGCAGCGGGAACTCCGCCTCGCCGGACTCCACCGCGGCCTGGCCGGTCGCGACGAGGTCGTCCCACGACGCGGGCGCCTCGGGCGCGAGGGCCGTGTTGCGCACGAGCGCGATGTTCTCGATCGAGACGGGCACGCCGTAGACGGAGCCCTCGTAGGTCATGGCCTGGATCGAGACCTCCTCGAAGTCGCCGGCGATCTCGCCGAGCTCGACCGGGGAGATGACGCCGTTCTGGACGAGCTTGCCGATCCAGTCGTGGGCGCCGAGGACCACGTCGGGGCCCTCGCCGGAGGGCGCCTGGGTCGTCAGGTCGTCGCGGATGGTGCCGAAGTCCTTGATGACGACCTCGACGGTCGTGCCGGTCTCCTCCTCGAACGTCGAGACGACGCCCTCGAGCGCCGCGGCGCGGTTCTCGTCCATCCAGACGACGAGCTCGCCGCCGCCCTGGGGCGCCGGGCTCTCGCTGCCGCCCTCCGTGGGGGCGGGGGTGCCGCCGCCGGCGCAGGCCGCGAGCGTGAGCGCGAGCGCTCCGACCCCGGCCGCCTTCATGAGGCCGCTGTGCTTCATGGTGCCTTCTTTCGCTTGTGGCCGACGTCACCCGGTCATGCAAGCCGAGGGCGGCGCGCTCGGCGCAATCGTTGGCAAGTCGTGACCTTCGCCACCCGGGTGAGCCCGAGGGCGCCCTCCCCTAGCCTTGGTGCCATGACCGACGCTCAGACGCAGTCCGCAGCGCTCCAGGCCGCCCCCGGCGGCGAGTGGTGGCGCTCCGCAGTCATCTATCAGATCTACCCGCGCAGCTTCGCCGACGCATCCGGCGACGGTGTCGGCGACCTCGCCGGCATCGCGTCCCGCCTGCCGGCGGTCGCCGAGCTCGGGGTCGACGCCGTGTGGCTCAGCCCCTTCTACCGCTCCCCCCAGCGCGACGCCGGCTACGACGTCGCCGACTACATGGACGTCGACCCGCTGTTCGGCACGCTCGAGGACTTCGACCGGATGCTCGAGACGGCCCACAGGCTCGGCCTGCGGGTGATCGTCGACCTGGTGCCCAACCACTCCTCGAACGAGCACGTGTGGTTCCAGGAGGCGCTCCGCTCGGCGCCCGGCAGCGAGGCCCGCTCGCGCTACATCTTCCGCGACGGCAAGGGCGAGCAGGGCGAGCTGCCGCCCAACAACTGGCAGAGCGTCTTCGGCGGCCCCGCCTGGACGCGCGTGCCGGACGGCCAGTGGTACCTGCACCTGTTCGACACCTCGCAGCCCGACTTCGACTGGGACAACCCGGTCGTCGGCGACATGTTCGTCGAGGTGCTGCGCTTCTGGCTCGACCGGGGCGTCGACGGCTTCCGCGTCGACGTGGCGCACGGCAACGCGAAGGCGGAGGGCCTGCCCGACGTCGACGCGGAGCTCATCGCCGCCGGCTCGATGGACTCGCCGTTCTTCGGCCAGGAGCACGTGCACGAGATCTACCGCCGCTGGCGCCTGGTGCTCGAGGAGTACGAGGGCGACCGCGTGCTGTGCGCCGAGGCGTGGGTGAGCCCGCTCGAGAAGATGGCGCGGTTCGTGCGCCCCGACGAGATGCACCAAGCCTTCAACTTCGTCTACCTCGAGACGCCGTGGGACGCGACCCTGCTGCGCCAGGTGATCGACGACTCGATCCGCGCCTTCGGCGAGGTCGGGGCCCCGCCCACCTGGGTCCTCTCGAACCACGACACGATCCGGCACCGCACGCGCCTCGCACTCGTGCCCCCGCCGCCCCACGGCGCCGGCATCGGCCCGACCTCGAAGTCGAAGGCCGACCCGGTCGTCTCGCTGCGCCGCGGCCGCGCCGCGACCGCGCTCATGCTGGCGCTGCCCGGCGGCGCCTACCTGTACCAGGGCGAGGAGCTCGGGCTGCCCGAGGTCACCGCGATCGAGCCGCACCAGCGGCAGGACCCGACGTTCGCGCGCACGCAGGGCGAGCTGTGGGGCCGCGACGGGTGCCGCGTGCCGATCCCGTGGGAGGCCGACGCGCCCGCGTACGGCTTCAGCGGCACGGGCGAGACGTGGCTCCCCCAGCCGCCGCTGTGGGCGCAGCTCGCGCGCGACGCGCAGGAGGGCGTCGCCGGCTCGACGCTCGAGATGTACCGGCGCGCCCTCGCGCTGCGGCAGGAGCTGCAGCTCGGCTCGGGCGCGCTCGAGTGGCTCGACGTGGGCCCGACCGCGCTCGCGTTCCGGAACGGAGGGGTGACCGTGGTGGCGAACCTCGGGCACGACGCCGTCGACGTGCCGCGCGGCGAGATCCTGCTGTCGTCGTCGCCGCTCGACTCCGCCTCGCTCTCGGCCGACGACGTCGTGTGGGTGCGCACCGGCTGACGCGCCGGCGACGACGAAGGGCGCCGCCGCTCGGCGGGGCCCTTCGTCGCGCGGATGCGTCAGTAGCCGCGGTACTCGAGGTTCATCTCGCGCGTCTGCAACCAGAGCATCGGATCGAACGAAACGTACTCCCTGTTCTTCAGCTCGAGGTGCAGGTGCGGGCCCGTCGAGCGCCCGGAGCTGCCGACTTGGCCGACGACGGTCGTGATGTCGACGACCTGGCCGACCTCGACCTGGATCGAGCCGGGCAGCATGTGCGCGTACCAGGACTGCACGAACTGGCCGTCGATGTTGTGGTCGATGAAGACGACGTAGCCCCCGCCACCAGGGTTGTTGCCCTGCCATACGGCTGATACCACGCCGTTCGCGATCGGGCGGATCTCCGTTCCCAGCGGTAGGGGGATGTCAGTCCCCCCATGGAATCCGCCGGGACGGTTGCCGAAGCCGCTCGACACGGGAAGCTGAGCCAACGAGGGGAATGGCGACTGCGCCACGCTGGTCTGCAGCATGCTCCACGTACGTGGGAAAGCTGGGTCGCCGCCGTAGGACGCGCCCGTCGGCTCTGCATCGGCGACGGCCTGGAATGCCGCAAGCTCACCCGCCGACATACGTGCCTCGGCAATCTCGTCAGTGACGACGATGTCGTCTCGCGAGAAGTACGACGTGGAGTCCGCTTCGTTGCCCGCCAGCGTCTGCTGCCCAGCGTCGATCTGAGCGATCTCAGCCGAGAGCTCCTCCGGGGATTGCACCGCCTGCGCGGGCAGCGAGGTCACGACGACCAGCGAGCCAATGAACAAGAGCGCGCCGCCGGCGGTGATCTTCCGCGCGATGCCGCGCAGGCTCGAGGTGCGGCGCGGCGGCGGCGCGATCGCGACGGTCTGCCGCACGACGCGGGGTGCGAGCGCGCGCGGCTGGCGCACGCCCGGCACCTGGTCGCCGCCGTTGCCGAGCGACGGGGCGTCGACGGTGATGAGCGGCTCGGTGAAGGTCGGCTCGGCGATCTGCACGGGCAGCTCGTGGGCGACGCGCGTGGCCGCCTCGCGCATGGCGCGACGGGTCGTGTAGAGCGGAGCGGAGCCTTCGACGACCATGACGCGCTCGGCGGCGCGCGCCTCGCTCGCGGTGAGCGCGATCGACTCGGCCGCGCGCTGCTGCTCGCGCAGCTGGCGTCGGGTGAGCCCCTGCTCGGCGGGTCGCCTGACGTCCTCAGCAGACGAGCGGAGTGCTCGTCGGGTGGGGTTGGTCACGCGGGGGCCGTCCTAGAGGTCGTGGTCACAGGGTTCGCGAAGCGCTGGATCCAGCGGAATGGCAGCCCTGCCGTCACCGATCGTGGCATGAACCGGACGTCAGGTGCAAAGGCACGCTGGGGATGCTCTCGTCGCACGCTCCGACCACCAAATGTAACGGATTGATAACAGCGAAGCAAGAGCGAGTCCGGCTATCAGATCTCGTCCGGACGCATGTCGGCGAGCAGCACCGCCAGCTCGTCGGCGACCTCGGCGTGCCCCGCCAACAGGAACGCGGTGCTCGCCGGCGCCCCCTGCCATCCGCGCACGACTCCGCCGGCCTCTTCGACGAGCAGGGCGCCGGCCGCCATGTCCCACGGCTGCAGCCCGATCTCGTAGTAGGCGTTCAGCCTCCCGCTGGCCACCCAGGCCAGGTCGAGCGAGGCCGAGCCTCCCCGGCGGATGTCGCGCACCGAGCCGATCAGGCGCTGCACGACGGCCGCCTGCCGCTGCCGGCGGCCCGCGTCGTACCCGAACCCCGTGGCGACGAGCGCGACCTCGGCGGGCACCGCATCCGCCACCCGGATCTCGCGGCCGTCGCGGCGGGCGCCGCCGCCGCGGAGCGCCTCGTAGCGCTCGCCCGTCGCGGCGTTGACGACGGCGGCGGAGACGGCGCGCCAGGTGGTCGGGTCGGGCTCGCCCTCGACGAGCGCGATCGAGACCGCGTACGCGGGGATGTCGTAGAAGTAGTTGACGGTGCCGTCGATCGGGTCGATGACCCACGTGAGGCCCGACGTGCCCGCGACGCTCGTGCCCTCCTCGCCGAGGATGCCGTCGTCGGGGCGCGCGGTGCGGATGCGGTCGACCACGAGCCGCTCGACCTCGCGGTCGGCCTCGGTGACGATGTCGACGAGGCTCGACTTGCTCGCGGCCACCGCGACGCCCTCGGCCCGGCGCGTGCGCGCGAGCTCGGCCGCCTCGACGGCGAGCCCGACGTTCAGTTCGTGGAGCTCGCGCATGCCTCGAACCTACCGAACGCGACGGAGGTCGCGCGGAGGTCGCAGGCGCTCCTGTGGGCCATGTATCCTTGACGACGGCCTGCACGGCCTCGGCGAGTTACCCAAGCGGCCAAAGGGATCTGACTGTAAATCAGCTGTCATCGACTTCGGGGGTTCGAATCCCTCACTCGCCACATCCGGAAGCCCCGCCCTCGAGGCGGGGCTTCGTCGTTCCCCGCGGCCTCTCCCGAGCGGCGCCGCTCGGCGAGGGATGGGGCGGAGGGGCGGGGACGCCTAGGATCGGGGCATGGCAGATTCCTCGTTCGATGTGGTCAGCAAGGTCGACAAGATGGAGGCCGACAACGCCGTCAACCAGGCGCGCAAGGAGGTCGAGCAGCGCTACGACTTCAAGGGCGTCGGGGCGGATGTCGCGTGGAGCGGCGAGAAGCTGCTGCTGAAGGCCTCCAGCGAGGAGCGCGTCAAGGCGGTGCTCGACGTCGTGCAGTCGAAGTTCATCAAGCGCGGCATCGACCTGAAGATGCTCGACCAGGGCGACCCCTACCCCTCGGGCAAGGAGTTCCGCATCGAGATCGGCCTGAAGGACGGCATCTCGAGCGAGGACGCCAAGAAGGTCACGAAGCTCGTCCGCGAGCAGGGCCCCAAGACCGTCAAGACGCAGATCCAGGGCGACGAGGTGCGCGTCACCTCGAAGAGCCGCGACGACCTGCAGGCGACGATCCAGCTGCTCAAGGGCGCCGACCTCGACATCGACCTGCAGTTCGTCAACTTCCGCTGACGCCGGGCTGAGCGAACCAGGTGGACCCGACCGTCGCGCAGGTCCTCGGCGCGCTCTTCATCGCACTCGACATCGCGCTGCGCCTGCTCGCGCTCGTCGTCGTCCCCTACGAGCGGCGGCCCGCCTCGGCGATCGCGTGGCTGCTCATCATCATGATCCAGCCCATCCTCGGCTGGATCCTGTTCGGCCTGCTCGGCAACAACCGCCTCTCGCGGGGGCGGCGCGAGAAGATGGCCGCCATCCAGGAGCTCATCGGCGAGAGCACGCTCGACATCGACGACGCGCCCGCGCCCCGCGACCGGCCGGAGTGGCTCGGCGGCATCCTGCAGCTCAACCGCTCCCTGTCGTCGATGCCGCACCTCGGCCCGGCCGAGGCGATCGTGTGGGGCGAGTTCGACGCGCAGCTCGAGGCGATGGCGCGGCGCATCGACGAGGCCGAGTCGTTCGTGCACGTCGAGTTCTACCTGCTCGTCGCCTCCGAGCGCACCGAGGTGTTCTTCGCCGCGCTCGAGCGCGCGACCGCGCGCGGCGTCACCGTGCGGGTGCTCGTCGACCACCTCACGAGCCGCCGCTACCCGCGCCGCAAGCAGACCATCGCGAGGCTCGAGGCGATGGGCGCCGAGTGGCGCGACATGCTGCCGCTGCGCCCCCTCCGCCGGCAGTGGCAGCGGCCCGACCTGCGCAACCACCGCAAGCTCGTCGTCATCGACGGCGCCGTCGGCTTCACGGGCTCGCTCAACCTCGTCGACCCCTCCTACCTGCTGCGCAAGAACCTCCGCCGCGGCCTGCAGTGGCGCGACACCTGGCTCGAGTTCTCGGGGCCTCCCGTGCGCGCCCTCGACGTGCTGTTCTGGTCGGACTGGTGGGCCGAGACGAACGAGCTCGCCGAGCTCGCGACCAGCGCGACGACGCCCGACGGCGACCTCAACGCATCCGTCGTGCCCTCCGGCCCCGGCTTCGAGGGCGAGATCAACCTGCGCATCTTCGTCGAGCTCGTGCACGCGGCGCAGGAGCGCATCACGATCGTCAGCCCCTACTTCGTGCCCGACGAGACGATGCGCTACGCGATCACGTCGGCGGCGATGCGCGGCGTCGACGTCGAGCTCTTCGCGAGCGAGATCGGCGACCAGTTCTGGACGTACCACGCGCAGCGCTCCTACTACGAGGAGCTGCTGCGGGCGGGCGTGCGCATCACCCTCTTCGCGAAGCCGACGGTGCTGCACTCGAAGTTCATGACCTTCGACGACCAGGTCTCGGTCATCGGCTCGTCGAACATCGACATGCGCTCGTTCGGCCTGAACTTCGAGGTCTCGATGCTCGTCGAGGGCCACGGGATGGTGGCGCAGCTCGAGGGGATCGCCGAGGCGTACCGCCAGCAGTCGACCGAGCTCACGCTCGAGGCGTGGATGGCCCGGCACCGGGTGGCGCAGATGTTCGACAGCATCGCGCGCCTGAGCTCGGCGCTGCAGTAGCCGCTCAGCCGAGCAGCATCGCGAGCGCCACCCCCAGCGCGAAGGCGATCACGACGGCGCGCAGCAGCCACGACGGCACCCGCCGCGACAGCCACCCGCCGGCGATGCCGCCGAGCAGCGAGCCGCCGAGCATCACGACCACGACGCCCCAGTCGACGAGCGGCGAGAAGGCGAGGATGAGCGCGCCCGTGCCGTTGATGACGCCCGCGACGACGTTCTTCAGCGCGTTGTGGTGCTGCAGCGAGTCGTGGATCAGGAGGCCGAGCATCGCGAGCATCATCACGCCGATGCCGGCGCCGAAGTAGGAGCCGTAGACGCCGATGAGCACGAACGCGGCCTTCGCCGCCCAGCCGCCCGTCGCATCCACGTCGTAGGCGTCGTCCGCCGAGCGCCCGAGCCGGGCGGCGATGAGCGGCTGCACGGCGAACAGCGCGGCCGCCGCGAGCACGAGCCAGGGCACGATCGCGGTGAACGCGTCGGAGGGCGTGAGCAGCAGCAGCACCGCGCCGACCGCGCCGCCGACCGCCGCGAACGGCGCGTTCACGAGGAACCGGCGACGCTGGCGGCGCAGCTCCTGCCGGTAGCTCCACGCGCCGCCGAGCGTGCCGAGCAGCAGCCCGATCGACGACGTCATGTTCGCCGCGAGCGGGCTCATGCCTGCCGCGAGCATCGCCGGGAAGGTGATGAGCGTGCCGCCGCCGGCCGCCGCGTTGATCGCGCCCGCGCCCACGGCGGCGAGCGCGATCAGCAGCAGCCCGGCGGGCTCCAAGTCAGCGCTCGTCGCGCGAGACGGCGATCATCTCGTCGCGCGGCACCACCTTGACGCGGGCGCGGCCCTGCGGGGCGCCGAGCGCCATCTCGTGCTCGTCGAGGCGGATCCAGCCGGCGATGTCGGTCCAGGCGACGCCGCGCTCGGCGAGCATCCGCGGCACGGCATCCGCGTCGTACGGCTCGGGCGTCCACCACGAGTGCTCGTCCGAGAGCAGCTGCTCGATCGTCTCCTTCGCGTCGGACTTCGTGTGGCCGATGAGGCCCACCGGTCCGCGCTTGATCCAGCCCGTCGCGTACATGCCGGGCACGGGGCGCGAGCCGTCCTGCACGCGGCCGGCGATGTTCGGGATGACGCCGCGGCGCTCGTCGAAGGGCACCTCCGGCAGCGGCGACGAGAAGTAGCCGACCGCGCGGTAGACGGCCTGCACGGGGATCTCCCGGTGCTCGCCGGTGCCCTCGAGCCCGTGCTCGGTCGGGCGGGTGCGCTCGACGCGCAGGGCCTCGACCCGGCCGTCGCCGAGCACCGCCTCCGGCCGCGACCAGAAGTGCAGGTGCAGGCGGCGGGAGGCGTGGCCGACCTCGCGCTGGCGCCACTGGTCGAGCACGCGCGAGATGACGAGGATCTGCTTGTTCTGCTTCTGCTGCTCCTCATCGGGATCGACGCCGAAGTCCTCGTCGTGGAGGATCATGTCGACGTCGCGCAGCTCGCCGAGCTCGCGCAGCTCGAGCGGCGTGAACTTCACGCCGAGCGGGCCGCGGCGGCCGAAGACGTGCACGTCGGTGACCGGGGATGCCTCGAGCCCGGCGACGACGTTGGCAGGCACCTCGGTGGGCAGCAGGTCCTCCGGGTGCTTCACCAGCATGCGGGCGACGTCGAGCGCGACGTTGCCGTTGCCGATGACGGCGATCTCCTTCGCCTCGAGCGGCCACTCGCGGGGCACGTCGGGGTGGCCGTCGTACCAGGAGACGAAGTCGGCGGCGCCGTAGGAGCCGGGCAGGTCGATGCCGGGGATCTCGAGCGGGGCGTCCTTCGTGGCGCCGGTCGCGAAGATCACGCCGTGGTACAGCCGCTCGAGGTCGGCCACGTGGATGTCCTCGCCGAAGCGCACGTTGCCGAACAGGCGCACGACGCCCGACTCGAGCACCTCGCGGAGCGCGGCGATGATGCCCTTGATGCGGGGGTGGTCGGGTGCGACGCCGTAGCGGACGAGCCCGTAGGGCGCGGGCAGGTGCTCGAACAGGTCGATGAGCACGTCGCCTCCGGCCTCGGCGACCGACTTCTTCAGGATGTCGGCGGCGTAGATGCCGGCGGGGCCGGCGCCGACCACGGCGATGCGGAGCGGAGCGCTCACGGTCCTCCTCGGGATGCGGGGCGGCCGCGCCGCCCGGTCTGGTGCGAAGTCAGCGGGTGCGCGAGACGACGTGCTCGGCGAAGGCCTCGAGCGCGCGCCGCACGGTGCCCGAGGGCAGCGACGCGAGCGCGTGCAGCGCCTCGCGCTGCCAGCGCTCCGCCTCGGCGACGGTGTCGTCGACCACCGGGTGCTGGGCGAGCTCGGCGACGGCGGCGGCGAGGTCGGCGTCGTCGGCCGGCTCGCGCAGGCGCGCGAGCAGGGACGCGGATGCGTCGTCGTCGCGTCGGGCGAGCAGCAGCACCGGGAGGGTGGCGACGCCCGCGCGCACGTCGTTGCCCTGGTCCTTGCCCGTCTCGGGGTCGGCGGAGAGGTCGATCACGTCGTCGACGAGCTGGAAGGCGACGCCGATGCACTCGCCGAACTCGCGCAGCGCCGCGCGGTGCGCGGGGTCGGCGCCGCTGACGACGACGCCGAGCTCGGCCGCGGCCGCGATGAGCGAGCCGGTCTTGTCGGAGAGCACCTGCAGGTAGTGGTCGACCGGGTCGGCGTCGCCGGGGCCGAGCGTCTCGTGCAGCTGGCCGAGGCACAGCCGCTCGAAGGTGCGCGCCTGCAGCTCGGCGACCTCCGAGCCGAGAGGCGCGGCGATCTGGCCGGCGCGCGCGAACAGCAGGTCGCCGGCGAGGATGGCGACGCTGTTGCCCCACACCGTGTGCGCCGAGGGCACGCCGCGGCGGGTGTCGGCCTCGTCCATCACGTCGTCGTGGTACAGGCTCGCGAGGTGCGTGATCTCGACGAGCTCGGCCGCCGAGAGCACGCGGTCGTCGATGCCGGAGCCGAGGTGGGCGGCGAGCAGCAGCAGCAGCGGCCGGGCGCGCTTGCCGCCGGCCTCGAGCAGGTAGCGGGTGGCCGCGTCGGCGACCGGGTCGGCGACGCGCACGTGCCGGTCGAGCCGCCCCTCGAGCTCGTCGAGGCCCCGCTCGACCGCGTCGACGACGCGGCAGTCGGCGGGCGACGCGAACCGCGGCCCCCTGAGCCCGAAGGCCTCGGCGATGGTCGGCATCAGGAGCCCTGCTCCTCCGGCTGCGCGTGGCGCGCGAGGCGCATGGCAGCGGTCTGCTCGCTCGGCTTGCGGCCGCGGTGCAGCGCGACGACGCCGAGCGTGAGGTTGCGGTGCGCGACGCGGATGAAGCCGGCGGTGCGGATCCACTGCGAGAGCGCCTGCTGGTCGGGCCACGAGGCGATCGACTCGACCAGGTAGCGGTAGGCCTCGGGGTTGCTGCTGGCGGCCTTGGCGAGGCCCGGCAGCACCGTGCGCAGGTAGAGCTCATAGCTCTTGCGCACGACGTTCACGGGCGGCTGCGAGAACTCGCAGACGACCAGCCGGCCGCCGGGCTTCAGCACCCGGTGGAACTCGCTGAGCGCGGCGCGCGGCTGCTGCACGTTGCGCAGCCCGAACGAGATGGTGACGGCGTCGAAGGTGTCGCCGTCGAACGGCAGCTCCTCGGCCGAGCCCTGCACGAACTCGATGTCGGGGTGGCGCCTGCGGCCCTCCTCGAGCATGCCGTGGCTGATGTCGAGGGCGGTGACGAGCGCGCCCGCCTTCGCCATCGGCGCCGACGAGGCGCCGGTGCCGGCGGCGACGTCGAGGATGCGCTCGCCCGGCTTCGGGGCGACGGCGCGCTGCATGTGGATGCGCCACAAGCGGTCGTTGCCGCCCGACAGCAGCGAGTTCAGCAGGTCGTAGCGCTTCGCCGTCGCGTCGAACATGCCCGCGACCTGGTCCGGGTCCTTCTGCATGTCTGCTCGGCTCACGTGCTCCATCCTAGGCGTCCCCGCCTGCCCGCTCCCCTGCCGCCGCCCAGGCTCCGCGGGCATAGGCTGGCAGGCATGCCAGGCCTGCGGGTGCGCACCGAGCGCGCGGAGCTCGGGCGCCTGCTGGAGCACGCCGACCCGCGCGCGCCGCTCGCGATCCGGCGCGGCGCCGACGGCATCGTCGGCCGCGGCGAGGCGCTCCGGCTCGAGTTCTCGGGCCCGTCCCGGCTGTCGGACGCGGCGGATGCGTGGCGTCGGGTCGCGCAGGACGCGGTCGTCGACGACGCGGTCGGCGTGCCCGGCACGGGGCTCGTCGCCTTCGGCGCCTTCGCGTTCGACGACGACTCGGCGGCGACGAGCGTGCTCATCGTGCCGCAGGTGGTGGTGGGGCGCCGCGGCGACGACGAGTGGATCACCTGGATCGGCGACGAGGGCCGCCTGCACCCGACAGCGGTCGACGAGGTGCGCGTCGAGCTGACCGACGGCGCGATCGACGCCGAGCGCTACCGGGCCGTCGTGGCCGAGGCGACCGAGCGCATCCGCTCGGGCGAGGCCGAGAAGCTCGTGGTCGCGCGCGACCGCGTGGGGCAGCTGCCGCCCGACGGCGACGTGCGCTCGGTCGCGGTCGGGCTCGTGCAGCGCTACCCGGATGCCGTCACCTACGCGGTCGACGGGCTCGTCGGCGCGAGCCCGGAGACGCTCGTGGCGGCGCACCGCGGGCACTTCTTCTCGCGGGTGCTCGCGGGCACCGCGGCGCGCGGGGCGACGCCGGCGCGCGACGCCGAGATCGCCGAGGCGCTCGCGTCGGGCGACAAGGACCTGCGCGAGCACCGGTTCGCGGCCGACTCGGCGATGGCGGTGCTGCGCGAGCTCGCGCCCGACGCGCGGGCGTCGGAGCCGTTCCCGCTGCGGCTGCCGAACCTCTGGCACCTCGCGACCGACATCACCGGCACCCTCGGCGAGGGGCGCTCGACGCTCGACGTGCTCGCGCTGCTGCACCCGACCGCGGCGGTCGCCGGCACCCCGCGCGCGGCGTCGCTGCGCATCATCCGCGAGCTCGAGGGCGTCGACCGCGGCCGCTACGCGGGCCCGGTCGGCTGGGTCGACGGCGACGGCGGCGGCGAGTGGGTGATCGCGCTGCGCGGCGCCGAGATCGCGCCCGACGGCGCGATCCGCGCGTTCGCGGGCGCCGGCATCGTCGCGGGCTCCGATCCCGCGGCCGAGCTCGCCGAGACCGCGGTCAAGCTGCGGCCGATCACCGACGCGCTCGCCGACCCGCTGCCGTAGCCGGGGGCGGCGCCCTACTCGGTCGCCGCCTTCGCCTGCTTCTTGTCCGTCTTGGCCTGCTTCTCCTTGGCCTTGGCCTTCGCCTTCGCCTCGGCCTTCGCCTCCTCGGTGGGCGGCGTGCCGCCGAGGGCGATGAGCTTCTCGCGCTCGACCGCGACGTCGAAGTCGGCCTCGGGCCACTGCGGGTCGATGCCCTCGAGCGCCTCGACGAGCAGCTCCTGCACCGCGAGCCGCGCGTACCACTTGCGGTCGGCGGGCACCACGTGCCACGGCGCCGCAGCGCGCGCGGTGCGGTTGATGGCGATCTGGTACGCCTCCATGTAGTCGGGGAAGCGGGTGCGCTCCTCGACGTCGTTCGGGTTGTACTTCCAGTGCTTGTCGGGGCGGTCGAGCCGCTCGAGCAGGCGCGCGCCCTGCTCCTCGAACGAGACGTGCAGCATCACCTTGACGACCGTGATGCCGCGCTCCACGAGCCCCCGCTCGAACTCGACGATCTTGCCGTAGCGCTCCTGGATCACCTCGGGCGTCGAGAAGCCGCGCACGCGGTGGATCAGCACGTCCTCGTAGTGGGAGCGGTCGAAGACGGCGATCATGCCGGGCTTCGGCAGCGCCGGCTCGAAGCGCCACAGGAAGTCGTGCCGCTTCTCGGCGTCGGTGGGCGCCTTGAAGGCGGTGATCTTGACGCCCTGCGGGTCGACCTGGCCGAGCACGTGGCGCATGATGCCGCCCTTGCCGGCGGTGTCCATCCCCTGCACGACGAGCAGCACCGAGCGCTCGTCGCCCGCCTTGCTCGCGGCGTACAGCCGCTCCTGCAGCTGCGAGAGGTGGTCGGCGCCGGCCGCGAGCGCCGCCCGCCCCGCGAGCTTGTCGCCGTCGAAGCCGGGCGTGGATGCGGGGTCCACCTCGTCGAGGCGGACGGAGCGGGTGATGCGGAGCGCGTCGGTGATCGCTGTCATGGGCCAGAGACTAGCCCCCGCTGTCAGCGAGTCTGCGGTGAGCCCTCCGCGCGCGGCCGGACGCCGGGCGCGACGGCGCGGCCGAGCCTGCCGCCCGGAGGCGCGTCGAGCTTGCTCGACATGAGCTTGCTCGCCCAGGCGAGCCGCGGATCGGGGTCGATCAGCAGCGTCTTGACCGCGAGCGTCGACGGCAGCGCCAGCAGCGCGCCGATGGGGCCGAGCGCGAACGCCCACACGAGCAGCGACAGGAACGAGGTCGCGGGCGTGACGCCCACCGCATCCCCGGCGACCTTCGGCTGCACGAGCGACTGCATCACGAAGTTGATGACGCTGAAGAGGATCGCGGTCGCGAGGGCGTTGATGGGGCCGTTGGCGAGCAGCGCCATGAGCGTGGGCGGGATCACGCCGAGCACGAAGCCGACGTTGGGGATGTAGTTGGTGACGAAGGCGAACACGGCCCAGACGAGCGCGAGCGGCACCCCCAGCAGCATGAGCGCGATGAGGTCGAGCGCCGAGACGATGAGGCCGAACAGCGTCGTCACGACCCAGTAGCGCTGCACCCCGGCGGCGAAGCGGTCGATGCCGCGCACCATGCCCGGGTTCGTCACCGCGATGCGCTGCATGCGCTCGGGCAGCTGCACGGAGTCCCAGGCGAGGAAGAAGACCACGACGAAGAGCGTCGCGACGAAGGCGAGCGCACTGCCCGCGTCGGAGGCGAGCGCGCCGACGGCGCCGGCGATCGCGCTCGGGCTGAAGGCGCTCTGCAGCTGCTCGAGCGCCTCGTCCTGCGAGACGCCGAGCGTCTCGAGCCAGGCGAGCACGTCGCGGTACATCGCGTTGAAGCGGGCCGAGTAGCCGGGGAGCTCGGTCACGAGCGACTGCACCGACCAGTAGATCGACCACAGGAGCGCGAGCAGGAACGCGTAGACCGTCAGCAGCGACGCGAGGGCCGCGACCATCCGGGGCGCGCCGACGCGCAGCAGCCACTGCTGCAGCGGCATCACGGCGATCACGAGGTTGAAGCCGAGGAAGACGGGGGCGAGGAACGATGCGACCTGGCTGAGCAGGATGAGCACCGCGAACACGGCGATGACGGACAGCAGCACGATGAGGGTGCGCGGCAGCATCCACCGGCGCTCGACCGCCTCGGTCACCTGCGGCACCGGCGGCAGCTCGCGCCTGCGCTGCCAGGGCCAGCGCATCAGCGGTGCTCCGTCCGCTCCGCGGCCGACGGCGACGGGGCCGCGCGCCCCGTGAAGCCGTCCATGCCCTCGTTGACGCCCAGCGCATCCGCCACCAGGTCGGCGAGGGCGGTCGGCAGCGCCTTGATGACGGGCACGAGCCGCACGAGCGGCGGCAGCGCGAGCAGCGGACGGCGCGACTCGATGGCGGCGAGGATCTGCGTGGCGACGCGCGCCTGCGACAGGATCGGCAGCAGCGCCGGCACCTTGGTCGTGACGCCGTCGAACATGCCCGTGTCGATGTAGAACGGCGCGACGGTGAGGGTCGTGATGGGCGAGCGCTCCTTGCGGAGCTCGGCCCGCAGCGACTCCATGAAGCCGACGGCGGCGAACTTCGAGGCGGCGTAGTCGGTCTGGCCGGCGACGCCGATGAAGCCCGCGGCGCTCGCCACGGTGACGATGCGGCCGCGGCCGCGGTCGCGCATGGCCGGCAGCAGCGCCCGGGTGACGAGGATGGGCGCGATCGCGTTCACGCGCATCGTGCGGTCGATCTGCGCCGGCGTCAGCTCGGCGAGGGGACGGCCAGAGACCACGCCGGCGTTGTTGACGAGCACGTCGACGGGGCCGAGCATGAGCGTCTCGGCCGCGGCGAGCTCGATCGCGTCGGCGTCGGCGAGGTCGACGACGACCGCGCTGCCGCGCCCGCCCGCCTCGTCGGCCTCCGCGGCCGCGACGCGCGCGGCGGCGCCGTCGCGATCCCAGATGACGACGTGCGCGCCGCGGCGGGCGGCGCCGAGTGCGACGAGCCGCCCGATGCCGCTCGCGCCGCCGGTGACGACGATCGTCGAGTCGGCGTCGATCCGCAGGTCAGAGCTGCTGCTGCCCATCCGTGTCCCCTTCCAGCACTGCCTCGATGATGCCCGGTCGGGACTGCGAGAGGGCTCGGCGGAGGCCGGCGCGATCGGTGACGCGCTCGAAGGGCCAGCCGTAGGCGGCGGCGAGGTGCTCGAGGTCGACGTCGTGCGGGGTGCGCTGCACGCGCGCGAAGTCGTCGAGGTGGGCGCTCCCGGCGACCTCGAGCAGGTCGAAGAGCGAGCCGCCCCGGTCGTTGCCGACGACGATCTGCAGCCGTGGCCGCTCCTCCCCCGGCGGCACGAGCAGCCCGCCGGCGTCGTGGAGCAGCGCGAGGTCGCCGATGAGCAGGCGCGTGAGTCCGGCGCCGCCGGCGCGCTCGTGCGCGATGGCGATGCCGGATGCGGTGCTCACGGTGCCGTCGATGCCGGCGAGGCCGCGGTTGGCGCGGGCGGTGACCGCCTTGGGGCCGGCGTGCGCGTCGAGCTCGCGGATGAGCCGCGAGGCGGCGACCACGAGCCGGTCGTGCGGCCAGGTGCGCTCCCACACCTGCGTGACGAGGTCGCGGCGCGAGATGGGGCGGCGGCCCTCGGCGAGCTCCGCCTTCGCGTAGTCGGCGCGCGAGAGCGCCGAGTCGGGGGCGGCCTCGGCGTCGCGCTCGGCGGCGAGCGCGCGGCCGGCGCGCACCCAGCGGTCGATCCATTCGGCGTCGGCGCCCGGCTCGGCCTCCTCGACCTCGATGCGGCCGCTCAGCACGGTGCTCGCGCCGGTGCCGCGCACGTTGTCCTGCCCGGCGCGCCCGATCGCGACCACCTCGACGTCGGGGCGGCGGATGAGCCCGCTCACGGCCCGCGACAGGGTCGGGTGGCCGACGACCACGACGCGGCGCACCTCGTCGGCGAGCTGCGGGATGACGTCGCGCCCGTGCTGCACGAGCAGCGGCCCGAAGCGCGCGCCCGAGGTGGGCTCGGCGATGAGCGGCGCGGCGATCGCCTCAGCGAGGTCGACGGCCGCGGGCCCGGCGTCGGCGCCCGCGATCACCACGGTGCGCTCGGCCGGCCGCAGCACGGCGGTCGGCATGGGCGGGCGCTCGACCCGCTCGACGGGCAGCGGCCGCGCCTGCTCGCCGCCCGAGAGCGGCTCGCGGAAGGCGATGTTCAGCTGCACGGGGCCGGGCTCGGTGTGCGCGTCGTCGCGCCAGCCGAGCGCGGCCCGCACGGCGGCGACCGCGTCGCCCTCGGGGTCGACGAGCGCATCCGCCGAGATGTCGAGCAGCACGCGCGCCGCGTCGCCGAAGATGCCCGGCTGGTGCGCCGTCTGGTTGGCGCGGATGCCCTGCAGCTCGGCGGGGCGGTCGGCGGTGATCGCGATGAGCGGCACGTCGCTGTGGTGCGCCTCGAGCATCGCGGGGTGCAGGTTGGCGACGGCGGTGCCGCTCGTGACGACGATCGCGGCGGGCCGGCCGGTCTCGCGCGCGAGACCGAGGGCCAGGAACGCGGCCGTGCGCTCGTCGACGCGCACGTGCAGCGCGAGCTCGCCCTCGCGCGCCATGCGCGCGGCGGCGAGGGCGATGGCCTGCGAGCGGGAGCCCGGGCAGACGACGATGTCGGCGACCCCGGCGGCGGCGAGCGCGGCGACCAGCCGGTCGGCGTAGGCGGCGGCCGGCAGGGCCGCCTCAGGCACGTGCGGCGTCGCCGTCGTCGGGCGCGCGGCGCCCGGTGCCGTCGGCGTCGCCGTCGGCCTCGTCCTCGGGGCCGACGACCGGCGGGTGCGGCTTCGGCCGCGGCTCGGGGTCGGGCGCGCGCTCGGGGGCCGGCGGAGGCCCGAAGTCCTCGGACTCGAGGGCGGCGAGCTGCGCCTCGATCTCGGCGATGCGGCGGTCGGCCTCCTCGTCGGTCACGTCGGGCGAGCGGGAGAACGAGGGGTCGTCGTCGGGCGCCATCGGGCGGGCGTCGGCGCGCGGGCCCTTGCCCCACGCGAGCCACGCGATCGGTCCGAAGACGGGCACCACGACGATGAGCACGACCCACAGCACGCGGTTGAGGCGGCGGACGCGGCGATCGTCGGTGACCGTCAGGTCGACGAGCGCGTAGACCGTGACCACGAGGGCCAGGATCCCGCCGATGATGAGCCACCTCATGACCCCAGCGTACGTCCCCTGCCTATGGGGCGCTCATAGACTTGGTGCATGGCCCCCTCGATGCGCTACCTGCTCGTGCGCGCTGCGCTCTTCCTCGTGCCGTTCGCGGTGCTGATGGTCGCGCAGGTGCTGTGGTGGCTCTCGCTCATCGTCTCGCTCGCCTTCGCCTTCGCCGCCTCGATCGTGTTCTTCCCGAAACTGCGCGACGAGGCCGCGGCCGACCTGCAGCGGATGCGCGAGGGCCGCAGGCGCGATGGCGCGGGCCCCGACGACGCGGACGTCGAGGACGAGGCGCTCGACCGGCCGACCGCGGCGCCCGACGCGGACGACGCCCAGGCGACGGCGGACGCGCCGGTCGCCGACGCGCGCGACCCGCGCGACGACCCCGAGGCATCCGGCCCCCGCTGACCCCGGCGCGCGACGCTCAGCCGCACGGCTGCCACTCGGGCGGCACCTCGGCCTCCGGCGTCGCGGTGGCTCCGACGCGCGTCTGGCGCACCGTGCACGCGAAGTCGACCCCGCCGCCGTCGCGGGCCGTGGCACGCACCCCCATCCAGAGATCGGCCGGCGCGGCGGAGCCCTCGGCGAGCGCACGCAGGGGCACGTCGAGCTCGAGCGCGCCGTCGTCGGCGATCTGCAGCTGCGCGGTGTCGCCGAGGCCGAGCAGCGCCCCCGCCGGCGCCGGGCAGCTGGACGCCGCCTGGCATGCGACGCCGTGCGCGAGGGCGAGCCGCCGGGCCTCGTCGATGAGACCCTCCGACGCCCGCCAGGCGGGCAGCCCGGTCTCTGCGGGCGTCGCCGGGTCGCCGTCGACGCGGATCGTCGACGGCTCGATGCTGACGAGGCCCTCGTCGATCGGCTCGGTGCGGTAGAGGCCCGGGTACAGCAGCGTGCCGCCGACGCCGCCGATCTCGACGCCCAGCAGGCGCGGCAGCACGCCGACGCCCCGCTCCTGCTCGAGCACGACGCGCTCCGCGAGGCTCGTCGTCAGCCGCCATCCGTCCGGGTCGCGCACCGCGGCGAGCTGCCGCTCGATGCGGCCCGGGCCGCCGGAGAGCTCGACGAGCACGGCCGCGGCGTCGCCGTCGAGCTCGACAGCCGCGACGTCGAACCGCCGGGTGCGGTCGGCGGCGGTGAGCGCCGCGTCGGTCAGCAGCGGGGCGTCGCCCTCGACCGGCACGAGCGCCGTCGCGTCGTCGGCGCGGCCGTCGGCGATCGCCCCGAGGTAGTCGAGCGCCAGCTCGGTGAGCGCCGCGGTGTCGGCAGTCTCGGCCTGGCGCTGCACGGCCTGCACGATCGCGGCGGTCGAGCCGCCCACGACGAGCAGCGCGGCGAGGATGACGCCGGCGATGAGCCTCCGGCGGGCAGCGCCGCTCCCCGAGCGGTCGGCATCGGGCGCCGGCTGCGGCTCGGCGGCGGATGCCTCGGATGCGTCGACACGGTCGGGCGCGTCGTCGACCACGCCGGCCGGTGGCTCCGGCGGCATCTCGAACTCCGGCATCCTCGACGGCACGGGTCCATCATGGCGCGCCGCGGCAGCAGCGCGCTCGAGCGCGACCGCGTCAGGCGGTGATGAAGCCCGCCGGGCCGGCCCAGATCGCTATCGCGAGGCCGACGCCGTAGAGCAGCGCCGTCATGCCGGTGAGGCCCAGCGCCGTGATGAGGTCGCGCGGCGAGCGCGCCATGACCACGATCACCATCGCCGGCCCCGCGAGCAGCAGCACCGCGAAGACCGCGAAGCCGTAGGCGAGCGCGTAGGAGAAGATCCACAGGATGACGAACGGCACGAGCATGAGCGCCACGTAGAGCGCCTTCGACGCCCGGCGGCCGATGAGGGTGGCGAGGCTGCGCTTGCCGGCCGTGCGGTCGGTCTCGATGTCGCGCAGGTTGTTGCAGAGCATGAGCGCGGCCGAGATGGCGCCGATCGCCGCGCCGAGCGCGAGGGAGTCCTCGGTGACGCGGCCGATGATCGCGTAGGTCGTGCCGGCGACGGCGACCGGGCCGAAGAAGAGGAACGCCATGAGCTCGCCGAGCGCGTAGTAGCCGTAGGGGCGCTTGCCGCCCGTGTAGCCCCACGCGGCGAGGATGCAGACGACGCCGACCACGAGCAGCAGCCAGCGGCCGCTCACGAGCACGACGACGAGTCCGGCGACCGCACCGGCGGCGAGGAAGCCGATCGCGACGTTCCGCACGGCGACCGGGCTGGCCTTGCCGGCGCCGACGAGGCGTCCCGGCCCGACGCGCACCGCATCCGTGCCCCGCACCCCGTCGGAGTAGTCGTTGGCGAAGTTCACGCCGATCTGCATGCAGAGCGCGAGCGCGAGGCACGCGAGCGCGATGCCGAGGTGGAAGCCCTCGGCGTTGAACGCGGCCGCGCTGCCGAGCGCGACCGGCGCGATCGCCATGCCGAGCGTGCGGGGCCGGGCGGCGGCGATCCAGTCGCGCCAGGTGGCGGGCGAGGGCGCGGTGCCCTCGTGCTGGGCGCGGCGAGCGGGGTTGCCGGAGCGGGGAGAGGCCATCGCCTCGATCGTAGCCGGGCGGCCGCGGCCGGCCCGTCGCTCGACCGGCTCAGCGCCGCGCCGACCGGATAGTCCGGTCGACCCCGCACGGAGCCGGTTGACGGACGGCGCGCGGCGGCGTCAGCCGAAGATGCCGCGGCGGCGGCGCTCCTGGGTGCGGCTCGCGACGAGCCGGGCCAGGCGCTTGCGGTCGGGCTTGCCGGATGCGGTGGTCGGCATGACCGACACCGTCACCAGGTGGTTGGGCCGGGCGGGCTTGCCGAGCGCGTTCCCCACGGCGGCGCGGATCTCGGCGAGCGAGGGCTTGAGCGTCGTGACGACCGCGGGCACCTCGCCCCACTCGGGGTGCGGCGCGGCGACGACGACCGCGTCGGGCGCGAACGTCTGCACCACGTGCTCGACCGCCGCGAGCGAGATCTTGATGCCGCCGGAGTTGATGACGTCGTCGATGCGGCCCGACACCTGCAGCGTGCCGCCGACGAGGCTGCCGGCGTCGCCCGTCTTGTACCAGCGGGTGCCGGAGCTGTCGGTGACGAACCGCTTCTCGGTGAGCGCCGCATCCTCGTAGCCGTCGGCGAGCTGCGGCCCGGCGATCTCGATCTGGTCGGTGAGGCGGATCTTCACGTCGCGCAGCGGACGGCCGTCCCACACGCACCCGCCGACCGTCTCGGTCGCCCCGTACGTGCGCGTGATGCGCCAGCCGAGCCGCGCCGCCCGCTCGATGAGGCCGAACGGCGCACGCTGGCCGCCGAGCAGGATGCGGTCGAGGCGCGCGATGGGCCCGATGAAGGAGCGGTCGAGCATCGCCGCGTCGACGAGCCGCGCGAGCTGCGTCGGCACGAGCGACGTGAACTTGCGCTCGTGCTCGAGGCTCTGCACGGCCTCGACGAAGGCCTCGGCGGTGAACGACCCCTCGGTGCGCACGAGCGGCGCGCCGGAGGCGGCGTTCCGCCAGATCACGTTGCGGCCGGCGATGTACTGCTCGGGCAGCGCGAGCACCCACTGGCCGGGGCCGCCGAGCCGCTCGTTGGCCGCGTCGGTCGAGGCGGCGATGGCCTCGTCGGAGATGATGACGCGCTTGGGCACGCCGCTGGAGCCGCTCGTCTCGACGACGATCGCCATGCTCGCACCTCCTCGGTCGTCCGTGCCTTCGCTGCTCAGTAGTGCCAGGGGAACGGGGACCAGTCGGGCTCCCGCTTCTCGAGGAACGCGTCGCGCCCCTCGACCGCCTCGTCGGTGCCGTACGCGAGGCGGGTCGCCTCGCCGGCGAAGATCTGCTGGCCCACGAGCCCGTCGTCGACGGCGTTGAAGGCGAACTTCAGCATCCGGATGGCCGTGGGGCTCTTCGTCAGGATCTCGCGGGCCCAGTCGAGCGCCGTCGCCTCGAGCTCCTCGTGCGGCACGGCCGCGTTGATCGCGCCCGCCTCGAGCGCCCGCTGCGCCGAGTACTCCCGGGCGAGGAAGAAGACCTCGCGCGCGAACTTCTGCCCCGTCTGGCGCGCCATGTAGGCGGAGCCGTAGCCCGCGTCGAACGACCCGACGTCGGCATCCGTCTGCTTGAAGCGGCCGTGCTCGGCGCTCGCGATCGTCAGGTCGCAGACCACGTGCAGCGAGTGGCCGCCGCCGGCCGCCCAGCCGGGCACGACCGCGATGACGACCTTCGGCATGAAGCGGATGAGTCGCTGCACCTCGAGGATGTGGAGGCGGCCGGAGCGCGCGGGGTCGATGGAGCCCGCGGTCTCGCCCTCGGCGTACTTGTAGCCGTCGCGGCCGCGGATGCGCTGGTCGCCGCCGGAGCAGAACGCCCAGCCGCCGTCCTTCGGGCTCGGCCCGTTGCCGGTCAGCAGCACCACGCCGATGCGGCTGTCCTGCCGCGCGGCGTCGAGCGCGCGGTAGAGCTCGTCGACGGTGCGCGGCCGGAAGGCGTTGCGCACCTCGGGCCGGTCGAAGGCGATGCGCGCGATGCGCCCGTCGCGCGAGCGGTGCACCGTTATGTCGTCGAACCCGGGCTCCGCGTCGGCCCATTCGGCGGGGTCGAACAGGGGCGAGATGGTCACCGCTCCACCCTAGCCACCGGAGCCTGGCCGGGAGCGGGGCGCAGTGCCGATCGGCGGGGCGCGCACCGCGCCCCAGCTCACTCCTCGCAGGGCACGATCGGCAGGTCGAGCCGCTCGGGCTCGGGGCAGAGCCACTGGGCGGCGCCCGTGAGGCGATCGGGCAGGGCGCGGATGCGCACCTCCGTCCAGCGGTCGCCGATCGCGATCGGCGCGCCGATGTCGACGCCGCCCGTCAGCGGTTTCACCGAGCGCAGGTGCGGCTCCTCGAGCTGCTGCACCCTCGCCTCGGCGTCGACGCCGCAGCTCGCCTCGGCCTGGCAGTCGTGCACGATGTCGAGCGCCAGGTCGGCGGCGACGACCGCGACCATCATGTCGAGCTCGAGCCCGCTCCAGATCTCCGTCACGGAGGCCGGGTCGCCGTCGACGACGAAGGCGTTGCCGACCGACCGGAAGAGCCCGGTGTCGACGCCGTCCTGCATGTAGGCGCCCGGGTAGAGCAGCATCCGCCGATTCGCCTCGAGCTCGACGGATCCGACGGAGACCTGCGCCAGCTGGTGCTCCTGGTACACCTGGGGGATCTCGGTGAGCGACGTCGTGATGCGCCAGGCGCCGTCGGCCTCCTCGGCGCGCAGCAGCCGCTGCAGCTCGAGTCCGCCGACGGTGTACTCGACGACCACCGTGCCGGTCGCGCCATCCAGGTGCCCGACCGCTGCGGAGTAGTCGCGGATCGGCCGCGCGGCCGCGAGCACCTCGTCGGGCGCGAGCTGGCCGCGCAGCGTCGGTGGCACGAGCGCGGAGGCGTCCGAGGCGCGACCCTCCGCGATCGCGGTGAGGTACTCCATCGCCGTCGCCTGCAGCGCGGCCGTTCGCGCGGCGGCGGCCGAGCCGGCGGCCCCGTGGACGCCGGCCTGGATCACCGCCCCGAGCAGCAGGCCCGCGACGCCCACCGCGACGAGCACCCGCGCGAGCCAGGCTCGCGGGCGGGCCCCGACCACCGGTGCCATCGTGAGCGCGGCCGCCGGCCCTTCGAGCTCGCCGGGCCCGGGGAACCCGCCGTCGGCGACGGTCCGCTCGGTCGCGACCGGCGGTGGCATCACGAACTGCGGCATGTCTGTCGACATGGCCGAATCATCCCGCCGCGGGACGCCTCTGACCAGGGTCCTCTTGGTGAGGAATCGACGCGTTCAGGCACCCGCTCCCGCCCTACGGGACGCACGCCTCCCAGGCCTCGACCTGCCCCGTCCCGAGGCTCGGCATGCCGCACTCCCAGTCCCCCGGATCCGCGCCGTCCGCGAAGTCGCCGCGCATGCGCACCTCGTGCCACTCGAGCTCGCCGCCTGCGTCGGTCGAGCGCGCGAGGTAGACCGACGCCTGCGTCGCATCCGCCCCCTCGAGGTACGGCTGCACCTGATGGGTCGGCACGAGCTCGCCGGGCGGGATGCCGCAGTCCTCGCGCAGCTGGCACGCGAGCCCGAACGCCATCGCGACCGGCTCGAGCCGCTCGGCGACGCCGGGCGCGACCTGCACCATCGGCGAGATCTCGACCACCGTGCGCGCGTCGCCGTCGACGCTGAACGTGACCGACTGCGTGCTCACGAAGCCGTCGTCGTGGGCGTCGGTCATGTAGAGCGCGGGGTAGAGCAGCAGCTCGCCCGACGCCGCCGGCACGCCCGCGAGCGACACGCTCGACGTTCCGGGGCCGTAGGCGTAGTTCTGCACGCGCTCCGCGAGCGAGGTCGTCACCCGCCAGCCGCCCGCCTCCCGCACCGCCTCGAGCGTGCGCGAGACGTCGGTGCGGCCGAGCACGAAGCCGACCTCGATGCGCGCCTCGTCGCCCTCGATCTGCGCGAAGCCCGCCTGCGGCTCGGTGATCCGGCCCGCTGCTGCGAGGACGGGGTCGGTGAGCAGATCGGCCGCCCCGGCGAGGCCGGGAGGCGGCACGAGCCGCGTCGCCTCCTCCGCTCGACCGTCCGCGATCGCCGTGAGGTAGGCCATCGCCGCCTCGGTCAGCCGCGCCCGGTCGCCGTCGCCCGCCGCGCGCTCCATCCCCTGCACCGCCGAGACGAGCCCGGCCCCGAGCAGCACGCCGACGAGCGTCGCGGCGAGCAGGAGGCGCCACGGGCGCCGGACCGGCTGCGGATCCGGCCGGCCCCAGGGCTCCTCGTCCTCGTCGCTCGGCGACGCCGGCTCGCGCGAGCGCTCCGGATGCGTGGCGTGCGGCGCGGCGGACGGCTCGCCGGCCGCGCCGGTCGCGGGGGCCGCATCGGCCGCCGCGGCGCTCGCCGGAGCATCCGCCTCCGGCGGCATCGCGAAGTCGGGCATCTCCGTCGGCACGCCCTCATCCTGGCGCGGTCGCGCCCGGCGCGGGTGCGCCGTGCCCGGATCGTTATCCGGATGCCCGGATCAGACCGGGGCGGAGAGCGCCGAGAGGAAGCCCCAGCCGAACCAGCTCGCCGCGGCGAAGAGCACGAGCAGGCCGAGGCCCAGCGCGGCGCCGAACACGCCGGTGCGGCGGCCGTCCGGCTTCGTCGCCGCGATGCATCCGACCACCACGCCGCTGAGGCCGAGCACCACGGCGGCGACGAGCACCGCCACGACGAGCGGCAGCTCGCCCGGGCGCGGCGCGAAGAGGTAGCTCATCTGCTGCGCGAGCGAGACGCCGTAGAGCACGACGGCGATCGCCAGGAGCCAGAGCGACAGCGCGCCGCGGCGGGCGCTGCGGCGGTCGCGGTCGCGCGGCGCGGGCTCGCGCTCGGGCGCGTCGGTCTCGTGCAGCAGGTCCTCGAGCATGCGGCGATGCTACGCGGCGCGGCGGACGCGCGCCGTCAGCCGCGCGGGCGAGCCGCCGAGCGCGGGGCGAGGGCGCGCGCCGGCGTCGTCACGGCCCGCACGGCCGGGGCTCCTCGCCCGCGAGCGCGCAGCGCATCCCCTCGAACGTCGACAGGTCGGGGCTCATGCGGCCCACGACCTCGAGCGCCGTGCCGACGTCGCCGGAGGCGATCGGCACGCGCACGGCGACCTCGCCCGCCTGCCCCGACCAGGGCACGACGATCGGGTCGGGCAGGGTCGAGGCGTTGAAGCCGGCGGGCAGATTGCACGAGCGGTCGGCGCTGCACGCCGCCGCGAAGCCGCTGCCGGTCGCGGCGAGCTGCGAGAGCGCGGCCGCGGTGAGCGTGGGCTCGAGGTCGATCGCCGACTGCGTGCGCGGGTCGCCGTCGACGTCGACGGTGCTGCCGGACATCGTCACGAGCGCCGTCTCGATCGGGGCGATCGTGTGCCTGCCGGGCAGGAGCAGCAGGCTGCGGGTCGCGAGCACGACACCGATCGCGTCGACCTGCACCGGCACCGACAGCGCCGACGAGATCGACACCGGCTCGCCGAGCGTGCGCTGCATGCGCCAGGCGCCGTCGGCGAAGACCGCCTCGATGCGGCTCAGGATCGTGCGGTCGGCGACCGCGTACGAGACGTCGACGCGCGCCGTGCCGTCGCCCAGCACGACCTCGGTGATGCGCGGGCTGCGCAGCCGGCCGTCCGCCGCGATCGAGCTCGGCTGCGCCGACGCGCGCTGCGCCGAGCCGAGCAGCGCTGCGTCGGCGGTGTCGTCGTCGCCAGCCGCGATCGCGCCGAGGTAGCCGAGCACTGCATCGCGCACCGCCTGCTCCGAGCGCGGGCCGCTCTGCGCGGCGAGCGCCTGCAGGCCCAGCGTCGCGCCGACGCCCACCAGCAGCGCCACGAGCGCGACCGCGATGTGCGAGCGGCGCACGCCGCCCTCGCGAGGCGGCTCCGCCTCGTCGGGCATGTGGAACTGCGGCGCCGACGCCATGGCCCCAAGGATGCCACCGCATCCGCGCCCCGCTACTGCAGCAGGCCCAGTGCGAAGCCGATCACCAGGAAGATCACGGGGTTCGAGATGACGAGCAGCCCGCCGGTGATCGCCGCCATCGTGATGTTGGCCGTGCCGCGCTTCGCCGCGGCGGTGATGGCGAAGGCGATCGAGAGCAGCGTGACGATGCCCCACACGGGCAGCAGCCAGATGACGAGGCCGTCGAGCTCGACGAACGCGATGCCGACCGAGACGAGGAACATCGCGCCGCACACGAGCGCCGCCACGAGCGCGAGGACGCCCCACACCGGGTTGCGGCGACGCGCACCGGTCGCGCGCGTCTCGGTCACCCAGGGCAGCTCGCTCACCCGCACAGTCTGGCAGGCGTGCGAGCATGGGCGCGTGGACCTCGCCTACGAGCGGCTCGCCGACCGCATGCACGTCGTCTCGCTGCCGCTCGTGACGCGCTTCCGCGGCGTCGACGTGCGCGAGGTCGCGCTCTTCTCGGGCGCTGCGGGATGGGGCGAGTGGAGCCCCTTCCTCGAGTACGGGTCCGAGGAGGCCGCGCGGTGGCTGCGCGCGGCGCTCGAGGACGCCGACCTGGAGCGCCCGGCCGCCGTGCGCGACCGCGTGCCCGTGAACGCGACGCTGCCCGCCGTCGCGCCCGACGCGGTCGCCGCGGTGCTCGCCCGCTACGACGGCTGCCGCACCGTGAAGGTGAAGGTGGCGGAGGCCGGCCAGGTGCTCGCCGACGACGTCGCGCGGGTGGCCGAGGTGCGCGCGCTGCTGCCGGATGCGCGGATCCGGGTCGACGCGAACGGCGGGTGGGGCGTCGACGAGGCCGAGACCGCGGTGCGCGCGCTCGAGCGCTTCGACCTCGAGTACGTCGAGCAGCCGTGCGCCACGGTGCCCGAGCTCGCCGAGCTGCGGGCCAGGCTGCACCGGCTGGCGATCCCGATCGCGGCCGACGAGTCGGTGCGGAAGGCGGAGGATCCGCTGCTCGTCGCGCGCGCCGGCGCGGCCGACGTGGTGGTCGTGAAGGCGCAGCCGCTCGGCGGCATCCGCGCCGCGCTCGCGATCGTCGCCGACGCGGGGCTGCCGGCGGTCGTCTCGAGCGCACTCGACTCGTCGGTGGGGCTGTCGATGGGGGCCGCGCTCGCGGCCGCGCTGCCCGAGCTGCCCTTCGACTGCGGCCTGGGCACGGGCGCGCTCCTCGCCGCCGACGTCGCCGAGCCGCTCGTGCCGGTCGGCGGCTCGATCCCGGCCGGCCGCGTCGCGCCCGATCCGGCGCTGCTCGCGGCGCACGCGGCGTCGCCCGAGCGCACCGCCCACTGGCGCGCGCGCCTCGCGGCCGCGCTCCCCCACCTCTGAGGCGCATCCGTCCGCCTCGCCGCCCGCGGCCGCTGACTCCCGCTCGGCCCGGCTCTGCCCCGTTCGTCAACCGGCTCCGCGAGGCTCCGGCCGGATAGTCCGGCCGGACGCGCACCTGGCCGGTCGACGAACGGGGCTCTCCACAGAGCGGATGCGCGGGGCGACGGGCCGTGCGCACGTCGCGCCATCCTCCGGCGCATGCACTTCCTCGACTGGCTCGGCGCCATGGGCGGCGTCTGCACCACGAGCGCCGCGACCGAGCACGCGACCCGCGCCGAGCTGCGCCGGCTCCGCGACAGCGGCGCGCTCTGGACGCCGCTCCGCGGCTGGGTGGCGCTCAGCGGCCTCGAGAGCGACGCGACCCGCGCGCTGCGGCTCGGCGGCGTCGTCTCGTGCGTCTCGGCGTTCCGCGCGCACGGCGTCTGGGTGCCGCACGGCGACGACGACCTGCACGTGCGGGTCAACCGCGAGACCCACAGCGAGCGGGTGGACCGCGCCGAGGGACGCGACGGGGTGCTCGTGCACCGCATGCATGCGCATCTGCTCGACCTCCGCCCCTGGGATGCGGTGGACGGGGTCGTCGCCGCGCTCGCCGTGGCCACCGGCTGCCTCTCGATCTCCGACCTCATCGCCGCTGCCGACTCCGCGCTGCAGCAGGGGAAGGTGCAGCGCTCCGACCTCGACGAGACGGCCGCCGCGCTGCCCGCACGGCGGCGAGCGGGCCTCGAGCGCGCCAGCCACCTGTCGGGCTCCGGCTCCGAGTCGACGTTCGCGGCGCTCCTGCGGCGCTGCGGCATCGCCTTCGAGCAGCAGGCGCAGCTGCTGCCCGGCGAGTTCTGCGACTTCCTGATCGGCAGGTCGCTGGTCGTGGAGATCGACTCGGTCGAGTGGCACGGCTCGCGCGCGCAGCAGGCCGTCGACCGCCGGCGGGACGCCCAGCTGACGGCGCTCGGGTACCGCGTGCTGCGCTTCACCTACGAGCAGGTGCTGTTCGACCCCGCGTACGTCGTCGACGCGGTCCTCGCGCTCGTGCGCCGCGACGTGCACGAGCGGCGGCCGTGGGCCGCGCGGCCGGTCGCGGAGGAGTAGGAAGCCACCGTTCGTCGACCCGCCAGGTGCGCGCCCGACCGGACTATCCGGTCGCCCTCACGCGGAGCCGGTTGACGAACGATGAGCCAGCACGCGTGCCGGCCAGCCGGCGAGCGGCCTACAGCCCGCTGTACGCGTGCAGGCCCTTGAAGAAGAGGTTGACGACCGTGAAGTTGAAGAGCACGGCGGCGAAGCCGACCAGCTGCAGCCAGGCCGAGCGGGAGCCCCGCCAGCCGCGCGTGGCGCGGGCGTGGATGTAGCCGGCGTAGATCACCCAGATCACGAACGTCCACACCTCCTTGGTGTCCCAGCCCCAGTAGCGGCCCCAGGCGTGCTCGGCCCAGATGGCGCCGGCGATGAGCGTGAACGTCCAGGAGATGAAGCCGATCACGCCGACGCGGTACGCGAGGTCCTCGAGGGCGACCGTCGACGGCAGCGACCGCAGGAACCCGTTGTCGCGGCGCTCCTTGATGAGCTGCAGGATGCTGAGGCCCGACCCCAGCGCGAAGAGGCCGGTGGCGAGCGTGGCGACGAAGACGTGGATGACGAGCCAGTACGACTGCAGCGCCGGCGGCAGCGGCGTGGGCGCGACGTAGAAGTTGACGGTCGCGACGCCGAGGAAGACGGTCGCGAGCCCCGAGATGAAGACGCCGAGGAAGTTGAGGTCGCGCCACACGCGCGAGAGCACGAAGACGCCGACGATCACGGCGATGCCAGTGAGCGCGAACTCGTACATGTTCGCCCACGGCACGCGGCCCGCGGAGAGCCCGCGCAGCACCGCGCCGCCGACGTGCAGCGCCCACGCGATGACGATGAGCGTGAACCCGATGCGCGCGCCGCGGCCCGGCAGCGGGGCGGATGCGACTAGCTCGGCGGGCGGGACGGGCGCGCCCGCGCCGACCAGCTCGCGCGCGGTCGCGGGTGCCGGCTTCGCGGCGGAGCGGCGCGCGACGTCGACCGCGTAGGCGACGAACGACAGCGTGTACACCGCCATCGCCGAGTAGACGAGCAGCAGCGAGTAGGCGTTGAGGTCTGCTGGGGTCACGGTTCGATCGTACTCCCGCGCTCGGCGCGACCGCCTGCGGCGGCGGGCTCGACGATGCGCCGACCCAGGTCGTCGACGGCTCGCTCGAGCGTCGGGTCCTCGCCCCGCGCGAGGCCCGCGAGCTCGAGCCCGGCCGACGTCGCCTTCACCCACATGCGGCGGCGCGGGATGAGCAGCGACGCGAGCAGCGAGACGAACAGCACGACGGTGATCCAGAAGACGGGGGTCTGTGTGTGGTCGACGTGCGATTCGATCACGCCGTAGCGCCGCACGTCCTCGAACGTGATGGAGCCGAGCCCGCCGGGGATGTCGAGCGTCTGCCCCGGCACCATCGTGAGCGCGTCGACGCCGCTGTCGCCGCCGGCGATCTGCGTCATCTCCTCGGTCTCGAGGGCATACACCGAGCGCGGGATGCCCGAGTCGAGCCCGAGGTCGCCGGTGAACGCCTGCAGCGACAGCACGGGGTTCGCGAGGTCGGGGTAGGCCGAGGCGAGCGCTCCCGTGTCCTGCACGACCGCGGTCGGGTAGAAGAAGCCGCGCAGGCCGAGCTGCTCCTCGAGCCCGTCCGGCAGCTTCATGACGCCGAGGCTCGTCATGAGGTCGTCCTGCGCGAGGAACGGCGTGTACTCGTCGTAGACGACCTGCCCCTCGCTGTCGCGCACCGAGATGCGCGGGGCGTAGCCGTTCGAGATGAGGTAGAGGTCGGCATCCGCGACGGCGAGCGGCTCGTTCACCTTGATCTGCGCCGCGCGCGCCTCGCCGCCCTCGGTCACCGACACGTGCGCCGTGAAGTCGAGCGGCGCGCCGACGGCGTTGGGGTTCTCGGTCTCGTAGACGACGTCGAGGTCGTCGAGCTGCACCGCGAACGGCGCGAGCCCCGCGTCGTCGAACCACTGCCCGGCGGTGAACGAGTCGTAGCTCGAGAGCGTGTTGGCGAAGCCGCGCCCCTCGATCACGAGCCGCTGCCCGCTGTAGCCGAAGCCCGAGCCGATGCCGATGACGACGAGCAGCGCGAGCATCGAGATGTGGAAGAGCAGGTTGCCGGTCTCGCGGAGGTAGCCGCGCTCGGCCGAGATCGAGTCGCCGTAGCGGGTCGTGCGGTAGCCGAGCCGGCGCAGCACGCGGTCGGCGCGGTCGAGGTCGGATGCGTCGCCGGGCACGGTCTGGAACCCCACGAGCCGCGACAGCCGGGCGGGGGTGCGCGGCGGCAGCGCCCGCATGGCGCGCCAGTGGTGCACGAGGCGCGGGATGACGCACCCGACGAGCGAGGTGAACAGCAGCAGGTAGATGGCCGAGAACCAGGGGCTCGAGTAGACGTCGTGCAGCGAGAGCGCGTCGTAGAGCCACACGAGCTCGGGATTGTCGGCGCGCACCTGGATGACGCCGTTGGGGTCGGAGGATCGCTGCGGCACGAGGCTGCCGGGGATCGCCGCGACCGCGAGGAGCAGCAGCAGCACGATCGCCGTGCGCATCGAGGTGAGCTGCCGCCAGAGGAACCGCCCCCAGCCGCGCGCGTCGAGCCTCGGGTCGCCAGGCTGCCGCGTCGCCTCGGCGGGCGCGTCGACGTGGTCGCCCGGCCGCAGCGGGTCGGAGCCCGACTCAGATGATCGTGACAACGGAGGCGATCCAACCCTGGAGCGATTGCATGATGGCGTTCCACGCACCGGTGACCATGAGGACGCCGATCGCGATGAGCATCGCGCCGCCCAGGATGTTGATGAGGCGGATGTGCCGGCGCAGCCACGCGACCGCGCCGCCCGCCCAGCCGAGGCCGAGCGCGACGAGCAGGAACGGGATGCCGAGCCCGAGCGCGTAGGCGAGGCCGAGCACCGCGCCCTGGGAGGCGGAGCCGGTCGTGACCGTGAGCGCGCTGATGGCGGCGAGCGTGGGGCCGGAGCACGGGGTCCAGCCGAGGGCGAAGACGATGCCGACGAGCGGCGCCGCCCACAGGCCGCCCGCGCGCACCTGCTGCGGCTTCCAGACGCGCTGGAGGAACGAGAACTGACCGACGAAGACGAGCCCGAGCACGATGAGCACGCCGCCGAGGATGCGCACGAGCAGGTCGCTGTGCTGCAGCAGGAAGGCGCTCACGGCGCCCACGATGGCGTTGCCGAGCACGAACACGAGCGCGAAGCCGGCGATGAACAGCGAGACGCCGGCGACGAGCCTGCCGCGGCTGCCGTCGCGGCCCACGAGCGAGCCGACGAGGCCGAGGTAGCCGGGCACGAGCGGCAGGATGCACGGGCTCGCGAACGAGACGAGCCCAGCGAGCAGCGCGATCGGGATCGAGACGAGCAGCTGGCCGCTCAGCACGGCGCCCGCCGGATCGAGCAGCAGCGCCGGGTCGGCGGCGGCGGCGAGCGTGCCCAGGGCGGCGGAGGCGATCACCGCTCGAGCTCCTCCTGCAGCAGTGTCGAGAGGATGCTCGTGTCGGTCACGGCGCCCGAGACGCGCGCGGCGACCCGGCCCTCGGCGTCGAGCACGAGCGTGGTCGGCACTGCGTTGGGAGCCACGATGCCGGTGAAGGCGAGCTGCCCCGACGCGGTCTCGTCGTCGAGCACCGACGGGTACTCCATGCCGAACTGCTCCTCGAACGCGGTCGCCTGCGCCGCGCCGTCGCGAGTGTTGATGCCGATGAAGTCGACGCGGTCGCCGAACTCGGCGTGCAGCTCGGCGAGCACCGGCGCCTCGACCCGGCACGGCGGGCACGCGGCGTACCAGAAGTTCACGAGCGCGACCCCGTCGAGCTCGGAGGAGTCGAACTGCCCGCCGTCGGCGAGCGCGCCGGCGAAGTCGCCCGGCGTCTGCCGCTGGTCGGGCGCGATCTCGGTGACGACGCCGTCGCCCGCGATGTAGCCGGCGTCGCCGACCTGCCCCGCCACGCCGTCGGCGCTCGAGCAGCCGACCAGCACGAGCGCCGACGCGACAGCGACCGCGGCCGCGACCTTGCGCATCCGCCCCATCACACCGCTCCCGCGTCGATCGCGTCGACCTCGGCGGCCGGCTCGGCGTAGTCGATCTCGGTGAAGCGGCCGTCGACGCGGGCGAAGCTCGTGATCGAGGAGAGCTGGCAGCGGCGCGTGCGCGGGTCGTGCCAGAGCCGCTTGCCGGCGAGCTCGAGGTGCGCCATCCAGATCGGCGACTGGTGGCTCACCATGACGATGTCGCCGTCGTCCTCCGACTCGTCGAGCTCATCCCACGCGTCCTCCATCGCGGCGACGACGCGCTGCGCGATCGCCCGGTAGGGCTCGCCCCACGAGGGACGGAAGGGGTTGCGCAGCAGCGGCCACGCCGACGGGTGGCGCAGCGCCCCGCTCGCCTCGAACGTCTTGCCCTCGAAGTCGTTCGTCGGCTCGATGATGCGGTGCTCGGTGCGGGTCTCGAGCCCGAACGCGGCCGCCCACGGCTCGGCCGACTGCTGGGCGCGCTCGAGCGGGCTCGCGGCCAGCCGCACCACGCTGCGCGCGGCCGGGCCGGTGGCGAGGTGGTCGACGGCGAGCTGCGCCATGCGCTGCCCGCGCTCCGAGAGCAGGTAGCCCGGCATGCGGCCGTAGAGCACGCGCTCGGGGTTGCGCACCTCGCCGTGGCGCACGAGATGGAGACGACGGGAGGGCATGAAGCCATCGTAGCGACGATTCCCATGATGCCCGAGCCTGGGAGGATGTCTCCGTGCCCCTCCTCGTCCCGCTCGCGATCGCGCTCGTCGCCGCCGCGGGCGCGGGCCTGCTCTGGACGTGGGCGCGCTACGTCGCGCACCGCGCGCACGGCACGCCCGTGGCGCTCGCGGTGCTCGTGCTCGCGGTCGCGGGCGTCGCCCTGCTCGTGCTCTCGGAGGCGTCGGATGCGTCAGTGCCGGCCGCCGCCGGCTGGGTCGCGCTCGGCGCCGCGGCCGTCGTGCTCGTGGCCGGCTGGGCGCTCGTCGCGACCGTCGGCGGGGAGCTCCGGCGCGGCGGCCCCGCGCGGCGTCGGTAGGATCGGCCCGTGACTCGGACTCTCATCAAGGACCTCGCATCGCTCCCCGACGGCCCCGTGCACGTGCAGGGCTGGGTCGAGAAGGTGCGCGACCAGAAGCGCGTGCAGTTCGTGATCCTGCGCGACGAGTCGGGCTCGGCGCAGCTCGTGAACCCGGTGAACGACGAGACGGCAGAGACCGCCGCGACCATCTCGGGCCTCATGCACGGCTCGTTCGTCACGGTGGCGGGCGACCTGAAGGCCGACGAGCGCGTGAAGCTCGGCGGGCTCGAGGTGAAGGTCGGCTCCCTCACGGTCGAGTCGGTCGCCAAGGACTCCCCGATCGCCGAGGACTCGTCGATCGACAAGCGCCTCGACTGGCGCTTCCTCGACCTGCGCCGCCCCGAGGCGCAGCTCATCTTCCGCGTGCAGACGACCATCGAGCACGCGATGCGCCAGAACTGGATCGACGAGGGCTTCATCGAGCTGCACACGCCGAAGCTCATGGCGACGGCCTCCGAGTCGCGCGCCGAGCTCTTCGAGGTGCCCTACTTCGAGACCACCGCGTACCTCGCGCAGTCGCCCCAGCTCTTCAAGCAGATGGCGCAGGCGGCCGGCTTCGGCAAGATCTTCGAGATCGGCCCGGCCTTCCGCGCCGACCCCTCCTTCACGAGCCGCCACGCGACCGAGTTCACGTCGATCGACTCCGAGATCTCGTGGATCGACACGCACGAGGACGTCATGCAGCTGCACGAGAGGCTGCTGGCGAAGGCGCTCGCCGCCGTCGTCGAGCGCCACGGCGCCGAGATCCAGGAGCACTTCGGCATCGAGGTGCAGGTGCCCGCCCTGCCGTTCCCGCGCATCCCCCACGCCGAGGTGAAGGCGATCGTCGAGGCCCGCGGCCACACGATCGAGCGGCAGGACGGCGACCTCGACCCGGAGGCCGAGCGGCAGATCTCGGCGCACGTCAAGGAGACGACCGGCCACGACTTCGTCTTCGTGACCGAGTACCCGTCGAGCGTGCGGCCGTTCTACCACCTGCGCCCCGAGGGCCGCGACGACGTCACCAACTCGTACGACCTCATCTACAACGGCGTCGAGATCTCGACGGGCGCGCAGCGCGAGCACCGCGTCGACGTGCTCGAGGCGCAGATCGTCGAGAAGGGCATGAACCCCGCCGAGCTCGAGGAGTACCTCGACTTCTTCCGCTACGGCGTGCCCCCGCACGGCGGCTTCGGCATGGGCCTCGCGCGCGTCGTCATGCTGCTGCTGGGCCTCGGCTCGATCCGCGAGACGACCTACCTGTTCCGCGGGCCGACGCGCCTCACGCCGTAAGGCGGGCCCGGATGCGCTCGGCCAGCTTCACGGGGTCGACGCGCCAGGAGGAGTGCGGGCGCCCGTCGATGAGCACGACGGGGATGTCCTCGCTCCAGCGCGCCTCGAGCGCGGGGTCGTCGAGGATCGACACCTCGTGCATCGTCGCGCCGGGGAAGCCGGCGACGACGCGCTCGACGACGGGCCTCGCCTCGTCGCAGAGGTGGCAGCCGGGCTTGGCGATGAAGGTGATCTCGACCATGCGCCCAGCCTAGGTCGCCCGGCGCGGCCGGCCGCGGCCCGGACATGCAGAAGCCGGGAGCCTGCTGATGCAGGTCCCGGCTCTGGATGCAACCGGCTTACTTGCGGTTGCGACGCTGGTGGCGCGTCTTGCGAAGCAGCTTGCGGTGCTTCTTCTTCGCCATGCGCTTGCGGCGCTTCTTCACCACAGAACCCATAGAGGTTCCTCACTTCCGATCGGGATTGCTCGCTGACGCTGCACGACCTCGAGGTCCGCGCAGGGAAAACGCTCTCGACATCGTACCCGAACGCGGCGAGCAGCCGCATGTCGGCCCCTCGGGGTCAGTCGAGGCGGGAGTCGTCCTGCTCGCGGGCGGCGTGGCCGTCCTCGCCGAGCGCGGCGCGGCGCTCGTCCTCCTCGCGCTTGCGCAGCTTGCCCTTGGCGTCGTCGAGGCGCTGCGACGCGCGCGACTGCATCTCGTGCAGGCGGTCCTGCACCTCGTGGATGCGGTCGCGGGCCTCCTGCACGCGGTCCTGCAGGTCGTGCATGCCCTCGGCCGCCCTCCGGCCGAGCGATGCGCCGACGGGGGCCGGGTGCTCGACGCGGTCGCTCATGCGCGCGAGCGCCTGCTCGGCGGCGACGCGCGCTTGCTCCGCCGCGAGGCGGGCCTGGTCGGCCGCCGCGCGCAGCGGCGCCGGCACCTGCACGCCCGCCCAGGCGGCGAACGCGGCGGCGCCGAGCGACGCCTCGTCCTGCTCGCCCTCGGCGAAGATGAACGGCATCAGCCAGTCGTCGATCTCGTCGAACGGCGCCAGCACGATCGCGTAGTGGCGGTGCTGGCCGTCCTCGCGCACCGTGACGAGGCCCGCGTCGCGCAGGGTGCGGAGGTGCTTCGACACCGTCGGCTGCGGCACGCCGAGCGCGTCGACGATCTGGCTCACGCTCGCCTCTCCCGTCGCCGCGCGGCGCTCGAGCAGGACGCCCAGGATGTCGCGTCGCGTGCTGTCCGCGATGACGGAGAAGATGTCGGCCATGCGCACAGCATGCCAGCGCGGCGCCAGGCGCGACAAACCACCCTCGCACGCGGCTCGCGCCCGACGGGACTACGCTTGCCCCGTCCTGCGCCGCCCTGCGGCGCTTCGATCCCGCGGAAGGCGCAGCAGGTGGCGGAGCAGCGGACGCCGGGGATGACGGCGCTCCCGAGTCGATGGCGCGACGGCCTCGAGCAGTTCGCCGGGGCGTACCCGGCGCGGTTCGCGATCATGGTCTTCGCGAGCATGAACCTGCTCTTCGCGGTGCTGCTCATGACGCCGTGGGCCACGGCCACCGGCGAGCCGACGCCGTTCGTGGATGCGTTCTTCCAGGCCGTGAGCGTCGTGTGCGTGACGGGGCTGACGGTCGTCGACATGGCCACCCACTGGAGCCCCTTCGGCAACGCGGTCGTGATGGTGGGCGTGCAGGTGGGCGGCATCGGCGTGCTGACGCTCGCCTCGATCCTTGGCCTCACCGTGGCCCGCAAGCTCGGCCTGCGCCAGCGGCTCATGGCCGCGAGCGACTCCAACCCGTCCCGCGTGCGCAAGGGGGTGGTGAAGGAGAGCCAGGCCATCCGGCTCGGCGAGGTCGGCGGACTGCTGCGCACCGTGGCGCTCTCGGTGGCCGTGTTCGAAGCGGCGCTCATCGTGCTGCTGCTGCCGCGCATCCTGCTCGAGGGCAAGCCGTTCCTCACCGCCCTCTACGAGGCGACCTACTGGTCGTTCATGTCGTTCACGAACTCGGGCTTCGTGCCCACCGTCGAGGGGCTCGAGCCGTACGCGACCGACCCGTGGTTCCTCGGCGTCATGATGGTCGGCGTCTTCATCGGCTCGCTCGGCTTCCCCGTCTACTTCGTGCTGCTGCGCCACCTGGGCGCGCCCCGCCAGTGGTCGCTCCACGTCAAGCTCACGATCTCCGTCTCGCTCATGCTCTTCTTCGCGGGCGGCCTGGCCTACCTCGTGCTCGAGTGGGGCAACGCCGACTCCTGGGGCACGGCCGACTTCGGTCAGCAGGTGCTGCACGCCTTCTTCCTGTCGACGATGGCGCGCTCGGGCGGCTTCGCCCTCGAGGACCTCGGGCTGCTGCACAACTCGAGCCTGCTCGTGACCGACATGCTCATGTTCGTCGGCGGCGGCTCCGCGTCGACCGCGGGCGGCATCAAGGTGACGACCCTCGCGATCCTCTTCCTCGCCGCGATCGCCGAGGCGCGCGGCCGCAAGTCGATGGAGGCGTTCGGCCGGCGCATCCCCTCCGACGTGCTCCGCCTGGCCGTCTCGGTCACCCTGTGGAGCGCGACCATCGTCGCGGGCGTCACGATCGTGCTGCTCGAGATCACCGGTGCGCCGCTGTCGTTCGTGCTGTTCGACGTCATCAGCGCGTTCGCCACGGTGGGGCTCTCCACGGGCTTCACGCAGCCCGGCCTCGAGGACCCGGCCAAGGTCATCCTGGCCCTGACCATGTTCGTCGGGCGCATTGGTAGTGTGACGCTCGCCGCGGCGCTGGCGGCGAGCCAGACCACGCAGCTGTTCACTCGCCCCGAGGAGAGGCCGATCGTTGGTTGACAGGATCCCGCACGACGCCCCGGTGCTCGTCATCGGGCTCGGCCGCTTCGGCGCCGCCACCGCAGGGCAGCTCGCGCGCCTCGACCGCGAGGTGCTCGCGATCGACGACGACATCAACCTCGTGCAGAAGTGGTCGGAGCGGCTCACGCACACGGTGCAGGCCGACGCCCGCTCGATCGACGCGCTCAAGCAGGTCGGCGCGGGCGACTTCTCGATCGCGGTGTGCGCGGTGGGCTCCTCGATCGAGGCGTCGGTGCTCATCGTCGCCAACCTCGTCGACCTCGGCGTGCCGCAGATCTGGGCGAAGGCGATCAGCCAGTCGCACGGCAAGATCCTCAGCCGCATCGGCGCGAACCACGTCATCTACCCCGAGGCCGAGGCCGGCGAGCGCGTCGCGCACCTCGTGTCGGGGCGGATGCTCGACTACATCCAGTTCGACGACCAGTTCGCGATCGTGAAGATGTACCCGCCGAAGCACATCCGCGGCGTCACGCTCGCCGAGTCGCGCATCCGCTCGAAGTACCACCTGACCGTGGTGGGCGTGAAGAGCCCGGGCGGCGAGTTCACCTACGCGACCCCCGAGACGATCGTCTCGAACCACGACCTCATCATCGTGTCGGGCAACCAGAACGACATCGAGCGGTTCGCGGGCCTGAGTGCCTGAGCGGGCCGAGCGCGCGGCCGTGCCCGACGACGCCCGGCGCTGCCCCTGCGGCACGGGGCTCACCTTCGGCGAGTGCTGCGGGCCCGTGCTGAGCGGCGAGCGCGAGGCCGCCACCGCCGAGGCGCTCATGCGCTCCCGCTTCACGGCCTTCGCCGTCGGCGACGTCGACTGGCTGCTCGCGTCGTGGCACTCCTCGACGCGCCCGCGCTCCCTCGAGCTCGACCCGGGCATCCGCTGGCTGCGGCTCGACGTGCTCGGCACGTCGGGCGGAGGCCCGTTCGACCGCGAGGGCACGGTGACGTTCGAGTCGCACTGGACGGCCGAGGGCGCGCGCGGCTCGATGCGCGAGCTCAGCCGCTTCCGCCGCGACCGCGGCTGGCAGTACGTCGACGGCGACCAGGTCTAGCGCGTGGCACGGACCGCCGACGCCGCCATCGAGGAGCTCGAGCGCTCCGGGCAGGTGGTCGTGCGCGCGGTCGTCGACGGCGTCGCGCGCGGTCGTGCTCACCGCCGACGGCGCGATGCTCGGCGGCGGCTCGCGGGTGCAGTGGGCGCACGTGCGCTCCGCGCGCCTCGAGACGCTGCTCGGCCAGCGCTTCGCGGTGCTGCTGCCGCGCGAGGAGCACGTCGCCGACCAGCTGCGGGCGCTGCCGCTGCCCGCGCGGCTCGGGGCGCTGCTCAACGGCAGGCTGCTGCGGGAGCCTGCCCCGGTCGCGCTCCCGGCGCAGCTCGAGCTGTCGCCCGCGGAGCTGCTGCGCGTCGTGCAGCGCGCGCGACGCCTCGGCAGCCACCTGCGCTGACGCGCGTCACCCGGCGGCGAGCTCCTGCGCGCGCGCGAGCGCCGCGGCGGTCGCGCAGTCGAAGACCTCGCCGAGGCGGGCCTCCTGCAGCACGGCGACGGCGCGCTCCGTCGTGCCCTTCGGGCTCGTCACGCGACGGCGCAGCTCTGCCGGCTCGGCGCCGTCGGCGGCGAGCAGCTCGCTCGCGCCGCGGAACGTGCCCTGCACCATCGTCGCCGCCTGCTCGGGGGTGAAGCCCATGCGCTCCGCCGCGCCGGTGAGCTCCTCGATGAGCAGGAAGACGTAGGCCGGGCCCGAGCCCGAGATGGTCGACAGCGCGTCGATCTGCGACTCGTCGAGCACGATCACCTCGCCGACCGCCTCGAACATGCGCGCCACGAGCGCCACGTCGTCCGCCGAGGCGCGCGCGCCGCCGGCGACGCCCGTCACGCCGAGCCCGACGTGCGACGGCGTGTTCGGCATCGCCCGCACCACGGGGACGGATGCGGGCAGCGCGGCCTCGATGGACGCCGTCGTCGTGCCCGCCGCGATCGAGACGACCACCGCATCCGGCTCCAGGTGCGGCGCGATCTCGCGCGCGAGGTCGACGATGCCCGCGGGCTTCACGCCGAGCACGACGAGCTTCGCGCCGGCGACCGCTCGCGCGTTGCCGCCGGGCTCCTCGGCGAGCGCGATCGACTCCACGCCGTCGAGCCGGATGCCCGCGGCCTTCTCGGCCGTGCGGTTCGTGACGACGATGCGCTCCGCGCCGTGGTGGGCGAGGCCGGTGAGGATCGCGCCGCCCATGGAGCCGACGCCGAGCATGGCGATGGGAGGGAGGAGGTCGGTCATGCCGCCCAGGCTAGTCGGGGCGAGCCGCCACCGTCCCGCGCGTAGACTCGCCGCCGTGAGCGCATCCCACGGTACGAAGGCGGTCGTCGCGGCGTTCCTCGCGAACACCGGCATCGCCATCACCAAGTTCATCGCCTGGTTCTTCTCGGGCTCCGCATCGATGCTGGCCGAGGCCATCCACTCGGTCGCCGACGCCGGCAACCAGCTGCTGCTGCTGCTGGGCGGGCGGCTGGCCAAGAAGCGGGCGAGCGAGGAGCATCCGTTCGGCTACGGCCGCGAGCGCTACGTCTGGGCGTTCATCGTGGCGCTCGTGCTCTTCTCGGTCGGCGGCCTGTTCTCGATCTACGAGGGCATCTCGAAGATCCGCGAGCCGCACGAGATCGAGGTGCCGTGGCTGCCGCTGACGGTGCTCGGCATCGCGATCGTGCTCGAGTCGTTCTCGATCCGCGTGGCCATCAAGGAGGCCAACGCGGTGCGCGGCAAGGCGAGCTGGTGGAGCTTCATCCGCAAGGCGAAGAGCCCGGAGCTGCCCGTCATCCTGCTCGAGGACCTCGCGGCGCTGCTCGGCCTCGTCTTCGCGTTCGCCGCGGTGGGCCTGTCGGTGCTGACCGGCAACCCGCTCTTCGACGCGATCGGCACGCTCATGATCGGCGCGCTGCTGATCGCGGTCGCGATCGTGCTCGCGATCGAGATGAAGTCGCTGCTGATCGGCGAGGGCGCGACGCGCGAGGACCACGCGAAGATCCAGCGCATCCTGAACGCCTCCCCCGGGGTCGAGTCGCTCATCCACATGAAGACGCTCTACCTGGGCCCCGACGAGCTCATGATCGCCGCGAAGGTGGCGTTCCCGCCGCAGTCCGACATCGAGCACGTGGCGGGCACCATCAACGACCTCGAGTCGATGCTGCGCACCGAGGTGCCGCACGCGCGGGTGATCTACATCGAGCCCGACCTCGTCGTCCACCGGCCCGACATCGCCCCGTCGACCGACCACATCGTCATCCAGTCGGGCAACTGACCGCTCCGGCGGCAAGTGTGTAGGCTGTCTGCATGGAGTTCCTGCACTCGCTGCTCGTCGCCCTGCACCTGATCGGCGCTTCGCTGCTGGTCGGCACCTTCTTCCTGCAGATGCGGGCGAAGACCGGCTTCAACTTCACGATGATGCTGATCGGCGCCTCGCTGCAGCTCGTCTCTGGCGTCGCCCTCTACGGCCTCGCGATGGCGGGCGACGGCGACGTGAACCACATGAAGCTCGGCATCAAGGGCCTCATCGCGGTCGTCGTGTTCGTCGCGGCGCTGCTGGGCTTCCTGCGCGGCCGTGCGATCCGCGCGGAGAAGGCGGGCCTCGCGGCCGGCGGCGCCCGGCCGGTGGCCGACGTCTCGCTGCCCGAGCCGCGCGTCAAGACGTTCTTCCACATCGCCGGCGGGCTTGCGCTCGTCAATCTGCTGATCGCGGTGTTCTGGGGCTGAGCGCCCCGGCGGCTGCCCGCGCCCCGTTCGTCGACCGGCTCTCTGCGCGGCCGGCCGGATAGTCCGATCGGCGCCGCACGGAGCCGGTCGAGCGACGGCGCCCGGCGGGCATACCAGCGCTCAGCGGCGCTCGGCGAAGAAGGCGCGCAGCTGCGCCTCGGCCTCGTCGGCGAGCACGCCCGAGACCACCTCGACGCGGTGCGGCAGCCGCCGCTCCCGCAGCACGTCGACGACGCTGCCGGCGGCGCCGGCCTTCTCGTCCCACGCGCCGAACACGACGCGTGCGACGCGGCTCGCGAGGATCGCGCCCGCGCACATGACGCACGGCTCGAGCGTCACGACGAGCGCGCATCCGTCGAGCCTCCACGAGCCGAGCGCCGCCGCGGCCTCGCGCAGCGCCACGACCTCGGCGTGCGCGGTCGGGTCGTGGCGCGCCTCGCGCTCGTTGCGGCCGGTGCCGATGACGGTGCCGGATGCGTCGACGACGACGGCGCCGACCGGCACGTCGGCGGTGCGCTCGGCCGCGGCCGCCTGCTCGAGCGCGAGCCGCATGAGCGCCTCGTCGCGCGCCGATGGCCGCATGCTCCGCCCTCCCGGGTCGGGCGCCCCGCTGCGCGCCCACTACCCTGAACCCTATGCGAGTCCACGTCGCCGACCACCCGCTCGTCACCCACAAGCTGACCGTGCTGCGGGATGCGCGCACCCCCTCCCCCACCTTCCGCTCGCTCGTCGGCGAGCTGATGACGCTGCTCGCCTACGAGGCCACGCGCAACGTGCGGGTGACGCCCAAGGAGATCCAGACGCCGGTGACGACGACGACCGGCGTCGAGATCGCCGAGCCGCGGCCGCTCGTCGTGCCGATCCTGCGCGCCGGGCTCGGGATGCTCGACGGCATGACGGCGCTCGTGCCGACCGCCGAGGTGGGGTTCCTCGGCATGGCCCGCAACGAGGAGACCCTCGAGCCGTACACGTACGCCGAGCGGCTGCCCGACGACCTCTCGGACCGGCAGTGCTTCGTGCTCGACCCGATGCTCGCAACGGGCGGCTCGCTGTCCGCGGCGATGCAGTTCCTCTTCGACCGCGGCGCCGTCGACGTGACCGCCATCTGCCTGCTCGGCACGCCGGAGGGCCTCGAGCGCGTCGAGCGCGACATGGACGGCCACGACGTGACGATCGTGCTGGGCGCCCTCGACGAGCGTCTCAACGAGCAGGGCTTCATCGTGCCCGGGCTCGGCGACGCGGGCGACCGCCTCTACGGCACCGTCGGTCACTGAGCGCCGGCGGCCGCTGAACGCCGACGGTCCATGAGCGCCGGCGGCCCCGGCCGTCACACTTCGTCACAATCGCGCGCTGTTTGACATCGCGCGAGCGAACCCGGGATACTGGCGGGCATGACGACCACCTTCCGCCCCTTGTCCGTCCTCGCGACGAACGGGACGAACGGCATGATGATGCCGATGGTCGACATGCGTCGAATGTGTGCTTGAGCGAAGCTCGCACCGTCCGACCGCTCCATGAGGAGTCGCTGACGCCTACGCCGTCGCACCCTCGGGCCTGAGCAGCCCACGAGAGCGGTCCCCTCCGAACCAGCACCGGTTCGCACACGACCGATCGACTCCTCGAGTCGGCGGCCCGCATCGCCGTACCCGCATCGCCGGGCGGCGCGGCCGTCGACCGCACGCCGGAAGGCCCCTCCCATGACCATCACCGCATTCCCCGCCACCGCCCGCACCCGCCGCCCGTCGCTGCAGCAGCCCCGCTTCAGCGGCACCGCCGCCCTCGCCCCGGAGCGGGCCTTCGCCCCGGCAGCCGCCCCGCGCATCCGCCCCGCCGCCCCCGCAGCGGCGCCCGCCGCACCCGCGCCCGTGCGCGCCGTGCCCGACGGCACCGAGGCCCGCGGCTTCGTGCTCTACGTCGGCCTCGGCGAGGACGCCGCCGCCGCCGACCACATCGAGCTCGCCCGGCTCGTGGGCGAGCTGCGCGCCCTCACCTCGCGCCTCGCGCCGAGCGCCGAGACGCACGCCGCCGTGGCACTCGCACCCGCCGGCGCGGGCGGCCGCGACGTCGAGGTCGTGCGCCGCGCGCTCGGCGACCCGGCGGTGCAGCAGCCCGCCGTCGAGGCGGAGGCCGACCCGGGCATCGTCATCGATCTGACGCGCAAGCGCGTCGCGATCGGCGACGACATCGCGCCGCTCACCTACCGCGAGTTCGAGCTGCTGCAGCACATCGTGCTGCGCGAGGGCTCGACCGTCGGCCGCTGCGACATCATCGATGCGCTGTGGGACGCCGACGCCGACGACCGCCCCAACGAGCGCACGATCGACGTGCACGTGCGCCGCCTGCGCGCGAAGCTCGGCGGCTACGCCGAGATCATCCGCACCGTGCGCGGCGCCGGCTACCGGTTCGACCGCCACGCCGACGTGACGGTGCTCGCCTCGGGGCCGAGCCCCGACCGCTTCTGACGCGGCCCGGCGCGACGAGGCACAGGGATTTCTCAGGGATATCTGGGCGCGCTCGTTACCGATCCGTTATACGTTCGTCGCACGTTGATCGTTGTGCTGTGGCGATCAGCGGAAGCGGAGGCTCAAGCCTCACTTGGTGCAAGGGACTGGGGCCGGTCGGGAGAACCCGACCGGCCCTGCATCGTCTCCGGGCGGCGTCCGGCCCGCCGGCCTCGGCGCATCCGCCCCGTCAGCCGCCGTGCTCGGCGCGATAGCGCACCATGAGCCGGTCGAGCAGCCCCGCGAGCTCGCGCTCGAGCTCGTCGTCGAGGGCTCGGAACGAGAGCGTGGCCCGGCCGGTGCGACGCGCCTGCAGCGCCGGCGACGCGAGCGCGAGGTCGTCCGGGTAGCGATCCATGATGATCAGGTAGACGCCGACGTCGGCCCTGTTGCGCTTCAGCGCCGCGAAGTAGTCGTGGCCGGTCGCGCCCGGCCACACCCACGCGGGCACGCCGTAGATGGCGCCGTCGACGAGCTCGGGGCGGTAGCGGTCGAGGAGCGCCGTCAGCCGCGCCGCCACCGCGTCGAGGTCGGCCATCGCGCTGCTCCCCTGCCTCAGCGCCCGCCGGCCAGATGCTCGGCGAGGAAGGCGGATGCGGTGCGCCGGAAGGTGCCGGAGGTCGGCGCGTTGATGTGGTTGCGCCCGGGGATCGCCTCGAACCGGCCGTCGCGCAGCAGCGGCAGCAGCTCGGCCGTGTCGTCCGCGCGGTCGTCCTTCTCGCCGGTCATCAGGAGCGTCGGCACCGTCGGGGGCGCCTGGGCGGGGTCGAAGAGCGTCGCCGAGACCTCGCCCGCGAGCGTGACGAGCGTCGCTGGGTCGTGCTCGGGGAAGACGCTCGCGAGCTCGACGATGAACGACTCCATGCGACCCGGCTCGGCCTGCTCCTCGAGAGCGCGATGCGCGAGGTCGACGTCGAAGCGCTCGAAGGGGTCGCCGGCCGGGAGCCCGCCGAGCACGAGGGCGCGGAAGGCGTGCGGCCGGGTGCCCGCGTGCCGCCACAGCAGCCGCGCGCCCATCGAGTAGCCGATCGCGCCCGGCGCCTCGGGCAGCGCGAGCTGCTCGAGCACCGCGTCGACGTCGTCGACGAAGCGCGGCACGTCGTAGCCGGTCGACGGGCGGTCGCTCTCGCCGTGGCCGCGGAGGTCCATGGCGATCCCGCGGAGCCCCGCCTGGGCGAGCGCGTCGCCCCAGCCGGTGTCGATCCAGTTGCGCTGCGCGTTCGACGAGAACCCGTGGATGAGCAGCACGGGGGCGCCGCCCGGGTCGCCGAGCTCGTGGAGCGCGATGCGCACGCCGTCGGGGGCCATCGCGAAGACCGTCATATCCTGAGGCTAGTCCGAGCGAGAGGGAGCCCAGGTGCCGCGTTCCGTCCTGTTCATCAAGCACATCGAGCACGAGACGGGCGGCCACGCGACCACGCTGCTGTCGCACCTGCCGACGCGCGAGGCGGTCTTCCCCACCGCACTGCCGCCCCTCGACGAGATCGCCGGCATCGTCATCACCGGCGGGCAGATGAGCGCCGCCGACGTCGACGCGTTCCCCTCGCTGCAGCTGACGGCCGACCTGGCGCTCCGCGCGATCGACGCCGAGGTCCCCGTGCTCGGCCTGTGCCTCGGCCACCAGATCCTCGGCCGGGCGCTCGGCGGCGAGCACCGCGAGGGCGCGGTCGACGAGGTGGGCATCGTCGACATCGACGTGCTCGAGCCCGAGCCGTGGCTGGGCGGCCACGTCGGGCGGCTCGGCGCGATGCGCTGGAACAGCGACGTGGTGTCGCTGCCTCCAGGAGCGACGCTCCTCGCCCGGAGCGCGACCGTCGAGAACGAGGCGTTCCGCTACGGCTCGGCCGTCGGCATGCAGTTCCACCTCGAGGCCGACGACCGCGTCATGCGCCTGTGGGACTCCGTGGCCTCGCCGACGCTCTCGCAGCTGCGGAGCCCGGATGCGGTGGCCGGGTGGCGCCGCCACCTCGCGACCGACCCGACGCTGCTCGGCGTCGTCGAGCGCGGCTTCGGCGCGTTCGCCGCGGCGTGCGCGGCGAGGATGGACGCGGAGGCGCCGGCGCTCGTCGCCTAGGGGCGGAGCGGCACCGCGGTCACCTCTTCCCGCGCGCGGCGCGCCCGGCTAGGCATGGCGCGTGACCACCCGGACGCGGGCCGCGCCGACGCCGCCGCCCGAGCTCGCCGACCCCGTCCGGCGCGGGCGCATCGCGCTCTCCCTCGCTGGTGGGCTGTGGGCGCTGCTGCTGCTGCCGCTGACCGCGGCCGACTGGGGCGCCCCCTGGGTCGCGGCGCTCAGCCGCCTCGAGCCGTGGCGGGCGCTGCGGGGTGCCGTGGACGACCCCTACGTCGTCTTCGGCGCGCTCACGGGCGTGTCGTTCCTCGCGATCGGCGCTGCGCTGCTGCCCGATCTGCGGCGCGCCCGCTGGGGCGGCACGGTGTTCGCCGTCACCGTCCTGCTCGGCGCGATCATCACCCCCGTCAGCTATCTCAGCACTCCCCCCACGGCGCCGCTCCACGTGCTCTGGGGCGCGGAGGGGCCGCTGCTGGTCGTCATCGGCCTGGCCGGCGTGCTCGCCGCGGTGAGCGCCCGGCGCTGGCGACGGTGGGTCAGGGCGCTGCTGGCGGTCACGCTCGTGGTGCTCGTCGCAGGTGTGCTCGCCACCGGCTACTACCCGCACGGCCCGCTCATCGCCCTCTCGCTCGAGGCGGCCGTGCTGCTGGCCGGCGCGCCGCGCGCGCGGCCGACGGCCGCGGTCAGACCACGACGCTGAGGCGCCCGACCGGCTCGTCGGCGCTCTTCTGGATCAGGCCGAGCGGCTCCGCGAGCGACTCGAGGGTGCCCGCCGGGATCGCTCCCGCGCGCTCGAGCAGCGCGAGCGCCACCGGGGCGCCGGGGCGGCGCGCGCCGTCGGCCGACTTCACGACCGCCGTGGTGCCGTCGGGGGCGACGATCGCCTGCGTGCCCTCCGCGCCGAACTTCGTCGCGCATCCGGTCGCCGCGATCACGACCGCGTCGGGGCGGCCCGCGCCGTCGATGAGGGTCGGATGCGCGCGCATCGCGTCGCCGACCGCGCGGTGGCCGCCGGTGCCGTCGGGCGCGAGGCGGCGGAACGCCCGCGCGAGGCCGACGGGGGTCGTCGGGAAGACGAGCGCGCCGCACCCGTCGTGCGCGAAGCCGCTGATCGGCTCGCCCGTCGCCTCGGCGAGGCTCGACCGCAGCACGGCCTCGATCGGGTGGGCATCGGCCCAGTACTCCTCGGGCGCACCCATCGCGCGGGCCGAGGCCGCCATCGCGATGTGCTTGCCGACGCACATGTGGGCGAAGCGCCGCTGCGTGCCATCGGGTGCCTTCATCGGCGGGCAGCGGAGCGCATCCTCGTCGACGCCGTGCGCGGCCGCCATCGCCCGCGCGGTCGTCACGTGCTCGTCGTCGGCCCAGTGGCTCGCGCTCGCGAGCGCCGCGTGCGCAGGCTCGAGCTCGATCAGGCCGGCGTCGAGGAGCGCGGCCGCGAAGAGCGGCTTGAGCGCGCTGCGGGCGAGGAACGGGCGGTCGACGGGGCCGTGGGCCTCGAGGACGCGGCCGTCGGGGTCGACGAGCGCGGCGACCCCGCGGTGCTCTGATTCGACGAAGCCGTCGCGGTCGATGACGGCGAGGAGCTCGGTGGCAGGCATGGATTCACGCTACCCGCGCCGGGCGGCCTCGACGCCCAGCAGCAGGCGCTTGGCCTCGGTGCCGCCCGCGTACTGGCCGAGCGAGCCGTCGCTGCGCACCACCCGGTGGCACGGGATGGCGATCGGCAGCGGGTTGCGCCTGCAGGCCGTGCCGACCGCGCGCACCGCTCGCGGCGAGCCGACGGCCGCGGCGACCTCGGCGTACGAGCGGGTCTCGCCGTAGGGGATCTCGCGCAGCCGCTCGACGACCTCGCGGCCGAAGCCGCGCGCGAGCGAGAGGTCGAGCGGGCCGTCGAAGGCCCGCGCGCGACCGGCGATGAGCCGCTCGAGCCGGCGAGCCGCATCGTCGAGCCGAGCGGGGGCCTCGAGCACCCGCGGGCTGAGCTCGGCCGCGAGCCGGTCGAGGGTCTGCCCGGGATGGGCGCCGTCGAAGGTGACCGACACGAGTCCCGCGGGCGTCGCGGCGACGAGCAGCGTGCCGAGCGCGGTGTCGAGGGAGCGGTAGGCGACGTCGAGGAGCCCCGCCGCCGCCGCGCGCTCGGCGAGCCGCGCGCGCAGCGCGTCGAGCGGGGGCGCGGGGAGCGCGCCGGGCAGGTCAGCCATGGTCGCCGCCCATCAGTGCGCGCAGGCGCCGCACGCCGTCGGACGAGGCGCGCCGCACCGCATCCGTCGACGACTCGAGCACGGCCGCCACCTCGGCGAACGGCAGCCCGCCGAGGTGGTGCAGCACGACCGCCTCGCGCTGCCGGGTGGGCAGCAGCGAGAGCGCGCGGGCCAGGTCGAGGTCGCGGCCCTCGGGCGGCGCGGGCCGCTCGGGCACATCGCCGACGACGAGCCGCGCGCGCCGGCGCAGCACGTCGATGGCCTTGCGGTGCGCGATGGTCACGAGCCAGCCCTCGATGCTCGTGTCGTGCCGCAGCCGAGGGTAGGCCTCGAGGGCCGCGAGGAACGTGTCGCTCCACGCGTCGTCGGCGTCGGGCTCGTCGAGCAGCGCACGGCACACCCGCCACACCCGCGCGCCGTGCGCGGCGACGATCGTCTCGAACGGCGCACGGGTCACGCGACCGAATCTAGCCCGGCGCCCGCGAGCCCGTCGCCGCGCTCGAGGTCGAGCAGGAACCGCTTGCGCTCGACCCCGCCCGCGTAGCCGGTGAGCGCCCCGCTCGAGCCGACGACCCGGTGGCACGGCACGACGATCGAGCAGGGGTTGCGGCCGTTCGCGAGGCCGACCGCCCGCACGGCGGTGGGCTGCCCGATGCGCTCGGCGATCCAGCCGTACGTGCGCGTCTCGCCGTACGGGATCTCGCGCAGCGCCTGCCAGACGCGCTGCTGGAACGGCGTGCCGACCGGCGCGAGCGGCAGGTCGAAGGCGGTGCGCTCCCCCGCCCAGTACTCGGCGAGCTGCTGCGCCGCGTCGGCGAAGGCCGCGTCGTCGCGGTCGCCGAAGGCCGTCTCGTCGGGCACCGGCCGGTGGTCGGGCATGAAGATGCCGGTGAGCCCCTCGTCGCCGCGCACGAGCGTGAGGCTGCCGATGGGGCTGTCGATGATGGTGTGGGTCATGGCCGCATTCCTCTCATACCCTGCCAACGCGCGAGGCGCCCGGGATGTGAGGCTGTGGATGGGGCGGATCGGCACCGCCGTAGGCTCGGAGCATGCAGATCGCCCTCGTCCGTCACGGCCAGACCGACTTCAACCGCGACGGGCGCCTGCAGGGCTCGAGCGACATCCCGCTCAACGAGACGGGCATCGCCCAGGCGCACACCGCCGCGCGGCTGCTCGCGGGCGAGCACTGGGGCGCGGTCGTCTCGTCGCCGCTCGAGCGCGCGGCCGTCACCGCCGACATCATCGCCGCCGCGCTGGGGCTCGAGGTGTGCGGCCGCTACCCGAGCCTCATCGAGCGCGCCTACGGCCAGGCGGAGGGCCTCACGAAGGAGCAGGCGGTCGAGCGCTTCGGCACCGACTGGCCCGGCGAGGAGGACTTCGACGACCTGCAGCGGCGCGCCGTCGCCGCGATCGACGAGGTCGCCGCCGCCAACCCGGTCGAGGCGCTCGTGATCGTCACGCACGGCACGTTCATCCGCGCGTTCACCGACCACGTCACCGGCCTCGAGACCCGCACGCCCGACAACGCCCACTCGGTGCGCTTCGCCGGCACGCCCGGCGCGTGGCAGCTCGTCGACGGCCTGGTGCGCAAGTGAGCCTCGAGGCGCTGCGGGCGGCGCTGCCCGACCACGTGCTGGTCACCGACCCGGCGTCGCTCGACGTCGCGCGCGCCGACAAGTCGGGCCACCGCTCGGCGGCCGCGCCGCTCGCGATCGTCGAGGCGGAGTCGGTCGAGCACGTGCAGGCCGCGATGCGCTGGGCGAGCGAGCACCGCGTCGCGGTGGTGCCGCGCGCGGCCGGCACCGGGCTCGCGGGCGGCGCGATCGCCGGCGCGGGAGAGCTGGTCGTCTCGGTCGACCGGATGCGCAGCCTGCTCCACGTCTCCCTCGTCGACCAGTCCTGCGTGGTCGAACCGGGCATCCGCAACGCCGAGCTGAACGACCTGCTCGCCGCCCACGGCCTGTGGTGGCCGCCCGACCCGGCCAGCCGTGCCATCTCGACCGTCGGCGGCAACATCGCCACCAACGCCGGGGGCCTGCTGTGCGCGAAGTACGGCGTCACGCGCGAGTGGGTGCTCGCGCTCGACGTCGTGCTCGCCGACGGCAGCCTCATCACGACCGGCCACCGCACGGTGAAGGGCGTCACCGGCCTCGACCTGACGGCGCTGCTGATCGGCTCCGAGGGCACGCTCGGCATCATCGTCGGCGCCACGCTCAAGCTGCGGCCGCTCGTCGAGGGCGGCATCTGGACGGTCGGCGCGTTCTTCGAGGACGAGGCCATCGCCGCCGCCGCGTGCACCGCGGTCACGGCCGCGCGCATCCGCCCCGCCATCATGGAGTTCGTCGGCCGCGACGCGGTGACGATGCTCGCCGCCTACTCCGGGCAGCCGATGCACGGCGCGTTCGTGCTCGTGCAGACCGACGACCTGGGCGCCGAGGCGAGCTCCGAGACGGTCGCGCAGATCCTCGCCGCCCACGGCGGGCGCGTCGAGCGCACCGACGACCCGGGCCGGGCGGATGTGCTGGTGCAGGTGCGCAGGCAGGTGCACTGGGCGCTCGAGTCGTTCGGCACCGTGCTCGTCGAGGACGTCTCGGTGCCGCGGTCGCGGCTCGCCGACATGTTCCGCGCATGCGACGAGGCGGCCGCGCGGCACGGCGTGCGGCTCGCGACCACCGCCCACGCGGGCGACGGCAACCTGCACCCGACCTTCGTCTTCGACGGCCCCGAGCCGTCGCCCGCCATCTGGGCGTGCGCCGACGAGGTCTTCGAGGCGGCGATCGCGATGGGCGGCACGCTCACGGGCGAGCACGGCGTCGGCATCCTGAAGCGCCGGTGGCTCGTCGACGAGCTGGGCGAGCGGCAGCTGGCGCTGCAGCGTGCGGTGAAGGCGGCGTTCGACCCGGCCGGCATCCTGAACCCGGGCAAGGCGGTCTGAGCCGGCCGCCTGCTGCCGCCCGCCGCTCCGAGCCCTCGTCCGTCAACCGGTCAGGTGCGCGGCCGACCGGATAGTCCGGCTGAGCGGCCACCTGACCGGTCGACGCCCGGCCGCCCGCGCAGACGCCGAAGGAGGAGGCCCGCTCGGGGCCTCCTCCTGCGTCAGTGCGGTGTCGTTACTTGACGGCGACGAGGTCGCAGACGAAGATCAGCGTCTCGTTCGGGCCGATGACGCCGCCGGCGCCGCGCTCGCCGTAGGCCAGGTGCGGCGGGATGACGAGGCGGCGGCGTCCGCCGACGCGCATGCCCTCGATGCCCTGCTCCCAGCCCTTGATGACCATGCCGACGCCGAGCGGGAACTCGAGCGGCGCGCCGCGGTTGTAGGAGGCGTCGAACTCCTCGCCGCCGGAGTGGGTGACGCCGACGTAGTGGACGCTGACCTGCTTGCCGGCCACCGCCTCCTCACCGCCGCCGACGGTGATGTCGGTGATCTCGAGCTCAGTGGGTGCAGGGCCCTCGGGGGCCTCGATCTCGGGCTTCTCAGTCATGGCTCCATCCAAGCACGCGCGCAGTGGACGGTCGGATGCGGTGCGTAGCCTGAGGGCGTCGGCCCGCGCACCGCGGGCACGCGAACGCAAGGAGGACATCCCATGGCCATCACCTCGAACGCGAGCACCAGCTGGAGCGGCGCCCTGAGCAGCGGGTCGGGCACGACCACGCTCGGCACCGGGTCGACCTTCGACGTGACCTGGAAGGCGCGGGCCGAGGAGGGCGGCGCGACGACGCCGGAGGAGTTCATCGCGGCGGCCCACGCGAGCTGCTACGCCATGGCGTTCTCGCACGCGCTCGACGAGGCCGGCCACGCCCCGGAGTCGCTGCAGACGAGCGCGAAGGTGTCGTTCGAGCCCGGCAAGAGCATCACCACGAGCGTGCTGTCGGTGACCGGCGTGGTGCCCGGCATCGACCAGGAGGAGTTCGCCCGCATCGCCGAGGAGGCGAAGTCGGGCTGCCCCGTCTCGCAGGCGCTCGCCGGCGTCGAGATCCAGCTGGAGTCCGCCACCCTGCAGAGCTAGGGAACGAATCTTCCGAGAATCCCTCGGAATGCCCTACATTCAGCAGTAGCAACTCTCCCGCGCACCGGCTACAACTAGAGGTGACGGGGTCAACCAACAGAAGCAAGGAGCGTCTGTGTACTTCAAGCAGCTTCCCACCCACCTGCTCGTGACGCTTCGCGGCGGCGATGACGACTTCATCATCATGGGCGACGACGACTTCATCATCATGGGCGGCGGCAGCCTCTAGGCAGCCCTCCCACACCGCGGCCGCGGGCCGACCTCCGGGTCGGTCCGCGGCCGCGGTGCGTTGCGCCCGGAACTCGACGTGATGCGCAGATCCTGGGCGAACCCCTGGATTCCACTAAGGTCGTGAGCGTGCGGCGTCCGGTGCGCCGGACGTCATCCCGCAACGGCGCGCGACGGAAGGACAGACCCGATGGGTTCCCTTGTGCTCATGGTGATCGGCCTGGCGATGTTCGCCGGCGGCTACCTCATCTACTCCAAGTACCTCGCGAGACGGGTCTTCCAGCTCGACTCCGGGTTCAAGACCCCGGCCCACGACCTCAACGACGGCGTCGACTACGTCCCGACGAGCAAGTTCATCCTGTGGGGCCACCACTTCACCTCGGTCGCAGGTGCCGCGCCGATCGTCGGTCCGGCGATCGCCGTCATCTGGGGCTGGCTGCCCGCCCTCCTGTGGGTCACGCTCGGCACCGTCTTCTTCGCCGGCATGCACGACCTCGGCGCGCTGTGGGCGTCGCTGCGCAACAAGGGCAAGTCGATCGGCGCGCTCTCCGGCCGCTACATCGGCAAGCGCGGCGCCAACCTGTTCCTCGTCGTGATCTTCCTGCTGCTGCTCATGGTGATCGCCGCCTTCGCGGTCGTCATCAAGAACCTGCTCATCAGCACCCCCACGGCCGTCATCCCCACGTGGGGCGCGATCGTCGTCGCCCTGCTCGTCGGCCTGGCCGTCTACCGCATGCGCTGGCCGCTCATCCCCGTCACGATCGTCGGCGTCGTCGCCCTGTATGCGCTCATCGTCGTCGGCGACAGCGTCCCGGTCGTGCTGCCCGAGTCGTTCCTCGGCATGACGCCCGCCACCTTCTGGATCCTCGCCCTGTTCATCTATGGCGCGATCGCCTCGCTGCTGCCGGTCTGGGTGCTGCTGCAGCCGCGCGACTACATCAACGGGGTGCAGCTCTTCGTCGGGCTCATCCTGCTCTTCGGCGCCGTGCTGATCGGCGCGCTCTTCTCGGCGAACCCGCCCGACATCGTCGCCCCGATGATCAACACCGCCCTGCCGGAGGGCACCCCGAGCATGGTGCCCTTGCTCTTCGTCACGATCGCGTGCGGCGCCATCTCGGGCTTCCACGGCATGGTCTCCTCGGGCACGACGTCGAAGCAGATCGACAAGGAGACGGATGCTCGCTTCGTCGGCTACTTCGGAGCCGTCGGCGAGGGAATGCTGTCGCTCGGCACGATCCTGGCCGTGATCGGCGGCTTCCAGTCGGCTGCCGAGTGGGAGTCGATCTACAGCGAGTTCGGCGCCGGCGGCGTCACGGCCTTCGTGCAGGGCGGCGGCGCCCTGATGGAGAACGGCCTCGGCCTGCCCGCGTCGCTGAGCGCGACCGTGCTCGCCACCATGGCGGTGCTCTTCGCCGCGACCACGATGGACACGGGCATGCGCCTGCTGCGCTTCGTCGTGCAGGAGATCGGGGATGCGTTCAAGGTCAGGATCACGAAGGTCCCGGCGACGCTCGTCGTCGTCGTGGTCGGTCTCGGCCTCACCTTCTCGCAGGGGCTCGGCGGCGAGGGCGGCCTGCGCATCTGGCCGCTCTTCGGCACGACGAACCAACTCCTCGCATCCCTCACCCTGTCGATCATCGCCGTCATGCTCATCCGCAAGCGGCGCAACCCGTGGCCGGCGCTCATCCCGCTCACGCTCGTCTTCGTGCTGTCGTTCTGGGCGGCGATCGAGCAGCTCACGAGCTTCGCGGCACCGGGCAACGCCGACTGGCTGCTGTTCGCCCTCGACGTCGTCATCATCGTCGCGAGCGTCTGGGTCGGCATCGAGGCCGTGCTCGCGATGCGCCGCGCGATGAAGGAGCCGCCGGAGCACGAGCACGAGGACGCCCAGCTCGTCGCCGAGCGAGAGCGCGTCTGAGCACGTGATCCCCGCCCGCCGCGGGGCCCAGCGCCGGGAGCATCGCTCTCGGCGCTGGGCCGCGCTGCGCGACGGGCTGCACGAGTTCTACGTCGGTCCCTACCGCCGCACCTTCCTCCGCGAGCAGCGTGACGAGGACGACCTGTTCATGATCGTCGTCCTCGGCGAGGCGCTCGGCGTGCCCGATCCGGCCGCGTACTACTCAGCCGAGCTGCTGCCGGCCGTCTGGGACGACTTCCACGCCTGGCACCGGCGCGTCGGCATCCCCCGATCCCCGTTGGACCACATCGCATGCTGCTAGCGATCGCGCGCTCCCGACGCATCCTCTTCGTCGGCGGCAAGGGCGGGGTCGGCAAGACCTCGGTCTCGGCCGCGCTCGCGGTGGCGCGCGCCCGCGACGGCGGTCGCGTGCTGCTCGTCTCCACCGATCCGGCCCACAACCTCGGGCACATCTGGGATCGCGAGCTCTCGGACGAGCCGGTGCGCGTGCTCACGACCGACCACGGATGGGTGGATGCGCTCGAGATCGATCCGCAGTCGACCATCGACCGGCACTTCGCCGCGGTCGGGGCCACCATGCGACGCCTGCTGCCCGAGCGCCTGCACGCCTCGGCCCAGCAGCACCTCGACCAGGCGAGGTCAGCGCCCGGGAGCCACGAGTCGGCCGTGCTCGAGCGCGTCGCGGAGCTCGTCTCGAGCAGCCAGGAGACGCACGACCTGGTCATCTTCGACACGGCGCCGTCGGGTCACACCCTGCGCCTGCTCGCGCTCCCCGAGCAGCTCGGCAGCTGGACCGCCACGCTGCTCGCCAGTCGCGATCGGTCCGACCGCTTCGCCGCCGCCGCGCAAGGCATCGTGGGTGTCAAGGACGAGGAGCCGACCGCCGATGCCGAGCTGCGACGCACGCTCGTCGCTCGCCGCGATCGCTTCGCGCACATGCGCAGCGTCGTGACGGATGCGACGCAGACGTCGTTCGTCGTCGTCACGGTCGCGGAGCGGCTGCCCGTCGCCGAATCGGTCGACGTCGTCGAGCAGCTCGCGGCGCTCGGCATCGATCCCGCCGCGATCATCGTGAACCGCCGCTCGCCGGCCGACGAGGGCGCACTCCTGGCAGCGCGGCGCGAGCAGGAGGAGCAGCAGCTGGCGCGGCTCCGCTCGGCGCTCGCAGGGCTCCCCCTCGTGGAGGTCCCGCTGCTGCCCGGCGATCTGGCCGGCGCGGACGCGCTGCGGATCCTCGCCGATCACGTGGCCCCGCCGAGCGCCTGAGTCGTCGGCGCGCGCTTGGCGCCGAGAGACCACGAAGGCCACCTGCTCTCGCAGGTGGCCTTCACTACTGTCTCAACACAGTGCGCGCCCGGAGGGACTCGAACCCCCAACCTTCTGATCCGTAGTCAGATGCTCTATCCGTTGAGCTACGGGCGCTTGGCCGAACGGCCAGCGATCAGACTACCCGATCACTGGCCGTCGACGCGAATCGAGGCGCGTCATGGACGCGCCCAGGCTCACAGGGGGCGGATGTTCGCAGCCTGGGGGCCCTTGTTGCCCTCAACGATCTCGAACTCGACTGCCTGAGCCTCTTCGAGGGTCTTGAAGCCGTTGGACTGGATCTGGCTGTAGTGAGCGAACAGATCCTTGCCGCCGTCGTCCGGAGCGATGAAGCCGAAGCCCTTGCCGGAGTCGAACCACTTGACGGTGCCGGTTGCCATATTTCCTTCAATCATGCTGTGCGGCCTGAGCCGCGCGAAAAGCGCAGAACAAGAATCGTCCTGCGCCACGGCAAGCGTAGCGGTCATCGCGTTCCGCTGCTGAGAAATCTCGCAGAGGGCCCCCGGCGCCGGCCGCCGCGGGCCTCAGCCGCAGCGCGTCAGCGCCGCCGAGGCGGCGGAGAGCGTCGGCTCGCCGCCGAGCACCACGAGCTGCTCTGGCCGGTACTGCTCGCGGATCATCGCGACCGTGCCGTCGGGCACGCAGAGCCGTCCGGCCAGCAGCAGCGGGCCCGCGCCCGCGGCGATCGCCGCGCCCGCGAGCGCGTCGGGGAAGTTCTGCCCCGACGCGAGCAGCACGTTCGGCGAGCCCGCGACACCGGCGGATGCGGCGAGCAGCCGGTTGGTCTCGTAGCGGTCGCTGCCGGCGATCCGCTGCGGCGCCACCCCGACCACCTCGCGCAGCTGCGCCTCGACGTCGGCCGACACGCTGGGCTCGCCGCCCGCGACGACGGTCGACGCGATGCCGCTCTCCTCGAGGTAGGCGCGCACGCTCTCCGGCAGGCTCCCCGCCGGCGTCAGCAGCACCGGCGCATCCGCCGCGGCAGCGGCCGGCGCGGCCGACAGCGCGTCGGGGAAGAGGCGGCCGGATGCGACGTAGGCGGTCGTCGCATCGGGGAACACCGCGCGCGCGATCATGACCGCCGTCTCGTAGCGGTTCGATCCGGCCAGCCGCTCGACCGTCGCGCTCGGCAGGGCGGCGGCGACCTGCGCCTCGACCTCGGGCGAGACCGAGTCTTCCGCGCCCACGATGACCACGGCATCCGGTGTCAGCCGCTGCAGCTCGTCGGCGACGACGTCCAGCAGCGCCGACTGCGGCGTCAGCAGCAGCGCGCTGCCCTCCTGGGCGGCTGCCGGCGCGAGCGCGAGTGCGTCGGGATAGCGCTCGCCGGTGGCGAGGTAGACGGTGTCGACCGCCGCGGGGTCGTTGTACGCGCGCGAGACCTCGACGGCCGTCTCGTAGCGGTTGGCGCCTGCGAGGCGCGCGGCTTCGATCGGCATCTCGACCGTGCGGCAGCCGAGCGACTCCGGCTGGCCCGCCCCGAACGAGTCCTCGGCGCGCACGCAGACGCGGTGCACGGCGCCCGGCGTGCCCACGATGCTCGCCTCGAAGTCGTGGCCCTCGCGCCACTCCCCCGCACCCCAGGGCCAGAGGCGAGCGCTCGCATCCACCGTCGCCGACGTCGCGGAGCGCACCAACGACGTCGTCGCGCGAGACCTCGCCTCCGCTCGCGATCCAGTCGTCGATCGAGGCGAAGGTGGGCGTCGTGCTGCCTTCGGGCATCGTGCCGAAGTTCGTGGTGCCGTACAGGTAGCGCCCGAAGGCGATGCCGACGCCCATCACGGAGTGGCGCGGCCCCAGCATCATCGATCGATGCGGCGGGGAGTCGATCCACTGCTGCACCAGCCCGGCGGCGTTGTCGCCCGTGCGAGCGGCGATGATCTCGCCGCCGCCCGTGAGGCCCGGCGGGTAGAGCGTCCAGTGCTCCTGGCGGTGCACGAAGCTGCCCGTCGCGGCCATCTGGTCGCTCCAGCTCTGCGCGAGCGCGAAGAGGTCGGGCGCGAAGCGCAGCCTCGGGAGTCCGGCGGATGCCCGGTAATCGTTGATCCCGTCGAAGACGGCCCGCACCTCGTCGAGGTGCTCGACCGGCACGACCTCGCCGGTGGGCAGCTGCACCGCCCCCGCGGCAGCGGCGGAGGTCGCGGTGGGCGCGGCGGGCATGCCGGTGACGGCGAGCGCGGCGGCGGCGGTGACGGCGAGCAGTCTGCGGAGCATGCGGCGTCCAATGCTGGTGCGGCAAGGGGCGACGGCGAACCGCCGTTCGGAGCGTATCCCGGTGCCTGCGCCGGCCGCGAGCGCCACGGCGGCCTGTCTCAGCCGGCGCTCACGACCAGGTAGCGCTCGTCGTCGATCTCCCGGCCCCAGTAGCCGGAGTCGTCGAGCACCTGCACCGCGGCCGACCGGCCGAGCTCGGCGAGCAGGCGCTCGACGGCGCTGGCGCGGAGGCCCGCACCGGTGGACCAGGATCCCTCGATCAGCAGGAGGCGCCCGCCGGGCCGCAGCAGCGTGCTCCATCGGGCGAGCGCGGCCGCGGGGTCGGGCATCGCCCACAGCACGTGCCGCGACAGCACGACGTCGAACGAGGCGGCCTCGTAGGGCGGATCGGCGGCGTCGCCCTGCTCGAGCACCACGTCGACCCCGGCAGCGGCTGCCTTGCGGCGGGCGGCCACGAGCATCTGCTCGGAGACGTCGAGGCCGCGGACCCGGTGGCCGTCCTCGGCGAGCAGCACGCTGAGCGTGCCGGTGCCGCAGCCGAGGTCGGCCACGTCAGCAGGAGCCGGCGGCAGGTGGCCCCGCAGCAGCGTGCGCCAGGCAGCGCGGACCGCGGGCTCGCGCAGCCCGTGGTCGGGGTCGTCGTCGAACGCGGCCGCCTGGCCGTCCCAGTACGAGCGTGCTGCGTGCGTCATGGGGCCATCATCGCGGCCGGGAACGGAGAACGCCGCCCCATCTCCGGTGGCCCGGGTGTGGAGCGGCGTCTGCGTGCTGTGGAGACGGAGGGATTTGAACCCTCGGTCCCCTATTGGGGACTCCACCTTAGCAGGGTGGTGCACTAGGCCGGACTATGCGACGTCTCCTCGGCCCGCCGTCAGGCAGGCCGACCGCAATGCTACCAAAGGGTGCGGATGCGCTTCGCCGCCGGGCGCGCGGGCCCCGTCAGGCGAGCGACAGGAAGAGCTTCTCGAGCTCCTCCACCTGCGCGGTGTCGTCGCCCTCGGGATCGGTCAGGCACTCGCGGAGCGCGGTCGAGACGACGAGGAAGCCCGCCCGGTCGACCGCCTTCGAGACCGCGGAGAGCTGCTGCACGATGTCGCGGCAGTGCGCCTCCTGCTCGACCGCCGCGATGACGGCGCCGAGCTGCCCGTGGGCGCGGCGGAGCCGGTTGATGATCTTGCGCTGCGCCTCGGCGTCGAGCCCGGCTGCCAGTTCGCTCGCCATGATGACCTGCTTCCTTCGTGGTGTTGACAACAAGGATACCCCTCGGGGTATCGTAGAGACATACCCCCCGGGGTATCAAGAGCAGAGAGACGAGAGGACCACACCATGTGCATGCGCATCACTTGCGACACCTGCGGCAAGCCGACCTGGGCCGGCTGCGGCCAGCACGTCGACGAGGCGCTGGCCGGCGTCCCCCAGGCCGACCGCTGCAGCTGCTGAGCAGCGCGGCCCACCACTGAGAGCGAGAGAAGGAGCACCATGCTGCTGGAACGCATCTACGACGAGGACCTCGCGCAGGCGAGCTACGTCATCGGCTGCCAGGCGAGCGGTGAGGCCGTCGTGGTCGACCCGCGCCGCGACATCCGCGTCTATCTGGAGCTCGCCGAGCGCAAGGGCATGCGGATCGCCGCCGTGACCGAGACGCACATCCACGCCGACTACCTCTCGGGCACCCGCGAGCTCGCGGCCGCCACCGGCGCCACGATGTTCGTCTCCGACGAGGGCGGGCCCGACTGGACCTACGGCGACGGCTTCGACGACGCCGTGCGCATGAAGGACGGCCACCGCATCCGCCTCGGCAACATCACCGTCGAGGCCGTGCACACGCCGGGCCACACGCCCGAGCACCTCTCCTTCCTCGTGACCGACGGCGCGCAGGCGGACGAGCCCGGCTTCATGCTGACGGGCGACTTCGTCTTCGTCGGCGACCTGGGCCGCCCGGACCTGCTCGACGAGGCCGCCGGCGGCGTCGACACCCGCTTCCAGGGCGCGAAGGACCTCTTCGTGAGCCTCCGCGACCGCTTCCTCACGCTGCCCGACTACGTGCAGGTGCTGCCCGCGCACGGCGCCGGCAGCGCGTGCGGCAAGGCGCTCGGCGCGATCCCCGCCTCGACCGTCGGCTACGAGCGCGCGTTCTCGTGGTGGAACACGTACCTGCGGAACGACGACGAGCAGGGCTTCATCGACGACCTGCTCGGCGGCCAGCCGGATGCGCACGCCTACTTCGCGCGCATGAAGACCGAGAACCGCGTCGGCCCGGCGCTGCTCGAGGGCACCGGCGAGCTGCGCGAGTACACCGCGGAGGAGCTCACGGCAGCCCTCGAGGCCGACGAGGCGATCTTCGTCGACAGCCGCGACCACCACGCGGTGCACGAGGGCACGGTGCCTCGCTCGCTGAACGTGCCGGGCGTCGCCAAGGCCGCGAGCTACGGCGCGTGGGTCTACGACCCGCAGACCGAGGAGCGCCCGCTGGTGCTGCTCGCCGCAGACGCCGAGGAGGCCGCCGAGCTGCGCGACCACCTGGTGCGCGTGGGCATCGACCGGGTCGCCGGCTACGTGACGAGCCTCGAGGGGCTCGAGCTCGTCGAGCCGAAGCTCGTCTCGCCCGACGCGCTCGGCGACTTCCCGCACGTGCTGCTGCTCGACGTGCGGGGTCGCACCGAGCACGCCGACGGCAGCATCCCGGGCTCCGAGCACCTGAGCGGCGGCCGCGCCCTGTGGCACACCGACGAGCTGCCCGCCGAGGGCACGATCGTCACGTACTGCCAGAGCGGCGTGCGCAACAGCGTCGTCGCGAGCGCGCTGCGGCGCGAGGGCTTCGACGTGGCCGAGCTCGACGGCTCGTTCCAGGGCTGGGTGTCGGTCGCGGGCAACGAGCCCGTGCTCGCCGGCGCGGCGGCGTGAGGCAGCGGCATGGCTGACATCAGCGTGCACGACGTGCAGCGCCGCCTCGGCGGCGACGCGCAGCTGGTCGACGTCCGCGAGGACGCCGAGGTCGCCGCGGGGATGATCCCCGGCGCCCGCCACATCCCGCTGGGCGACCTGCCGTACCGCTTCGACGAGCTCGACAAGGCGCGCCCGGTCATCGCGATCTGCCGCTCCGGCAACCGCTCGGGCCGCGCCGCGATGTTCCTCGAGGACGCCGGCTTCGCCGTCGACAACATGCAGGGCGGGATGCTCGCATGGCTCGAGGCGGACCTCCCGATGGCGCGATGACGACGGCCGGCCCGGCAGATGCCCCTCGCATCGGGCGGCACCTGCCGGGCTACGCCGTGCCCGTCGTCGACGAGCGCGCCGTGCGCGCCGCCGCCGGCCTGCTGCTGCTCGCCGGCGGCGTGGTGGCTGGGCCTCGGGCTCGCGACCGTCTCCTGCGCCGCGATGGGCGTGCTCGGCGCCCCGCTCTGGGTCACCCTCGCGCTCTGCGCCCTCTGCCTCGGCATGCTCTTCGCCGAGACCGCCTTCGGCATCTGCGTCGGCTGCGCCCTCCAGCGCGCCTTCGGCACGACGCCGCCCCAGCACTGCCCCGGCGGCGTCTGCGCCGCCTCCTGAACCGCTTCCCCCGCACCCTCCCCACCACCGAAGGAACCACCATGGCCACCAAGCCCCGCACCATCGCATCGCTCCTCGCCGTGCTCGCCGTCGCCGTCTCGGCCGTCGGCTGCGCCAGCGCCGCCGAGCCCACCGCATCCGCCCCCATCGCCGCCGACACGATCGTGCTCGACGTGCGCACGCCCGAGGAGTTCGCCGGCGGCCATCTCGAGGGCGCCGAGCTGCGCGACGTCAGCAGCGGCGAGCTCGCCGCGGCGCTGCCCGAGATGGACCCGGATGCCGCCTACCTCGTCTACTGCCGCTCGGGCAGCCGCGCCGCGCAGGCCGAGGCCCTCATGGAGCAGGCCGGCTTCGACGACGTGACCAACCTCGGCTCGCTCGACCAGGCGGCGGCCGCCACCGGCCTCCCGATCGTCCAGCCCTAGCAGAAAAATACCCCAGGGGGTATACTCGAACCATGAGCACTCACGAGATCACCGCACAGAACCTCGAGGCCGCGATCACCGGCAACGACATCGTGCTGCTGGACTTCTGGGCCGGCTGGTGCGGCCCCTGCCGCATGTTCGCGCCCATCTTCGAGCAGGCGGCGACCAAGCACCCCGACATCCACTTCGGGAAGGTCGACACCGAGGCCCAGCAGGACCTCGCCGCCGGCTTCCGCATCACCTCCATCCCGACGCTGATGGCGTTCCGCGAGGGCGTCCTCGTCTTCTCGCAGCCCGGCGCGCTCGGCGCCCCGCAGCTCGACTCGGTCATCGAGGCCGTGCGCGGGCTCGACATGGACGACGTGCGTCGTCAGATCGCCGAGCAGCGCGCCTCGCAGCCCGCGTCATGACCGACGGCCGTCGCCCGGCGCGAGCTCGCGCCTGCGGCGCCGGCCGCGGCGAGCGCATCGCGCAGGCCCTCGTGGGCCTGCTGCTCGCCGCCTTCGCGCTCGACAGCCTCGACCAGCCCCTGCTGGCCGGGGCTGTCGGCGCGTTCGCGGCGCTCGTGTTCGTCGGCGCGGTGCGCGGCTGGTGCCCCGGCTCGCTGCCGATGCTCCTCGCCGCCCGTCGCGCGGAGCGCCACAACCGCCACGGCATCCCCGAGGCGCGCCAGGACCTCCTGGGCTGAGCCGCTTCAGCCGCCTCAGCCGCCGAACGGCACCACGCACGACTCCTGCGACGCATCCTGGCCGATGACGCCCTCGAGCTCGTCGGTGGGCGTGGGCGTCGGCGTCGCGCCCGGCTCGAGCGTCTCGGTCGGCGCCGCCGTCTCGGTGACCTCGGGCTCGGCCGTCGCGGTCGCGTCCGGGCCGTCGGTCGGCGCCGGCGTCTCGTCGGTCGACCCGACCCCGAGCGAGTCCTCGCCGAGCTCGATCGGCTGCTCGAGGCGGATGCGCCGCATGAGCTCGTCGGCGCGCTCCTCGTCGGGCACCACCCGCACGCCCTCGGGCACGTTCGGGTAGAGCACGAACTGCATGGTCTCGAGCGGGATGTCGGCGAGCACGCGCGCCATCGACACCATCGTGCCGACGTCGCCGAGGCCCGACGAGAGCGTCATGTTCTCGATCGCCACCTGCGAGATCGCGTAGAGCCGCGTCACGTCCGTCAGCACCGCATCCGACTGGAGCGTGCGCACGAGAGACGACAGGAACACCTGCTGCGACGAGATGCGCGCGAGGTCGGAGCCGTCGCCGACGCCGTGCCGCGAGCGCAGGAAGGCGAGCGCCTGCTCGCCCTCGAGCTCGTGCACGCCGGCCTCCTCGATCTGCAGGCCCGTCCACGGGTCGTCGATCGGGCCGGCGAAGCACACCGGCACGCCGCCCACGGCGCTCGACATCGAGATGACGCCCTGGAACGTGATCATCGCGGCGTACGGCACCTCGATGCCCGTGAGGTCGGTGACGACCTCGGCCACGCACGAGAGCCCGCCGCGGTTGAGCGCCTGGTTGAACTGCACGCCGTCGGCCGCCGGGGCGACCTCGCCCGTCTCCGGGTCCTCGCACGCGGGGAAGTCGACCACGAGGTCGCGCGGGAACGAGACGACCCGGGCGAGGCTGTGGTCGTCGCTCACGTGCAGCAGCATCGTGACGTCGTTGAGCCGCTGGCCGTCGTACGCGCCCTCGCCGAACTCGGCGCCCTGGCCCTCGCGCTGGTCGGAGCCGACGAGCAGGATCGTGAACCCGCCCTCGTAGGGCGCGAAGCCGGCCTGCGCGGGCGGCACGTCGCCGCCGAGGTCGACGGTGGCGATGCCCGTGGTCAGCCGCAGCAGCGAGATGCCGGCGACGCCGACGACGGCGACGAGCACGACGGCCATGCCGAGGCCGAGCCAGCGCAGCACGTGCGCGAGGCCGGAGTGCCGACGCAGGCGGCCGTGCCGGGGCGCCATCGCCGAGGTGTCGACGACCGAGCCGGTGCGCTCGTCTGCCATGGCCTGCCCCTCTCGTGCGTCGTGCTGTCGGCGGTGCGGAGGGCGTGGGATTCGAACCCACGAGGCATCGCTGCCCACCGGTTTTCAAGACCGGCTCCATCGGCCGCTCGGACAGCCCTCCCGATGCTCCCTCCGCGGCTGGGATGCGGCGGGGCTTCGGACGATTCTACGGCCGGAGCGGATGCGCCGCCTACCGGCGGGCTGTCGGGATCCTGTGGGTGCGGGGCCGGCCTCGCCGCGCCATCGCGGCCTCAGGCCCGGACGAGCAGCCCCTCGAGCACGAGCGCCAGGCCGTCGCCCTGCACGTCGGCGGTGACCTCGGTCGCCGCGGCCTTCACCTCGTCGGGCGCCTGGCCCATCGCCACGGCCCTGCCGCCGCCCTCGGCGACCCACTCGAACATCTCGATGTCGTTGCGGCCGTCGCCGACGACGACGATGCGGTCGCGCGGGATGCCGAGGTCCTCGGCGACGTGCGCGAGCCCCGTCGCCTTGTTGACGCCCTCCGGCGCGATGTCGAGCCACGACGAGTAGCCGATCGCGTAGGAGACCTTGTGCAGGCCCATCCCCTCGACGATCTCGAGGAACTCGTCGACCTCGTGGTCGGGGCTCATCACGACGACGCGCAGCGCCGGCACCTCGAGCAGGTCCTCGAACTCGACGCGCTCGGCGACGTCGAGGTTCCAGTCGACCATGCCGTCGGTGTAGCGGCGGTGGCCCGTGGCGTCCTCGACCATGAAGGAGCCGGTCGGCAGCCCCTGCGCGATGGTGCGGAGGGCGTCGGACGGGTCGAAGGTCTCGACGTGCACCGGCTCGTAGACATCGCCGCGGCGCGCGAGCACGAGCGCGCCGTTCGCCGACACGAGGTGGCTCGGCTCGATGCCGAGCCGCACCGCCGTCGACTCGGTGGTCGCCTGCGAGCGGCCCGTGGCCAGCACGACGACGTGACCGGCCTCGACGACGCGGCGCACCGCATCCGCCACCCTCGGCGAGAGCGAGTCGTCCTCGTGCACGACGGTGCCGTCGATGTCGAGGCCGATCAGCAGCGGCTCCATCAGGCGCTCGCGCCGACCGGCTCGATGACGTCCATGCCGCCCAGGTAGGGCTGCAGCGCGGCGGGCACGCGCACCGAGCCGTCGGCCTGCTGGTGCGTCTCGAGGATCGCGACGAGCCAGCGCGTGGTCGCGGCGGTGCCGTTGAGCGTCGCGGCGGGCGCCGTGCGGCCGGTCTCGGTGCGGTAGCGGGTACCGAGGCGGCGCGCCTGGAAGGTCGTGCAGTTCGAGGTGGAGGTGAGCTCGCGGTACTGCTGCTGCGACGGGATCCACGCCTCGATGTCGAACTTGCGGGCGGCGGAGGAGCCGAGGTCGCCGGCCGCGACGTCGATGACGCGGTAGTCGAGCTCGCACGCCTGCAGCATGCGCTCCTGCAGCGCGCGCATGCGGTCGTGCTCCGCCTCGGCCTCGTCGGGCTTCACGTACGAGAACATCTCGAGCTTGTTGAACTGGTGCACGCGCAGGATGCCGCGGGTGTCGCGGCCCGCCGAGCCCGCCTCGCGGCGGTAGCAGGTCGACCAGCCGGCGTAGCGCTTCGGCTGCTCGAGGTCGACGATCTCGTCGGCGTGGAAGCCTGCGAGCGCCACCTCGCTCGTGCCCGTGAGGTAGAGGTCGTCGGCGGGCAGGTGGTAGACCTCGTCGGCGTGCTCGCCGAGGAAGCCGGTGCCGCGCATGATCTCGGGCCGCACGAGCGTCGGCGTCGTGAGCGGCGTGAAGCCGTCGGCGAGCACCTGGTCGAGGCCCATGAGCATGATCGCCAGCTCGAGCCGCATGCCGATGCCGGTCAGGTAGTAGAAGCGGCTGCCCGCGACCTTCGCGCCGCGCACGATGTCGAAGGCCTGGAGGCTCTCGCCCAGCTCGACGTGGTCGCGCGCCTCGAAGTCGAACGCGCGCTCCTCGCCGTGCGTCGAGAGCGTGACGAAGTTGGCCTCCTCGCCGGCGGGCACGTCGGGGTGCACCAGGTTCCCGAGCCGAGACACGGCGGCGTCGAAGGCCGCCTCAGCCTCGGTGACGCGCGCCTGCGCCTCCTTGACGCCCGCGGCGAGCGCCTTGCCCTGCTCGATGAGCGCCGGCCGGTCCTCCTTGGCGGCGGCGCCGACGAGCTTGCCGTGCGCATTCTGCTCGGCGCGCTGCCGCTCGAACTCGGTGATGGCGGCGCGGCGGGCGCGCTCGGCCTCGAGCGCCTCGTCGACGTACGACACCGGGTCGCCGCGGCGCTCCTGGCTGGCCTTGACGAGGTCGGGCTGCTCGCGCAGCAGCTGGGGATCGATCACGCCCCAAGTCTACGAGCGGCAGGTGAACGCCCCGACTGCTGCGGCCCAGCATCCGCGGGGTACTGTTCGAGCATGCGCGCAGGGATCGTCTACAACCCCATCAAGATCGACCGCGACGAGCTCGCGGTCCAGGTCGAGTCGGCGCAGCCGCTCGAGTGGTCGGAGCCCGTCTGGTTCGAGACCTCCGCCGACGACGCCGGCGAGGCCGCCGTGCGGTCGGCCCTCGACGCGGGCGTCGACCTGCTGCTCGTCGCCGGCGGCGACGGCACGGTGCGGGTCGCGGCCGACGCGGTGACGAGCGCGCACGTGCCGCTCGCGATCATCCCGGCCGGCACCGGCAACCTGCTGGCCCGCAACCTCGGCATCGACGTGACGAGCCTGAAGAACGCGGTCGTCAACGCCTTCGAGGGCGACGAGCGCGAGATCGACCTCGGCGAGCTCGAGATCGAGGCGCCCGACGGCACCCGCTCGAAGCACGCGTTCGCGGTGATGGTCGGCTTCGGCCTCGACGCCGAGATGATCGAGAAGACCGACGAGGAGCTGAAGAAGAAGGTCGGATGGCTCGCCTACGTCGACGCCGCGGGTCGCGTGATCTCGGGGCTCGACAAGGTGCGCGTGCAGGTGCGCCTCGACGGCGGCCGCACGACCCGCTCGACCGTCAACACGATGCTGATCGGCAACTGCGGCACGGTGACGAACGGCATCGTGGTGCTGCCCGACGCGGTCGTCGACGACGGCATGCTCGACATCGCGCTCATCCGCCCGCAGGGCGCGCGCGGCTGGCTGCAGGTCGCCGGCTACGTCGCCCGCAACAACCTGCTCGTCACGAAGCTGCTGCGCCGCACCGGGCACCTCGGGCGCCAGCGCACCGGCGCCGCGCTCGGCTACGGCCAGGCGAAGGAGACGCACGCGCGGCTCGAGGAGCCGCGCGCCGTGCAGGTCGACGGCGATGTGGTCGGCGACGCGATCGCGTTGCGCGCCGGCGTCCGCGAGGACGCGCTCGTGGTGCGCGTGCCGCACCGCCGCTCGCACGAGGGCGTCGCGGTCTAGGGCTTCTGCACCGTGATGGTCCAGCTCGCGTCGCCGGTGCGCTCGAAGGCCGTCACGGGATAGCCCTCGTCGGCCGCCCAGCGCGGCAGCGAGTCCGTCGCCTGGGTGCAGTCGAAGTCGATGCGCAGCTCGTCGCCGGATGCGATGCCCGCGATGGCGCGCTTCGCCTCGACGAGCGGGAACGGGCACACCTGGCCCTCGGTCTCGAGCACGTGGACGGTCATGGTTCCTCCTGATGGTCGGTCGATGAGCGGTCGATCGACGCGGATGGTCGATCGATGCGGATGGTCGCGGGATGCGGTGGGCGTCAGACGCCGACGGGCGTCGGCGCCGCGACCGTGCGGTCGGCGCGCCGGGCACCGAACACGAAGCGTACGGCGATGCCCGTGCCGAGGAGCATGGCCGCGAACGAGACCCAGCCCTGCAGCGTGAAGGTGGCGGAGCCCACCATGGCGTTGCCGATGGTGCAGCCGCCCGCGATCGCGGCGCCGACGCCCATGAGCAGCCCGCCGCCGGTGGAGCGCAGCACCGTCTGGGCGTCGGGCACCCGCACGCGGAACTCGCCCGAGCCCTTCGCGGCGATGAACGAGCCGAGCAGGATGCCGAGCACGAGCATCACGCCCCAGTCGACGAGCTCGACGTCGCCCGTGACGAGGAAGGCGACGATGTCGGCGCTCGGGGTGGTGATGCCGAGGCCCGACTCGCGGCCGGTCGCCCACGAGAGCGGGAACGCGGCGATGCCGATGAGGCCGATCACGAGCGCCGTGGCGAACGCGTTCCAGGGCCGCTCGAAGAGGATGCGCGCGAGGCCCGTGCGCCGCGCCGGCAGCTGCACCGGCTTCGGCCGGGCGGCGTCCTTGCGGAGGTGGTGCCAGACCGCGGCGGCTGTGCCGGCGACCAGCAGGGCGACGAGGATCCACGGGCTGACGCCGAGCAGCTCGTGCACGGTGCCCACGGGCGCCGAGACGCCGCGCAGCGCCTCGACGACGGGTGCGCCGGGCCCGTGCTTCATGATGGCCGCCGCGAGCGCGTACCCGCCGAGCGCGATCCACGAGCCGATGAGGCCCTCGCCGGCCCGGTAGTAGGTGCCGGTGGCGCAGCCGCCGGCGTAGACGATCGCGAAGCCGAACACGAGCCCGCCGAGGATTGCCGCGAGCCAGGGGAAGGCGCCGCCGCCGAGCTCGATGACGCCCGCGGCATCGAGCGCGAAGGCGCCGACCGCCTGCACGGCGATGGTGACGAAGAAGGCGGTGAGCCAGCGCGACTGCCGCGCGAGCCACACGTCGCGGAAGGCGCCGGTGACGCAGAACCTCCCCCGCTGCAGGGCGAAGCCGAGGAGTGCGCCGAGCGCGAGACCGGTGAGGATCACGGTGAGCCTGTCTTTCCTGATCGGGGGCGGTGGGCCGCCGATCAATCTAACGCAGGCTTATGGCTCCTATCGTCATATCGCGTAACAGAGCCGAGCGATCAGGCGTCCGGCTCCCCCGCGAGCAGCCCCCGCAACCAGTCGCGCGCGTCCTCGAACGACGCGTTCGAGTAGCGGTGCTCGACCTCGATCCGCTGGCCGTCGGCCCGCGGGTACGAGCCCAGGAACGTCACCGACGGGCTGAAGCGCTTGAGGCCGAGCAGCGCATCCGCCACCCGCTCGTCGCGGATGTGGCCGTCGGCGTCCATCACGAAGCGGTAGCGCCCGAGCCGGTCGCCGATGGGCCGCGACTGGATGAGCGAGAGGTTGACCCCGCGGGTGGCGAACTGCTCGAGCATGTCGAGCAGCATGCCCGGCTCGTCGCTCGGCAGCTCGACCACGAGGCTCGTCTTGTCGGAGCCGGTCGGCTTGCCGGGCGCGCCCGCGCGGCCGACGAACAGGAAGCGCGTCACCGCATCCGGGTTGTCGCCGATCCGGTCGGCGAGCACGTCGAGCCCGTCGACCCAGTGGCCGATCGTCGGCGTCGAGAGCGCCGCCTGCGCGGTGCCGCTGCCGAGGTCGGCGGCCGCGGTCACGTTGGAGGCGGCGGGCAGGTGCGCGCGACCGGGCAGCTCGCGCTGCAGCCAGCCGGCGCACTGCGCCCACGCGACCGGGTGGGCGGCGATGACGCGGATGTCGTCGAGCCGCGTGCCCGCGGGGGCGACGAGCGAGAAGTTCACGCTCACGACGTGCTCGGAGAGGATGCGGATGCCGGGGGTCGCGGCGAGCGCGTCCTGGGCGGCGGTGACGCCGCCCTCGATCGAGTTCTCGATCGCGATCATCGCCGCGTCGGAGCGGCCGTCGGAGACCGCCGCGAGCGCCTCGGCGACGTTCGCGACCGGCACCCGCTCGGCGTCCTCGAGGCCGGGGACCTGCTCGAGCGCCGCCTCGGTGAACGTGCCGCGGGGGCCGAGGAACGTGACGACGCGGGGCTGGGTCATGGCTCCAGCCTAGGTTGCGGCGGCGCGACGTCAGGCGGCGGCGAGGGCGCGGATCGCGGCGAGCGTGCGCTCGACGTCGCTCGGCTGCGTCGCCCACGACGACATCGAGCAGCGCAGCGCCGCGCGGCCGCGCCACTCGGCGCCCGTCACGACCGCGGTGCCCTCGGCGAGGATCGCGGCGCCGAGCGCCCGTGTCGCCTCGTCGGAGCCCATCCGGAACATGACCTGCGTGTACGGCACCTCGGCCACCACCTCGACGCCGTCGATCGCGCCGAGCCCCTCGGCCATCGCGAGCGCGTTCGCGCGCAGACGGTCGACGAGGGCCGCGACGCCGGTGCGGCCGAGGCTGCGCAGCGCCGCCCAGGCGGGCACGCCGCGTGCGCGGCGCGAGAGCTCGGGCGTCACGTCCCACGGATCGAGGCCGGTGTAGACGAGGTAGTCGCCGCCGGTGCGAAAGGCGGCGATCGAGTCGGCCGGGTCGCGCACGATCGCCATGCCGCAGTCGTACGGCACGTTGAGCGTCTTGTGCGCGTCGGTCGCCCACGAGTCGGCCTGCGCCATGCCCTCGGTGAGGTGCCGCAGCGCTGGGCTCGCCGCCGCCCACAGCCCGAAGGCGCCGTCGACGTGCACCCACGCCGCGTTGCGGTGCGCGATCGGGATGAGCGCGGCGAAGTCGTCGAACGCGCCCGTGTGCACCTCGCCCGCCTGCAGGCAGACGATGAGCGGCCCCTCGCCGTGCTCGAGCGTGCGCTCGAGGGCGTCCGGGCGCATCCGCCCCTCCTCGTCGGCGTCGACGACGACGATCTCGCTGCGCCCGATGCCCAGGAAGCGCACCGCGCGGTCGATCGAGCCGTGGCGGTCGGCGCCGACGACGAGGCGGATCGCGGGGGCGCCGTGCAGCCCGAGGTCGGCCAGGTCCCAGCCCGCCCGCGCGAGCACGGCGTTGCGGGCGGCGGCGAGGCACGTGAAGTTGGCGACCTGGCCGCCCGTGACGAAGCCGACGCTCGCCGTGGCCGGCAGGCCGAAGAGGTCGAGCATCCACTGCCCCGCGACCCGCTCGAGCGCCACCGTCGCCGGGGTCAGCATCGCCGAGCCGGAGTTCTGGTCCCACGCCGACACGAGCCAGTCGGCCGCGAGCGCCGCCGGCAGCGTGCCGCCGATCACGAAGCCGAAGAAGCGGGGGCCGGGGATGCCGGCCAGGCCCGCGTCGGCGCCGCGCGCGAGCTCCTCCACGACCGCCGCCGGGTCGGCGCCCTCCTCCGGCAGCGCGCCGCCGAAGACCTCGAGCATCTCGTCGAGGCTCGCGCGCGGCCACACCGGCCGCTCGTCGAGCGTGCCGAGGAATGCCGTCGCGCTGCGGTGCGCGGCGTCCAGAGCCCTCGCCCGGTCGTCCACGGCCACAGTGTGGCACCGGCACCGGGCTGCGACAACGGGTGACATCCTGCCGCCCTGGCTCAGGCGCGCGGTGCTTGGATGGTGCCATGAGCAGAGCCGGCACCGTCGCCCAGCCCCACGACCTCATCGATGTCGCCGCCCTCGAGCGCGCGTACTACGAGCTGACGCCCGACGTGACGAACCCCGACCAGGCCGTCGCGTTCGGCACGAGCGGCCACCGCGGCAGCGCCCTAGACACCGCCTTCAACGAGGCGCACATCCTCGCGATCACCCAGGCGATCTGCGAGTACCGCGCGAGCCAGGGCATCACCGGGCCGCTCTTCATCGGCCGCGACACGCACGCGCTGTCGCTGCCGGCGGAGCGCTCCGCGCTCGAGGTGCTCGTCGCCAACGGCGTGCGGGTGATGGCGGATGCGCGCGGCTCGGTCACGCCGACCCCGGCGGTCTCGCGCGCGATCCTCGCCTACAACGCCGAGGCATCCGACGACGACCGCGCAGACGGCATCGTCGTGACCCCGTCGCACAACCCGCCGCGCGACGGCGGCTTCAAGTACAACCCGCCGCACGGCGGCCCGGCCGACTCCGACGCGACCGGGTGGATCGCGAAGCGCGCCAACGAGCTCATCGCCGCCGGCCTCGAGGGCGTGCAGCGCGTCGAGGTGACCGGCGGCAGCGACCACCGCGTCGAGCTCTACGACTTCCGCGAGGAGTACGTCTCGGCGCTCGGCCGGGTCATCGACTTCGAGGCGATCACGGCCGCGGGCCTCCACATCGGTGCCGACCCGCTCGGCGGCGCGGCGGTCGACTACTACGGCGCCATCGCCGAGCGCTACGGCATCGACCTGACGGTGACGAACCCGGCCGTCGACCCGACGTGGTCGTTCATGACGCTCGACTGGGACGAGAAGATCCGCATGGACTGCTCGAGCCCGAGCGCGATGGCGTCGGTGCTCGCGCGGCGCGAGGAGTTCGACATCCTCACCGGCAACGACGCCGACGCCGACCGGCACGGCATCGTCACGCCCGACGGCGGGCTCATGAACCCCAACCACTTCCTCGCCGTCGCGATCGAGTACCTCTACGCGCACCGGCCGCACTGGCGCGCCGACGCCGCGATCGGCAAGACGCTCGTCTCCTCGTCGATGATCGACCGGGTGGCCGAGTCGCTCGGGCGACGGCTGTGGGAGGTGCCCGTCGGGTTCAAGTGGTTCGTGCCGGGGCTCGTCGACGGCTCCGTCGGCTTCGGCGGCGAGGAGAGCGCGGGCGCTTCGTTCCTGCAGATGGACGGCACCGTCTGGACGACCGACAAGGACGGCATCCTGCTGTGCCTGCTCGCGTCCGAGATCCGCGCGGTGACCGGCAAGTCGCCGTCGCAGCTCTACGGCGAGCTGACCGAGCGCTTCGGCGCGCCGGTGTACGAGCGGGTGGATGCGCCGGCGTCGCGCGAGCAGAAGGCTCGGCTGGGGAAACTCACGGGCGACGCGGTCGCGGCGACCGAGCTCGCCGGCGACCCGATCGTCGCGAAGCTCACCGAGGCGCCCGGCAACGGCGCCGCGATCGGCGGCCTGAAGGTCGTCACCGAGCGCGCCTGGTTCGCCGCCCGCCCGTCGGGCACCGAGGATGTGTACAAGATCTACGCCGAGTCGTTCGCGGGCGAGGAGCACCTGCGGCAGGTGCAGGCGGAGGCGAAGCAGATCGTCGACGCGGCCCTCGCTGGATAGCGGACCCCACTCGCTGATCGAGTAGCGCGAAGCGCGTATCGAGATCTGGACCGCCGTCCGAGCGGTCGTCGTCTCGATACGACCGCTGCGCGGCCTGCTCGACGAGCGGAGCGGCGACCTGCGGGCCGGGTCAGGGCGCGAACGACTCCGTCACGATGCGCACGTCTGGACCGAGCACATCCGTCACGAGCTGCACGCCCGACTCGACCGTCAGCTCGTTGCGCCACGCCGAGCGCGTGATGGGCTCCGCCGCGTCGACGAGCGGGTGCAGCTGCAGGTTGCGCCGGTTGACCCACGCGCCCGACTGGAACTGCGCGGGCGTCAGGTCGAAGTGCATGTAGAGCGGCACCGCAGCCGGGTCGACCACCTCGACCGGGCCGCCGGGCTCCCCGACGAGGTCGAACTGCGCGACCGCGCTCACGACGCGCGGCACGGCCATCTGCGTCGAGAGCGCGTTGCCGAGCGAGTAGTACACGAACGCGCGGGTGCCGTCGGCGCGCTCGATCCACTCGGCCTCCTGCAGCACGTGCGGGTGGGTGCCGAGGATCACGTCGGCACCGAGGTCGGCGAGCCGCTGCGCCTGCTCGCGCTGGCGGTCGCTGACGACCGCCGAGTACTCGTTGCCCCAGTGCACCGCGACCATCGTCGCGTCGGCGACCTCCTCGGCCTCGGCGAGCTGCTGCTCGACGAGCGGGTCGTCGAGCCAGGTGACGACGTGGTCGTTCGTGGGCGTGTTCGACAGGTCGACGAAGCTCAGGAACGCGACCGCGAGCCCGTCGACCTCGGTGACGGGCACCTCCGCCTGCTCCTCGGGGCTCCGGAAGCCGCCCGCGAAGAGCAGCGGGTCGAGCTCGTCCCACACGGCGCGCGTGCGGTCGACGCCCTCCTGGCCGCGGTCGAAGGTGTGGTTGTTGCCGAAGCCGATCACGTTGCAGCCGGCGTCGGCGATGCCTTCGGCGAACTCGCGCGGCGCGTTGAACGCCGGGTAGTAGGTGAGCCCCAGCTCGACGCCCGCTGACGGCGCCTCCTGGTTGCAGTAGACGAGGTCGCTGTCGGCCCAGATCGGCCGCGCCGCGTCGAAGAACTGGCCGTAGTCGTAGGTGCCGTCGGGCTGCAGGGCGTCGGCGGTCACCGAGTCGTGCGGCAGCATGTCGCCCATCGCCGACACCGAGACGGTGGCGGACTCGGGCGTGGGCGTCGGGGTGGCGGATGCCTCGGGCTGGGCCGCGGGGTCGGTCGCGGTCGCACCGGGGTCGGCTGTGGCGGGCTGGAACGCGCCCTGGCAGCCGGAGAGCAGCAGCGCGGTCGCAGCGGCCACCGCGAGGAGCGGCCTCGGGAGCCGCGTGCGCGCCGTCGTCATGCGCTCAGGCTACGCGTCGGCGCATCCGGCTCGCGTCAGCCGACGCCGTAGGTGAGGAAGAGCGCGATCGCGAGGATGACGATGATCAGCACCCACGAGACGGCGCTCGGCGCCTCGCCGCCGCTGCCGCGGTGCGGGCGCGAGGAGCCGCCCGTCGAGGGGCTCCAGTTCCACGAGCTCCGCGAGCGCGAGCTCGACGATCGCCCCCAGGAGCCGCCGCCGAACGAGCCGCCGCCGCCCGAGCGCGACCCGCCCCCGAAGAAGCTGCGCGACCCGCCGCCGAACCCTCCGCCGCCGCCGCTGCGGCCGATGCTGCGTCCTGCCTTCGCCATGGAGGCAGGCTACGTCGCGACCCTGCGAGCCGCCCGCATGCCCGTCATCCGTAGTCCGGCGCGCTGCCGGCACCGAAGTGCTCCTCGAGCGTGCGGGTGCCCTGCTCGTGCATCGCGACCGACACGTCGGTGCCGACGTAGCGCAGGTGCCAGGGCTCGTAGTGGTAGCCCGTGATGCCCTGCAGCCCGTCGGGGTAGCGCACGACGAACCCGAACCGCCACGACTCCGCGGCGACCCAGCGGCCCGCGGCGGTGCCGCCGAAGCAGACGTCGAGCCGGCACTGGCCGCTCGTGCCGACGACGTCGACGGCCAGGCCCGTCTGGTGCTCGCTGTGGCCCGGCCGGGCGCTCGTGCGGTCGGCGGCGGCCTGCCCGCTGCTCGCGACGTAGCCGTTGTAGAGCTCGGTCTGGCGCGCGAAGCTGCGGTACGACGAGAAGACGTGCAGCCCCTCCCCCAGCTCGACGCGCATCGCGGCGTCGAGCTCGCGCAGGGCCGCGTCGACCTCGGGCCGCACCCACTCGCCGCCGCCGTCGACGTCGCGCGAGATCGAGACCGCGACGACCTCCGGCACGTAGTCCTGCGGCTGGAGTGGCCGCCGCTTGTTGACGAGCACCTGCAGGCTCGACGCGCTCCCGTCGGCCTGGGGCGGCGGCGGCTCCTGCGTCGCCGAGGGGCTCGGCGTCACGGTCGGCGCGGGCTCCGGCGTCGGCGGGACGCTCGGGCTCGGCGAGGGCGTCGGCGTCGGCGTCGGCGTCGGCGTCGCGGCGACGGATGCGCTCGGCGAGGCGGGCGCCGAGGCCGTCGGTGCCGGGTCGGCCGGCTCGGCGCAGCCGGTCAGGACCAGCGCCGCCGTCACCGCCACCACCACGCTCGCTCGCCGCACGCATCCATCGTGCCATCCGTGGCGCCGGGCTGGCGCCCACGCAGACCATTCGCTAGACTAACGATCTTCCCCACACGCGAATCCTTGAGAGCAGGACCCCCATGTCGCAGCGCGAGTCGCGCTCCGTCGAGGGCGCCGACGCGCCCGACGCACCCCTGATGACCCACCGCCAGATCATGCTCGTGCTGGCCGGCCTCATGATCGCGATGTTCCTGTCGTCGCTCTCGCAGACCGTCGTCGGCACCTCGATGCGCACGATCGCCGACGACCTGCAGGGCCTCGACCTGCAGGTGTGGGTCGTGACCGCGTTCCTCATCGTCTCGACGATCGTCACGCCCATCTACGGCAAGCTCAGCGACATCTTCGGCCGCAGGCCGCTCTTCCTCATCGCGATCGTGCTGTTCCTGCTCGGCTCGATCCTGTCGTCGTTCGCGCAGGACATGATCCAGCTCGCGGCGTTCCGCGCGATCCAGGGCCTCGGCGCCGGCGGCCTCATGTCGCTGCCGCTCACGATCATGGCCGACGTGCTGAGCCCCCGCGAGCGCGCCAAGTACCAGGGCTACTTCCTCGCCGTCTTCGGCGTCTCGTCGATCCTCGGGCCGCTCATCGGCGGCGTGCTCGCCGGCGCCGACCGCATCCTCTTCCTCGAGGGCTGGCGCTGGGTGTTCCTCGTCAACCTGCCGATCGGCGTCGCCGCGCTCACGATGGTCTGGCGATTCCTGCACCTGCCCGCCCACCACGAGCGCGTGCGCATCGACTGGTGGGGCGCGGCGCTGCTCGCCATCGGCGTCGTGCCGCTGCTGCTCGTGGCCGAGCAGGGCCGGGAGTGGGGATGGGCGTCGCCCGCCGCCATCGCCTGCTACGTCGTCGGCGTGCTCGGCATCGTGGCGTTCATCGCCGTCGAGCGCCGCATGGGCGATGCCGCGCTCATCCCGCTGCACCTGTTCGGCAGCAGCACCTTCTCGATGGCGACCGTGCTCGGCGTCTTCACCGGCTTCGGCATGTTCGCGGGCATGATGATGATCCCGTTCGTGCTGCAGATCGTGCACGGCATGAACCCGACCGAGGCGGGCCTCGCCACGCTCCCGATGATCCTGGGCCTCATGATCGCGTCGATCGCCTCCGGGCAGATCGTCGCCCGCACGGGCCGCTACCGCTTCTTCCCGGTCGCGGGGCTCGCGATCATGGCCGTCGCCTACGGCGTGCTCGTCACGCTGCGCTTCGACAGCCCGCTGTGGGTGCTGCTGCTCGGCCAGCTGCTGCTGGGCCTCGGCCTCGGGCAGCTCATGCAGACGCTCACGATCGCGAGCCAGAACGCCGTGCAGCCGAAGGACATGGGCGTCGCGACGAGCGCCGCCACGTTCTTCCGCCAGCTCGGCGGCACGGCCGGCGTCGCGGTGGTCTTCTCGATGCTGTTCGCGCGCCTGCCCGAGACGCTGCAGACCGCGTTCGGCCGCCAGGACCTCCGCACCGACCTGGCCGCGGCGATGCAGGATCCCGCGGTGCTCGCCGACCCGGGCAACGAGCGCATCCTCGACGTGCTGCAGCACCCCGAGCGCATCGGCGGCGCGCTCAACGAGGACTCCTCGTTCCTCAACACCGCCGACCCGCGGCTCGCCGCGCCGTTCCTCGACGGCTTCTCCAACGCCACGAGCGGGCCCTTCTGGGTGGCGCTCGCCGTCGTCGGGGTGGCGCTCGTGCTGTCGTTCTTCTTCAAGGCGCCGCCGCTGCGCCAGAAGTCGGCGATGGAGGAGGCCATGGCCGAGCGCGCCGCCCAGGCACAGCTCGAGGCGGATGCGTCGGCCCCCGGATCCGTCGCCCCTCCCGTGACGACGTCGTCGATCCCCGTCGTGCGGCCGGCGGCCGCCGGGCGCGAGGCCCGGCCCGACGCATCCTGAGCAGGCTCCCAGGCTCGCCGCCTACGTTGTACCCCGGAGCCGCTCAGACCGGGCGGACTCCCACCGATCAAGGAGGTTGAGATGGGTCTCGACGACAAGATCTCGAACGCAGCCAAGGAAGCAGTCGGCAACGCCAAGGAGGGCATCGGCGACGCGACCGACAACGAGCGCCTCGAGGCGCAGGGTCAGCACGACCAGAACGTCGCGAACGCCAAGCAGGCGGGCGAGCACGTGAAGGACGCCGGCGACGACGTCAAGGACACATTCCGCTGAGCCGACCGGCTCGAACCGCAGAGGGCGGGGCGCTTCGGCGCCCCGCCCTCTGCCGTGCTCGGCGTGCGCCGCTCAGTAGTTCAGCTGCTCCAGTGCGGTCGCCTCGGCCTCGATGCCGAAGTCGCGCGCCTGCGCCTGGATCTTCTGGGCGCGCGCGAGCCGCGGCAGGTCGCTCCCGTCGGTGATCTTCCCGCCCGACTCCTCGAACGCGCGCACGAACCCGTGCGCCCACGCCACGTCCTCCGGGCTCGGGGCGAGGCCCGCGTTGATGGCGGCGGCCTGCGTGTGCGTGAGGCAGAGCTTGCCCGACATGCCCATCTCCTTCGCGAGCCTCGTGCCGTCGGCCAGCGCATCCGTCGACAGGGTCGGGCCGTCGATGGGCGCCGGCAGACGGGCCGCGCGCGAGGCGATCACGAGCTGCGAGCGCGCGTAGGCGAGCGCGATCGGGTCGTCTCCGGTGGCGGTGTCGCGCTTGAAGTCGCCGGTGCCGAACGCGAGGCGGAAGGTCGCGGGCGCGTTCGCGATGCGCTCGACGTGCAGCACGCCGCGGGCCGTCTCGACGAGCGCGAGGATGCGCGTGCCCTCGGGCAGGCGGTCGGCGGTGTCGTCGACGTGGCTCGCCGACTCGGTCTTCGCGAGCATGATGCCCTCGAGGCCCTCGACGTCCTTGAGCGCTGCGCAGTCGGTGCTCCAGAACTCGCTCGCGGCATCATTGATGCGCACCCACGCGCGGTGGCCGGTCGACAGCCACTCGACGGTGTCGGCGCGGGCCTGCGCCTTGTCCTTGGCCGCCACCGCGTCCTCGATGTCGATGATGATCGCGTCGGCGTCGCTCGCCTGCGCGATCTCGAAGAGCTCGGGCTTCGAGGCGGGCACGAGCAGCCAGGAGCGGGCGATCAGGGGCGAGATGTCGGTTCTGGGCACGTGCTCCAGGGTATCGAAGCGGGATGCGCGGGCCGGGCCGGGCGCCGCACGGCGGTCGGCGCGGGCTCCGCCGCCCCCGCGGGCTACGCTCGCGCCATGTCGCTGATGACCTTCACCCCGCTCGCCGTGCTCAGCATCATCGCCGGCGTGCTGCTGCTCGTCGTCGGCGCGCTCCTGCTCGTGCGCGGCTCGCGGCGCCGGGACGACTCGTCGTCGCGGCCGCTGCTCGCCTTCGGCGTCACCGCGCTCGTGCTGGGCACCTCGCTGACGGTGCCGGCGCTCCTGTGGCTCGTCATGGGACTCGTCGTCACGACGTAGCCCTCAGCCCTCGCGGCCCCGCAGCCGATCGATCTCGCGGCGCTCGCGGCTCGACGGCCGCCCCGCGCCCTTCGCGCGGCGCGGCACCTGCGCCGCGTCGATCGCCGTGGGCCGCTCGGGCGATCGGTCGTCGATCGCGGCGGCGGCGAGGGGCGCGCTCACGCGCTTCGACAGCAGCTGCTGCACGCCGACCACGCGGTCGAAGCCCGAGATGCGCACCCGCACCTCGTCGCCGATCCGCACGGGCTGCGCCGCCTTCGCGGCCTGGCCGTTGAGCTTCACGTGCCCGCCGCGGCAGGCCGCGGTCGCTGCCGCGCGCGTCTTGACGAGCCGCACCGCCCAGATCCAGACGTCGAGCCGCACCCGCTCGCTCATGCCGCCGCCAGCACCTCGAGCACGGCCTCGCCGTAGCGCTCGAGCTTCGACTCGCCCACGCCCGAGACGGTCGACAGCTCGACGAGGCTCGTCGGGCGCCGCTCGGCGATGGCCGCGAGCGTGCGGTCGTTGAAGACGACGTAGGCGGGCACCGCCTGCTCCTTCGCCGTCGTCGCGCGCCAGGCGCGCAGCGCCTGGAAGCGGCCCTGGTCGGCGTCGTCGAGCTGCGCGGTGCTGGCCGAGCGCCTGGCCGCCTTCGGGGGCGCCTTCGCCTCGTGCCGCAGGCGCACCTGCCGGTCGCCCGCGAGCACCGCCGCCGACGCATCCGTGAGCGCCAGCACGCCGTACTCCCCCTGCACCTGCAGCAGGCCCTGCGCGAGCAGCTGCCGCACGATGCCGCGCCACTGCGTCGCCGGCAGGTCGCCGCCGATGCCGTAGGTGGCGAGCTGGTCGTGCCCGAGGCGGCGGATGCGCTCGGTCTCGGCCCCGACGAGGATGTCGACCAGGTGGCCGGCGCCGAACGACTGCCGGCGCTCGCGCTGCAGCCGCACGACGGTCGAGAGCAACTTCTGGGCCGGCACGGTGCCGTCGTAGGAGTCGGGCGGGGTGAGGCACGTGTCGCAGTTGCCGCACGGCTCGCTCGGCTCGCCGAAGTAGCCGAGCAGCTGCTGGCGGCGGCACTCGACCGTCTCGCAGAGCGCGAGCATCGCGTCGAGGTGCAGCGTCTGGTTGCGCTTGCGCTGGGCGTCGCCGTCGCCGTCGGCGATCATGCGGCGCTGCTGCACGACGTCCTGGAGCCCGTAGGCGAGCCACGCGGTCGACGGCTCCCCGTCGCGGCCGGCACGGCCGGTCTCCTGGTAGTAGCCCTCGACCGACTTGGGCAGGTCGAGGTGGGCGACGAAGCGCACGTCGGGCTTGTCGATGCCCATGCCGAAGGCGATGGTCGCGACCATCACCACGCCGTCGTCGCGCAGGAAGCGCTGCTGGTTGCGGGCGCGCACGGCGCCGTCGAGGCCCGCGTGGTACGGCAGCGCGTCGACGCCCTGCGCGCGCAGCCACTCGGCCGTGCCCTCGACCGACTTGCGGGAGAGGCAGTAGACGATGCCGGCGGCGCCCGGGTGCTCGTCGCGGATGATGCGCAGCAGTTGCGCCTTGGCGTCCTGCTTGGGGGCGATGCGGTACTGGATGTTGGGCCGGTCGAAGCTCGAGACGAACACGCGCGCGTCGCGCAGCCCGAGCCGCTCGACGATCTCGGCGCGCGTCTCGGCGGTGGCCGTCGCGGTGAGCGCGACGCGCGGCACGTCGGGCCAGCGCTCGCCGAGCACCGACAGCTGCAGGTAGTCGGGCCGGAAGTCGTGGCCCCACTGGCTGACGCAGTGGGCCTCGTCGATCGCGAAGAGCGCGATGGGGGCCGCGTCGAGCAGGCTCTGCGCCACCGGCAGCCGCTCGGGCGCGAGGTAGAGCATGTCGAGCTCGCCCGCGAGCAGCCGCCGCTCGACGTCGCGCCGCTCGTCGATCGACTGCGTGGAGTTGAGGAACGCGGCTCGCACGCCCAGCTGCTCGAGCGCGTCGACCTGGTCGTGCATGAGGGCGATGAGCGGGCTGATGACGACACCGGTGCCCTCGCGCACGAGCGAGGGGATCTGGTAGCAGAGGCTCTTGCCGCCGCCCGTGGGCATGAGCACGACCACGTCGCGGCCGGCGACGACCTCGTCGATGACCTCGGCCTGCTGCCCGCGGAACGCGTCGTAGCCCCACACGCGCGTGAGCGCCTCGAGCGGGGTGGCGGCCTTCGCGGTCGCGGCGACGCCGGGCGCGCGCGCCGGCGCGGGAGCGCGGCGCACCGCGGTGCGCGTGCCGCCGGGCCCGCTCGAGGGTGCGTCGTCGTCCGACGGCGGCACCCAGCCGTCGTCGGGCTCGCCCCACGAGTCCCAGGGCTCGGGTGCGTCGTCGTCGCTGGGCGGGGCCCAGCCGTCGTGCGTCGCGTCCGTCACGCGTCCCCCTTCGCGGCCGTCACGCATCCACCCTAGGTGCGACCGCCCACGCGCGCCCGACGCGGGCGGGATGCTGGGGATCAGCGGCGGCGCGCGAGCCACTCCTCGAAGGTGACGGTGCCCTTGCGCTGCTCCGAGAGGTTGGCGCCCGAGCGCAGGTAGTCGACCATCGACGGCGGGAAGGGGCCGTTGACGATCAGGCCGCGCGCGCCCGTCGCCGCCTGCCAGGCCCTCGCCAGGTCGCGCGAGACCCGCACCTGCGGCCCCGCGATCTCGAGCATCCGCTCGCCCGAGGGCTCGAGCGCCTCGTCGGCGACGAGGTCGGCGACCTCGCTCACCGCCACCGGCTGCAGGCGGCCGCCGAGCACCACCGGGATCGCGCCGAGCGCCGAGCCCGCCTCGAAGAAGTCGACCGACCACTCGTGGAACTGCGCGGCGCGCACGATGGTCACGTCGAGCGACGAGCCGAGGTAGGTGAGCTCCTGCTCGCGCTTGCGGCGGTGGTACGACAGCTTCGAGCGGTCGACGCCGATGATCGAGAGCACCACCGCGCGCCGCACGCCGGCGCGCTCGGCCGCCGCGACGAGGTTGCGCGCGCCGATCGCGAAGGGCTTCAGGTCGAGCGGGTTGCGCGAGTTCGCGGCGTCGACGACCACGTCGGCGCCCGCGAGCGCCTCGTCGAGCCCCTCGCCCGTGACGATGTCGGCCTTGACGCCGGGCGCTCCCGCGATCGCCTTGCCGGAGCGCGACATCGGCACCGCCTGGGCACCGCGCCTGCCGAGCGCCCGCACGATCGCCGAGCCCGCATTCCCCGAACCACCGACGACCACGACGCGCATGCCCTCACGCTACGCCAGCGGCCGCACAGCGCAAGCCCGACGGGGCGCGGATGCGGCAGACGGCCCGGATCGCGGGGATCCGGGCCGTCTGCGGGCGCTGCGGGCGTGCGTCGTGCGCGAGCCGCTACGAGGCGGGGACCGCCTCGGCAGCCTCCGCGCGGCCGGACGACGGCGGCATCGTGAGGGTGTCGAGCAGGTCGTCGCCGGGGACGACCGGGATCATCGGCGCCTCGATCTCGGCCCGGTCCAGCAGCTGCTGGGTGCGCTTGCGGCGCGCGGGAGCGATCACGGTGACGACGCGGCCGTCGTTGCCCGCGCGGCCGGTGCGGCCCGAGCGGTGCATGTAGGTCTTGTACTCGTCCGGCGGGTCGGCCTGCACGACGAGCGCGATGTCGTCGATGTGGATGCCGCGCGCGGCGACGTCGGTCGCGACGAGCACGTCGACCTTGCCGCGCTTGACCTTGTCGAGCGAGCGGTTGCGCTTCGCCTGCGTCAGGTCGCCGTGGAGGCTCACCGCCGCGATGCCCGCGTCGTCGAACTGCTCGGCGAGCCGCTCGGCGTAGGCGCGGGTGCGCGTGAAGACCACGATGCGACCGGGGTTGCGCACGATCTGCTCGAGCACGGCGTCCTTGTCGTAGCGGTCGACGACGAGCACCTGGTGGTCGATCGTCGACGTCGACTGCTCCTCGCCCGCGACCTCGTGCACGGAGGGCTCGGGCAGGAACTCCTTGACGATCGTCTGCACCTCGGCGTCGAGCGTCGCCGAGAAGAGCAGCTTCTGGCTGCCGGGGCGGGTCTGCCGCAGGATGCGCTGCACGGGCTCGAGGAATCCGAGCTCGGTCATGTGGTCGGCCTCGTCGACCACCGCGATCTCGACGCTGCCGAGGTTCAGCTTGCGCTGCTCGACGAGGTCCTCGATGCGGCCGGGGGTGCCGATGACGATGTCGACGCCGCGACGCAGCCCCTCGACCTGGCGATCCTGCTTGACGCCGCCGACGATCACGGTCGTGAAGACGCCGACCGAGCGGCCGAGGGTCATGATCACGTGGTTGATCTGCTGCGCGAGCTCGCGGGTCGGCGCCAGGATCAGCGCGCGCGGGGCGCGGCCGATCTCGCGGCGGTCGGGGCGGTTGCGCGTGAGCAGCTCGACGATGGGCGCGCCGAACGCGATCGTCTTGCCGGAGCCGGTGCGGCCGCGGCCGAGCACGTCGCGGCCGGCGATCACGTCGGGGATGGTCGCGGCCTGGATCGGGAAGGGCGACTCGGCGCCCATCGCGGCCAGCGCCGCGGAGATGCTGTCGCCGAGGCCGAGGTCGCCGAAGCTGATGCCCTCGACGTCCGCGGCGCTCGTGGACTGCGCCTCGAGGCGCTCGAGGACGACGTCCTCCTTGGGCGTGAACGGGTTCGCGTCCTTGGCCGGGTAGTAGGTGCTGTCGCGCCGGGGGCGGTCGTCGAAGCGGCGCTCGCCGCCGCGGCTGTCGCGGCCGCCGGCGGAGCGCTGCGGGCGCTCGTCGCGGTCGAAGCGGCGCTGCGGGCGCTCCGTGCGGTCGTCGGAGCGGCGCTGCGGTCGCTCGTCGCGGTCGAAGCGGCGCTGCGGGCGCTCATCGCGGTCGAAGCGACGCTCGCCGCCGCCCCGGTTGCCGCGGTCGTCGAACGAGCGCTGCGGACGGTCGTCGCGGCGGCGGTCGCCGAAGCGGTCGTCGCGGCGGTCGCCCTGCGGACGACGGTCGCCGCCACGCGCATCCCGGTCGCCGAACGACCGCTGCGGACGGTCATCCCGATCGAAGCGACGGTCGCCGCCACGCGCATCCCGGTCGCCGAACGACCGCTGCGGACGGTCATCCCGGTCGAAGCGACGGTCACCACCGCGCGCATCGCGGTCGCCGAACGACCGCTGCGGACGGTCATCCCGATCGAAGCGACGGTCACCACCACGCGCATCCCGATCGCCGAACGACCGCTGCGGGCGGTCGTCCCGGTCGAAGCGGCGCTCGCCGCCACGGCGGTCGTCGGTGCCGCGGCCGCGGTGGTCGTCGCGGGCGCGGTCGAAGCCGCGCGGGCGCTCGCCGCGGTGGAGGCGGTCGTCGCGCTGCTGGTCGCGGCCGCCCTGGTGGCCGCCGCGGGTGCGGAACGCGGGGGCGCGACGGTCGTCGTGCTTGCGCTCCTCCGGCGGGGTCCAGTTGGGCCGGCGCGAGCCGCCCTGCTGGCCGCCCTGGTCGCGGCGGTCGCGGTCGTCGCGGCTCCAGCGGTTCTTGCCGGGCTGCTCCTCGCGGTGGCCGCGGTGGCCGGGGCTGCGGGAGCCGGGGCGGCTGCCGCTGCGGTCGTTCGGTCGGTGGGCGCCCTGGGGACGCTGGTCGTTACGTGCCATCGCTCGTCTCGTGATCGCGCGCAAGACGAAGGCTTGCGCTGGTAGAGCCGCAGTTCATCGCGGGATCATCTGGTTCGTCCGCGAGGGTGCTCGCGGGAACTCCGGCCGCGGCGACACTCCATGTGGCGCGCACAACCGCGCCTGTCCCGAGCCGACCTGTCCACACTACGGCATCCCCTGCCGGGGCGACAGGGGCAATCGGCACGGGGGGCTCAGCCGGGCAGGTCGTGCGCCCGGGCCCCGCCGCGCATGACCGACGACGTCCACTGCTGGCCGTCGAACCAGCGCAGCTCCGCGCGCCGGAAGGGGTCGGGGTACCAGGCCGGCTGCGCCTGCCCCGCGTTCGCAGGAACGAGCCCGATGGGCCGCGGCGCGCCGTCGTGCTGGGCGAGCTGCTCGTGCGACGTCGCGCGCTGCTGCGCCGCCCACGCCTCGTAGGCGCGCGCCTGCGCGGCGCCCGCCTCGCGCTCGAGCCGGTCGAACTCCTCGGGCGTCGGGATCGCGGGCGGCTGCCGCTGCCCGAACGACGGCTGGGGCTGCGCGGGTCCGGCGGCCCCGGGCGCCGGGTGCGCCGGGCTCGCCTGCACGGGATCGACGCGGGCGCCCTGCTCGTGCCCGAAGCTCGACGGCGACGGCGGCACCGAGGCCGTGGAGCCGGGCGTCGGGCCCACGGCCTGCGCGGGCGGCGCGAGCGGCGCCGCAGCGGGCGCGACGATCCGCACGCCGGAGGCCGCGCGCGAGCGCCCCTCGCCGACGGGCGGGAGCGGATGCGTCGGCGCGGCGAGCACGCGGGCGTCGCGCGCCGCGTAGTAGTGCATCGACGAGTCGGCCGCCCACTGCCCGTCGATGCGCAGCTGGGAGGTGCCGCCGGGCTGCAGCGGCGGGATGAAGGTGAGCCTGGTGCCCGTCCCCGCGGGCGCGCGCACCGTGATCTTGGCGCCCTCGATCTGCCCGTCGGTGCGGACGACGTAGACGGTGACCGGCAGGTCGCCGGCCGGCACGTGCAGCGTGATGTCGCCCCAGTCGAGCGGGGCGCGCAGTCCGCCGATGTCGAGGGTCGGGGGCTGCCGGTAGGCGTCGAACCTGCCGTCCTGGATGACGGAGTGCACGATGAGGAAGCTGGGCATGCATCCTCCTCGGGATCACGGGTGCCTCGGGCGCGCCCATTCAACCAACGCGCGACCGCGCATGCGCTGTGAACCCGGTCAGCGCACGCTGGCCGCCTCGAGCTCGCCGCGGCGCTCGGCGCGCGTGCCGGTGCCCTGGCGCACCCGACGGCGCTCGATGGCACCCTCGACGACCAGGTACAGCACCGGCAGCACGATGAGCGTCAGCAGCGTCGACGAGATGAGTCCGCCGATCACGACGATCGCGAGCGGCTGCGAGATGAAGCCGCCCTGCCCGGTGAGGCCCGCCGCCATCGGCACGAGCGCGAAGATCGTCGCCGCCGCGGTCATGAGGATGGGCCGGAGTCGCCGCTCGGCGCCCTCGACGAGCGCCTCGCGCACGCCGAGCCCGCGGTCGCGGTACTGGTTGACGAGGTCGATGAGCACGATCGCGTTCGTCACCACGATGCCCACGAGCATGAGCACGCCCACCATCGAGGCGACGCCGAGCGGCACCCCGGTGATGAGCTGCATCGCGATCGCGCCGGTCGCGGCGAACGGCACCGACACGAGCAGCAGGAACGGCTGCAGGAGGCTCTTGAAGGTGGCGACCATCACGACGTAGACGAGCAGGATCGCGATGAGCGCCGCGATGCCCAGCTGGGTGAACGCATCCGTGATCTGGGTGGCGACGCCGCCCACGGAGGCCTCGGCCCCGTCGGCGAGCTCGAGCCCCGCGAGCGCCTCGCCCACGCCGGCCGAGACGCCGCCGACGTCGGCCGCGTCGGGGCTGACGGTGACGGTCGCCGTGCGGCTGCCGTCGCTCGTCGAGATCGACACCGGCCCCTCGATCTGCGTGACCTCGGCCACGTCGGCGAGCGGCAGCGGGCCGTTCGGCGTCGGCAGCTCGAGCTCGCGCAGCTCCTCGAGCGTCGCGGCCGGCGCGATCGCGTCGAGCCAGATGCGCACGAGCGAGCCGTCGAGCTGGATCTCGCCCGCCGGCGTCGGCTGCATCGCCTGGGCGACGAGGCCCGAGACTGCGGCCTCGCTGAGCCCGAGGCTCGCGGCGAGCTCGCGGTCGACCGCGACCTGCACGAGCGGCTGCGCGCCCTCGAGCGAGTCGGTGACCTGCGCGACGCCGTCGACGTCGCCGACCGCGTCGACGACGGATGCGGTGGCCGCCTCGAGCGCGTCGGGCGTGGGCGCCTGCACCTCGATCTCGATGTCGCTGCCGCCGAGGCCCGCCGACTGCCCCACGGTCACCTCGCCGTCGGCCGCGTCGGCGGCCTCGCGGATGCGCTCGCGGAGCGCGGGCATGTCGGTGCCCTCCGCGGCGATCACGCCGTACGAGATCGCGCCGCCGCCCCCGCCGCCCGTGAAGGCCGCGAACGAGGATGCGCCGCTCGAGACGGTCGCCGAGACCGTCTCGACGCCGTCGATGGCCTCGAGGTCGGCGGTGAGCGCCTCGGCGGCGGCGAGCTGCGCGTCGAGCGAGGCGCCGGGCTCCAGCTCCTGCGAGACCTGCACGGTCGTCTGGCCGTCGTCGCCGAGGAAGTTGGTGGCCATGAACGGCAGCGCCGCGCCGCTCGCGGCCAGCACGAGCACGGCGCCGACGAGCACGAGCCAGGGCCGCCGCAGCGTCGCGAGCAGGATCGGCCGGTAGCCGCGGCGCAGGCGGTCGGGCCGCTCCTCCTCGATCGGCGCGGGCGGGGCGGGCTGCGCGACCGGCGCGCTGCGCTCGGGGGCGGATGCGCGGCGTCGCCAGAAGGGCGCGCGTCGCGTCGGCCGCGCCGGGGCATCCGCCGCAGCGGCGGCCTGCGCCGCGGCCGCCTCCTCCGCCGCGACCGCGTGCTGCGGCCGCCGGAGCAGCCAGGACGCCAGCACCGGCACGATCGTGAGCGAGACGACGAGCGACGCGAGCAGCGCGATCGACACCGTCAGCGCGAACGGCCGGAACAGCTCGCCGGTGATGTCGCTGACGAACGCGAGCGGGAGGAAGACGATGACCGTGGTGACCGTCGACGCCGTGATGGCGCCCGCGACCTCGCGCACCGCATCCAGGATCGCCTTCGACCGCGACGCCTGGAAGGCGAGGTGCCGCTTGATGTTCTCGATGACGACGATCGAGTCGTCGACGACGCGACCGATCGAGATGGTGAGGGCGCCCAGGGTGAGCACGTTGAGGGAGTAGCCGGCGCCCCACATGCCGATGAAGGTCATGAGCACCGAGATGGGGATGGAGACCGCGGTGACGATCGTCGAGCGCAGCGACCAGAGGAAGATGAGGATGACGAGGATCGCGAAGGCGAGGCCGAGCGCCCCCTCGACCGCGAGCGCCTCGATCGAGTGCTCGATGTATGGCGCCTGGTCGAGCACCGTCGTGAAGGTGACGCCGTCACCGAGCTCGTCGCGCAGGCCCGGCAGGATCTCCTGCACCGCGCGCGAGACGTCGACGGTGTTCGACGCCTGCGTCTTCGTGATCGAGAGGATGATCGCCGGCTCGCCGTCGACGAGCGCGATCGACGTGACGGGGTCCTGCTCGAGCACGACCTCGGCGACGTCGCCGATCGCCACGGTCTCGGCGGCCGGAGGGGCGTTCGGCGGGTTGGCCGGGTCGGGCTCGGTCGTCTGCTCGGCGCTGAGCGGCAGGCTCGCGACGTCGTCGACCGAGCCGAGGCGCTCGCCGATCTGCACGCTGAGCGTCTGGTCGCCGTCGTCGACGGTGCCGCCGGGCAGCAGCTGCCCGTGCTCGTCGATGGCCTCGCTGATGTCGAGCCTCGTGAGGCCCGCGGCCGCGAGCGCGGCGTCGTCGGGCGCGATGGTGATGCGCTGGCCCGGCGCGCCCTGCAGCTGCACGGCGCGCACACCGTCGACGCGCTCGAGCTGCGGCACCGCGATCGTCTCGATCCGGTCGACGAGCGCGGCTTGCTCGCCGGGCCCCGAGATGGCGATGCGCAGCACCGGGAAGTCGGCGATCGAGCCGGTGAGCACCGTGGGCTCGGCGCCCTCGGGCAGCTGGCTCACGATGCGGTTGACGGCCTGCTGCACGCGCTGCTCGGTCGTGGGGATGTTGATGCCGTACGTGAACTCGGCGAAGACGACGCTCGAGCTCGTCGACGACGTGCCGCTCGTGCCCTCGAGCCCGGGCACCGACTGGATGGCCCGCTCGATGGGCCCCGTGACGTCCTCGCTCATGATCTCGGGGCTCGCGCCCGGCAGCGTGGTCGTGACGACCACGGCGGGCAGCTCGAGCTCGGGCGTGAGCTCGGTCTTCAGGCTCGAGAGGGCGACGCCGCCGAAGATGGCGATGCAGATGGTCGCGAGGGCGACCAGCGCGCGGTTCTTGAGGCTGGCGAGCGAGAGCAGATGCACCCGCCGATCCTCCCATCGCCCGGTGTGGGCTCCCTATGGGGCCAGCCCCCGCATCCGCCCGGCTTCGGCCCGCCGGGTCGACGTCGAGCAGGGCGCGGCCCGCGTCCGCTCCCACGACCCCGTCGACCCGGCCAGACCCGGTGCACCGGGTCGCGCAGGGTGGAACGGGTCGCTGGAGCTGGTCGACGGCCAGGCGGGCGGTGCCCGCGCCGCGCTGGTGCCTACGCTGGTCGCATGCAGCTGCTGCGCTCCGTGCTCGCCGTCGCCCTCGGCGGCGCGCTGGGCACGGCGGCCCGCGCGACGATCGAGTCGTCGCTCGGCGACGGCTGGGCGCTGCTCGGCGTGAACGCGCTCGGCAGCCTGCTGCTCGGCGTCTCGACGGCGGCGCTCGCCGGGGCGCCCGACTGGCTGCGGCACGGCATCGGCGCGGGTGTGCTCGGCGGCTTCACGACCTTCAGCGCGGTGGCGGTCGCGAGCGCCGCAGCCCCGGCGGCGGGAGGCTGGAGCGCGTTCGTGCCGGCCCTGCCCGGCATCGCGCTCGCGCTCGGCACGCTCGTGGTGTGCCTGCTCGCCGCGTGGGCCGGGCTGCTGCTCGGCCGCCGCGTCGCGAGACGACGGGCCGCGTGAGCGCGCTCGAGCTGCTCGCCGTCGCCGCGGCCGGCGGCGCGGGCGCCGTGGTGCGCTTCCTCGCGGGCGCGCTCCCCCACCGGCGGCCCGTGCGGGCGACGCTGCTCGTCAACCTCGCCGCGAGCCTGCTCGCGGGCGCCCTCGCGGGTGGCCTGGTCGCCGACGATGCCATGCGCGCGATCCTCGTGACCGGCTTCTGCGGCGGCCTCTCGACCTACTCGGCGTTCGCGGTGCAGGCGGTCGAGCAGCTCGACGGGCGCCGCAGCGGCCCCGCCCTCGCGACGCTCACGGCCACCGTCGTCGGCGGCGCGATCGCCGCATCCGCCGGACTCCTCCTGGGCGCCGCGCTCGCGCCCGCGCTCCCGGCCTGATCCCTGCCGCGCGCACTCCCCAGGCATGGCCCGCGCACAGTCGCCAGGCCCCCTCGATGCTACGATCGAGGTTGGACGTAGCATCGCAGTTCTCACATCGTTCGCCGGCTCATCGTCGGCGCCGTCCGCAAGGGGGGTCCAGCATGGGTCGTGGTCGCCAGAAGGCCAAGCACACGAAGCTGGCACGTGAGCTGAAGTCATTCAGCCCGAACATCAACTACTCCGTGCTCCAGCAGGAGCTCGGCGGTGGCCCCTCGAACGACGAGCTCGTCGACAAGTGGGCCGACTACGCCGAGTACTCCACCGAGGACGACGAGTACGCTGACGAGCGTCAGCAGGGGCGCAGCGCCTGACGACGCAGCACTGAGCCGCCACCCCTGGCTCCGCTGCCTGAGGCGAAGGAGCCGATCGTGACGTCGCACGCCATCACCAACGGACAGGTGCAGGAGCCGACCGCGATCGGCAGCCATGCCACCGCGACCGCGCCGGTGTTCGAGTCGCTGTCGGTGCTCGACCTGTTCAAGATCGGCATCGGCCCGTCGTCGTCGCACACCGTCGGCCCGATGCGCGCCGCGCTCGACTTCGTCGCGCAGGCGGATGCGTCGGGTCGCTTCGACGAGGTCGTGCGGCTCCGCGTCGACCTGCTCGGATCGCTCGGCGCCACCGGCTCGGGGCACGGCACCGACACCGCCGTGATGCTCGGCCTCTCCGGACTCGCGCCCGACACCGTCGAGACGCCGCAGATCGCCGTGACGCTCGAGCGCATCCGCGCCACCGGCGAGCTGCGCCTCGGCGGCAGGCTGCCCGTCGCGTTCGACGAGGCGAAGGTGTTCGTCTTCCGGCCGCTCACCGTGCGCCGCGAGCACCCGAACGCCCTGCGCATCACCGCCTACGACGCATCCGACGCCGAGATCGCGACCGCCGGCTACTACTCGATCGGCGGCGGCTTCGTCATGCGCCACGACGAGGGCGACGTGCTCTCGCCGGTGCCGGCGCCGGCGCAGCAGCTGCACCCCGTGCCCTACCCGTTCACGCGCGGCGACGAGCTCGTCGCGCTCTGCCGCCGCACCGGGCTGTCGGTGGCCGAGCTCATGCTCGAGAACGAGGGCGCCTGGCGGCCGCGCGAGCAGACGACCGCGCAGCTCGAGCGCATCTGGCAGGTCATGCAGGAGTGCGTCGCGCACGGCATCGCGACCGACGGCATCCTGCCGGGCGGGCTCGACGTGAAGCGTCGCGCGAAGGACTGGCACGCGAAGCTCATCGAGCGCGACGCGGCCCCGAAGGCGGGCCGCCCGGACCTGCTCGAGGGCATGGAGTGGGTGAACCTCTACGCGCTCGCCGTCAACGAGGAGAACGCCGCCGGTGCCCGGGTCGTGACCGCGCCGACGAACGGCGCCGCCGGCATCATCCCCGCTGTCATGCACTACGCCGACCTCTTCGCGAACTGCGTCGACGACGAGGTGCCGTGGGAGGTGCGCTTCCTGCTGGTCGCGGGCGCGATCGGCATCATCATCAAGTCGAACGCCTCGATCTCGGGCGCCGAGGTGGGCTGCCAGGGCGAGGTGGGCTCCGCATGCGCGATGGCCGCCGCCGGCTTCGCCGCCGTGCTCGGCGCGACGCCCGAGCAGATCGAGAACGCCGCCGAGATCGGCATCGAGCACAACCTCGGCCTCACGTGCGACCCCATCAAGGGCCTCGTGCAGATCCCCTGCATCGAGCGCAACGCGATGGCGTCGGTCAAGGCGATCAACGCCGCGCGGATGGCGAAGCAGGGCGACGGCACGCACTACGTGAGCCTCGACACCGCCGTCGAGACGATGCGCCGCACGGGCGCCGACATGAGCGACAAGTACAAGGAGACCGCGCTGGGCGGCCTCGCGGTGGCGTTCATCGAGTGCTGACCGCCGCCGGACTGCTCTCTGGCGGCGCGGCCCCTTCCGTGGGACAGTCGGGCCATGAAGGAAGAGCAGCTCGACCGTCCCGGGATGCGCGCGGCCCTCGGCGCCGCGGTGGCCTGGAGCCTCGCGTGGAAGGGCGCGTCGCTGTGGCGCGCGGCGAAGCACCGCGACAAGGCGTGGTTCGCGACGCTGCTCGTCTCGAACACGCTCGGCGTGCTCGACGCCGTCTACCTCTTCGGCGTGAGCCGCGACCGCGAGCGGCGGGCGCGGCCGGAGGCCGAGATCCTCGCGCGCACCGGCGAGCCGCCGCAGCTCGGGCACTCGCAGGAGACCTGAGCCACGCGGCGCGCACGCCGCCGACGCTCGAGGGGGCCCGCCGATCGGCGGGCCCCCTCGTCGGCGCGTCTCCGGCTCAGTAGGCGCCGGACTCCGCGACGGCGGCGAACAGCAGGCCGAACACGACGATCGGCCAGAAGATGAAGCCCCAGATGAAGCCGAGCACCGAGGTCACGATGCCCCAGATGGCCATCGTCTTGCCCTGCGGCTCCTTCGCCAGGCCGATGCCGGAGAGCACGCCGCCGGCGATGGCGTTGAGGAAGATCGGGATGATGATGCTGGAGATGCCGAGGATGAGGCCCCACATGGAGAGCTTCTTCGACGTCGAGGCCGGCGCTGCGGCGTAGCCGCCGTACTGGTTGCCGGTGGCCGGCTGGTAGGGCTGGTAGCCGCCCTGCTGGGGCTGCTCGGGGGGCGTGTAGGTCATGGCGTTCTTCCTCGGGTCGGTGCAAGGACGCGCTGCGTCGCGCACAGCCTAGGCCCGGACGGTGAACGCGCGCCCAACGGATCGGGAGCGGAGGCCGACGGTTCAGCTCGTGCTGACGGCGAAGAGCATCGCCGCGACCACCCCGGCGAGGGGCAGCAGGTAGAACAGCAGCACCCACAGCATGCCGCCGATCGAGGTGAGGAGCCCGGTGAGCGCCAGCGGTCGCCCGGCAGGCTCGCGCCGCAGCGCCAGGATGCCGAAGACGAGCCCGATGATGGGCAGCACGACGAGCGTCCAGCCGAAGGTCACCGAGATGAGCCCCAGCACCATCGCGGTGATCGACAGGCCGCGCGAGGGCGGCGCCGCGGTCGCGTAGACGGGCGCGTGGTAGACGGGCACGCCGTAGGGCGTGACGCTCGAGGCCTGCGCGGCGGCGGGGTGGATCAGCTGCGCGTCGCGGCCGGCGTGGAGCGGATGCGCGTAGCCGACCGGCGCGGACGGCCGCGGCACCGAGCCGGGCGCGGCGTACTGGTGCGGAGGCGGCGGCTGCTGCGGAGGCGCGGGCTGCTGCGGCAGCGGCTGCTGCGGCATCGACCGCTGCCACGGGCCGGGCGGAGGCGTCGGCGGCGGGGCGTCGGGCGGCGAGGTGGGACGGATGCTCGGCCCCTGCTGCATCGGCATGGGGACGAGGTTGCGCACGCGAGGGCCCGGCGGAGCGGGGTCGGGGGCCGGCGGCGTCGGCGGCGTCTGCTCCGAGATCGAGCCGTAGGACGGGTCGGGCTGCGGCGAGGCGGGCTGGCCCTGGTCGCGAGGCCGGAAGCGGTCCGCGTCGGACGTCATCACGCACCTCCCGTCTGCGATCCCGATCGGCGATACCGGTCGTCACGCTCCGGCGGATGTGCCGTCGCGCTCGAACCTGCCGTCACGGTACGCCCGCAACGTCCGAGTCTCCTGGACGTCCCCTCGCCGCCGCAGCGGCCGCCGGCGCACCGGTGCCGCACGGGTCAGCGGTAGCTGCCGGTCAGGCGCACCGCGCCGCCGTCGACGCCCTTGGCGCCCTGCACCCATCCGCTCGGATCGGCGGGGGCTGCCTCGACCCGGCCGATCGTCGAGGCAGGGATGCCCGCGGCCTCGCTCGCCGCGACGACGCCCGCGGCGTCGGCCTCGCCGACGACCACGAGCATGCCGAGGCCCAGGTTCCAGGTGCCCTCGGCGTCGGTGAGCGGGAAGTCTCCGAGCTGCGCGAGCGCGTCGAACACCGCAGGCACCTGCCAGCCCTGCCGGTCGATCTCGACGGCGAGGCGCTGCGGCAGCACGCGCGCGAGGTTCGCGGCGATGCCGCCGCCCGTCACGTGCGAGATGGCGCGGATGCCGAGGCCCCGCTCGAGCATGCCGAGCAGCGGCAGCGTGTAGAGCCGCGTCGGCTCGAGCAGCACCTCGGCGGCGACGCCGCCCAGCTCGTCGACGCGGTCGGTGAGCGCGATGCTGCGCTCGGCCAGCACGTGGCGCACGAGGCTGAAGCCGTTGGAGTGGAGCCCCGAGGAGGCCATGGCGACCACGACGTCGCCCTCGCCGACGCGCTCGGCGCCCAGCACCGCATCCGCCTCGACGATGCCGACGGCCGCACCGGCCACGTCGTAGTCGTCGGGCTCCATGACGCCCGGGTGCTCGGCCGTCTCGCCGCCGACGAGCGCCGTGCCGGTCGCCTCGCACGCCTCGGCGATGCCGCGCACGATGTCGGCGATGCGCTCGGGCACGACGCGGCCGCACGCGATGTAGTCGGTCATGAACAGCGGCTTCGCGCCGACCACGACGATGTCGTCGACGACCATGCCGACGAGGTCCTGGCCGATCGTGTCGTGCTTGTCGATCGCGCGGGCGAGCGCGATCTTCGTGCCGACGCCGTCGGTGGAGGTGGCGAGCAGCGGCTTCGCGTAGGCGCCCGCGGCCGACAGGTCGAAGAGGCCGGCGAAGCCGCCCACGCCGCCGAGCACGCCGGGGCCGTGGGTGCGCGAGACGGCGGCCTTCATGAGCTCGACCGCGCGGTCGCCCGCCTCGGTGTCGACGCCGGCGGACGCATACGGATCGGTCATGCCCCCAGGCTACCGAGCCGCCGGTGCTGCCCGGGTGCGCCGATCGCCAGCCCGACCCGCGCACAACGCAAGTCCCACGGCCCGGAACCGGGGCGTGGAACCGTCCTTCCCCGGATCCGCCGCGGAACGGGGCCGGCGGGCTTGCGTTGTGCGCCGTCACCCCGGGGCCCGCTCGGGATCAGTGACGGCGGGCGGGTGGCAGGATGGTCGCGGCACACCCACCACCGTCGACGGAGACGCCCATGCACGCACTCGTGACCCGAGGCAAGCCAGGACTCGAGCTGGTCGAGATCCCCGAGCCCGCGACTCCCGCGGGCCACGTGAAGGTGCGCGTGCTCCGCGCCGGCATCTGCGGCACCGACCTGCACATCGACGCGTGGGATGCGTGGGCCCAGTCGGCCGTGACGCCCGGGCTGACCGTCGGCCACGAGTTCTGCGGCGAGATCGTGGAGGTCGGCGAGGGCGTCACCGACTACGCCGTCGGCCAGCTGATGAGCGGCGAGGGGCACGTCGTGTGCGGCCACTGCCGCAACTGCCGCGCCGGCCGCCGCCACCTGTGCATCCGCACCTCCAACCTCGGGGTGCAGCGCGACGGCTGCTTCGCCGAGTACGTGGTGCTCCCCGCCTCGAACGTCTGGGTGCACCCGGGCGTCACCGCCGACTCCGCCACCGAGCAGCAGCTCGACGTCTTCGGCATCTACGACCCGTTCGGCAACGCGGTGCACACGGCGCTGAAGTTCCCGGTGGTCGGCGAGGACGTGCTCGTCACCGGCGCAGGCCCGATCGGGCTGATGGCCGCGATGGTCGCCCGGCACGCCGGCGCGCGCCACATCGTGATCACCGACATCGCCGAGCCGCGGCTCGAGCTCGCGCGCTCGCTCGGCTTCCGCGCGCTCAACCCGCAGGAGGCGTCCGACCCCGACGGCGTCAGCCCCATCGCGGCCGTGCAGCGCGAGCTGGGCATGCAGGAGGGCTTCGACGTCGCGCTCGAGATGTCGGGCTCGCCGACCGCGCTCGTCGGCATCATCGAGAACCTCAACTTCGGCGGCCGCATCGCCATGCTCGGCCTGCCGTCGCGGCCCATCGAGGTCGACTTCGGGAAGGTCGTCTCGCACATGCTGACCATCCAGGGCATCTACGGCCGCGAGATGTACGAGACCTGGTACGCCATGGCGTCGATGGCCCAGACGGGCCTCGACGTCGCCCCCGTCATCACCGACCGCTTCGCCTTCGCCGACTGGGAGGGCGCGTTCGAGCGCGCCCGCTCCGGCGCCGCGGGCAAGGTCATCCTCGACTTCACCGACCTCCAGGGAGCCTGAACCGTGTACTCCGTCCGCGACGCCATCGCCGCAGAGCTCGCCGAGATCGAGGCCGCCGGCCTCACCAAGCGCGAGCGGGCCATCGACTCGCCGCAGGCCGCGACCGTCTCGGCCGGCGGCCACGACGTGCTCAACTTCTGCGCCAACAACTACCTCGGGCTCGCCGACGACCCGCGCATCGTCGAGGCGGCCAAGGCCGCGCTCGACGAGTGGGGGTTCGGGATGGCCTCGGTGCGGTTCATCTGCGGCACGCAGACTCAGCACCTCGAGCTCGAGTCGCGGCTCGCCTCCTTCCTCGGGCAGGAGGCGTGCATCCTCTACTCGTCGTGCTTCGACGCGAACGGCGGCCTCTTCGAGACGCTGCTCGGCGCCGAGGACGCCGTCATCTCCGACGCCCTGAACCACGCGTCGATCATCGACGGCATCCGCCTGTCGAAGGCCGCCCGCTACCGCTACGCCAATCGCGACATGGCCGAGCTCGAGGCGCGCCTGCAGGAGGCCTCGGGCGCGCGCCGCCGCCTCGTCGTCACCGACGGCGTCTTCTCGATGGACGGCTACCTCGCGCCGCTCGAGGCGATCTGCGACCTCGCCGAGCGCTACGACGCGATGGTGATGGTCGACGACTCGCACGCGGTGGGCTTCACCGGCCCGACGGGCGCCGGCACCCCCGAGCTCGCCGGCGTGCAGCAGCGCGTCGACATCATCTCGGGAACGCTCGGCAAGGCGCTCGGCGGCGCCTCGGGCGGCTACATCGCTGCCAGGCAGGAGATCGTCGACCTGCTGCGCCAGCGCTCGCGCCCCTACCTGTTCTCGAACGCGCTCGCGCCGTCGGTGGTGGCCGGGTCGATCGCCGCGCTCGACCTCGTCGAGGGCGCGGGCGAGCTGCGCGAGCGGCTGCAGCGCAACACCGTGCGCTTCCGCGAGGGCATGGAGGCCGCGGGCTTCGAGCTGCTGCCCGGCGAGCACCCGATCACCGCGGTCATGTTCCACGACGCCCGGCTCGCGGCCGACATGGCGGATGCGATGCTCGAGGAGGGCGTGTACGTCACCGCGTTCTCGTTCCCCGTGGTGCCCCGTGGTGAGGCGCGCATCCGCGTGCAGCTGTCTGCCGCCCACGCGGACGCCGACGTCGACCGGGCCGTCGCGGCGTTCGCGGCGGCGCGGGAGCGCGTCGCGGGCTGACCGCCCCCGCTGGTCGAGGAGGTCGGCGAAGCCGGCCGTCTCCCCGCTGGTCGAGGAGGTCGGCGCAGCCGACCGTCTCGAGACCACCATGGCCTCGACTCGCCCGCCCGGAGGGCCGGCGGCTCGACCAGCGGTGAGGGGCCGCTAGAACACGGGCTTGCCGCCCGTCACGCCGAGCACAGTGCCCGAGACATAGCTCGCGTCGTCGCTCGCGAGGTAGACGAACGCCGTCGCCACCTCGATCGGCTGGCCCGGGCGGCCGAGCGGGGCGTCCATGCCGAAGTCCTTCACGCTGGGCTTCGTCGACGGCTGCAGCGGGGTCCAGATCGGGCCGGGGGCGACCGCGTTCACGCGGATGCCGTCGCTGCCGACCTGCGCGGCGAGGTTGACGGTGAAGTTGTTGATCGCCGCCTTCGTCGACGCGTAGTCGAGCAGCGTCTCGGAGGGGTCGAACGCCTGGATCGACGAGCAGTTGATGATGCTCGCGCCCGCCTTGAGGTGCGGCAGCACGGCGCGCGTCAGGTTGAACATCGCGAAGATGTTCGTCTCGAACGTCTGCCGCAGCTGCTCGTCGGTGATGTCGGCGAGCGACTCCTGCGCCATCTGGTAGCCGGCGTTGTTCACGAGCACGTCGAGCCCGCCGAGGCCCTCGACCGCCTGCTGCGCGAGGTCGATGTTGGCCTGCTCGGTGCGCTGGTCGCACGCGATGAGCACCGCCTTCCGTCCCGCGGCCTCGACCTGGCGCTTCGTCTCCTCGGCGTCCTCCTGCTCCGCCGGGAGGTAGGCGATGGCGACGTCGGCGCCCTCCTTCGCGAAGGCGATCGCGGTCGCGCGGCCGATGCCGGAGTCGCCACCGGTGATGAGGGCGCGCTTGCCCTCCAGGCGGCCGCGGCCGACGTAGCTGGTCTCGCCGTGGTCGGGGACGGGCTGGAGCTGCTCGGTCCAGCCGGGCCACTCCTGCGTCTGCTCGGGCAGGTGCTTGATGGATTCGGTGTCGAAGCTCATGTCCCCCACTGTGCTCCCGCTCCCTGGACGTCGCATGGACGGCCGAGCGCATCCGCCGACGCCGTCCGGGACGCTCCGGGAGCGCGCCGCTCGGTAGGCTGGAGGCCTCCCCTCGCAACAGAAGGAGCTCGCCTGTGTGCGGCATCGTCGGCATCGTCTCCGACTCGAGCGTCAACCAGCAGGTCTACGACGCACTGGCCCTCCTCCAGCACCGCGGGCAGGACTCCACGGGCATCGCGACCGCCCAGGGCCGCTCGATCCACGTGCGCAAGGCGAAGGGGCAGGTGCGCGAGGCGTTCCGCACCCGCGACATGCGCTCGCTGCTGGGCACCTTCGGCCTCGGCCACGTGCGCTACGCGACCCGCGGCGAGGCGGCGAACGAGCTCGAGGCGCAGCCGTTCTACGTGAACGCGCCGTACGGCATCGTGCTCGTGCACAACGGCAACCTGACGAACACCCGCGAGCTCGAGGTCGAGCTCGCGACCGTCGACCACCGCCACGTCAACACCGGCAGCGACACCGAGATGCTCGTGAACGTGCTCGGCTCCGAGCTGCAGTCGCTCGTCAAGGGCGGCGAGCTCGACGCCGACCGCCTGTTCACCGCCGTGCGGCGCGTGCACGAGCGCATCCGCGGCTCGTACGGCGTGATCGCGCTCATCGCCGGCCACGGCCTGCTCGCGTTCCGCGACCCGTTCGGCATCCGCCCGCTCGTGCTCGGCAGCCGCGTCGCCGAGTCGGGCCGCACCGAGTGGATGGTCGCGAGCGAGTCGGTGGCGCTCACCGGCTCCGGCTTCCACCTCGAGCGCGACGTCGCGCCCGGCGAGGCGGTCTTCATCACGCCCGACGGCGAGCTCGCGTCGGCGATGACGCACGACTCCCCCGTGCTGCTGCCCTGCTCGTTCGAGTACGTCTACCTCGCCCGCCCCGACTCGGTGATGAACGGCATCAACGTGTACGAGTCGCGGCTGCGGATGGGCGAGCGGCTGGCCGACACGATCGCGCAGTACACGCCGTCCGGCGCGATCGACGTGGTCATGCCCATCCCCGACTCGTCGCGGCCCGCCGCGATGGAGGTCGCGCGCCGGCTGGGCATCGAGTACCGCGAGGGCTTCTACAAGAACCGCTACGTCGGCCGCACCTTCATCATGCCGGGGCAGCAGGAGCGCAAGAAGTCGGTGAAGCAGAAGCTGAACGCGCTCGAGAGCGAGTTCCGCGGCAAGAACGTGCTCGTCGTCGACGACTCGATCGTGCGCGGCACGACGAGCCGCGAGATCGTCGAGATGATGCGCTCGGTGGGCACCAACACGGTGACCTTCACGTCGGCCGCGCCGCCGGTGCGCTACCCGCACGTCTACGGCATCAACATGCCCTCGCGCGCCGAGCTCATCGCATCCGGCCGCTCCATCCCCGAGGTGAACGAGGCGCTCGGCAGCGACTTCCTCGTCTACCAGGAGGTCGACGACCTGCAGCGGGCGATCCTCGACGGCACCGACATCCAGGGCCTCGACCTGTCGTGCTTCACGGGCGAGTACGTCACGGGCGACGTGACCGACGAGTACCTGGCCTGGGTGGAGCAGACGCAGCTCAGCTGAACGGTGGAGCTGGGAGCGACGACCCTTTCGGGTCGTCGCCGCGACCCCAGTTCCGACGCCCGTCCCGGGCGTCGGGCACGCTGCGCGCGAGCGCGGGCGACCACGCGCCGAGCGCCGCGACCAGGCACGCGAGCGCGGCCCCGAGCACCACGTCGGGCAGCGGCACGGCGGCGAGCAGCAGCGCGGCGAGCGCCGCGCCCGCAGCGCCGGCGAAGAGGAGGACCGCGCCGGTCGCGGGCGCCGTCCTCACCCCGGCGCGGCGCGCGAGCTCGACGAGGGCGACGGATGCGGCGAGCGAGACCCCGAGGAACGCGGCGGCCACGAGGTCGAGCGCGCCCGGCCGCGCGATGGGGGCCGCGAGCGCCGCGACGCCGCCGAGGGTCGCGACGGCCGGGAGCGCGCGGGCGCCGAGCAGCCGCTCGGCGAGCACCGCGAGCGGCGGTCCGAGCAGGGCGCCGAGCGCGAGGGTGAGCGCCGCGGGCCATGCCGGCTGCGGCGACTCGGCGCCGAGGGCCGAGAGCGCGGGACGGAGGGCCGCGATCGCGGCCGCGCCGGCCGCTGCGAGCGCGAGCAGGCCGAGGGCCTGGGGGTCGAGGGGGCGCGGGTCGGGGGGCCGCGGGTCCGCGCCGTGCGCGTCGCCCTCGGGCAGCCGCTCGTCGGCGTCCGCGCCGACGGCTGCGGGCGACGCAGCGCGGCCGGCCGCGATCGCGAGCGCGAGGGTCCCGAGCTGCAGCGCCGCGGCGCCGACGAGCTGCGCGCCGGTCGGCACCCCGAGCATGGCGGCGCCGGCGACGAGCGCGGCGCCGAGCGCGGCGGCGAGCAGCGTGGGCGCGGGCCGCACGCGCGGCGCGAGCGCCGGCTCCGCCGCGGCGGCCGCCGCCGACCCGTGCAGCTGCAGCCCGGCGGCGAGCCCGAGCGCGGCCGCCGGCAGCACGCCGATCGGCTGCTCGAGCAGGGCGAGCGCGGCCGCCCCCGCGAGCGCCGCCAGCGCGAGCGCTGCGCCCGCGGCCGTCGCCGCCCGCGGCGCGAGCCGGCGCGAGCTCGGGAGCGCGAGCACGAGCGGCGCGAGCCCCGCTGCGGCGACCGCGGCAGCCGCCCCGAGCGCGAGCGCGACGGGCGAGCCCTCGCGACCCACCGCATCCGCCGCCGTCGACGCCGCCGCGGCGCCCAGCGCGGCCCAGGCGAGCGCGTGCGCGCCCGCGTGCAGCGCCAGGCGCCGGGCCATCAGCCCTCGCGCGGTCGGTCGTCGCCCGGTCGTGCGTCGCCGGGCCGGTCGCCGTCGCCGAGCTCGTCGCGGCGGTCGCCCGCCTGCCCGAGGGGCTCGAACGTCGCGTCGCCTGCATCCTCCGGGCCGGACGGCGACGATCGCTCGGCGACGTCGACGTGCTCGGCCGTCACGGTGTGCAGGCGCTTCGAGAGCGCGCGGTCGATGAGCACGGCGACGAGCGCGCCGAGCGCCCCACCCACCACGAAGCCGACCACGAGCATGAGGCCGATCACCGGCGTCGTGTCGACCGGCTGCCCGGCCTGGTTGACCGCGGGGGGCATCGCGGTCGAGATCCACCATGCCGCGAGCATCGCCACGAGCGCGCCGATCGCCATGAAGACCCCGTAGCGGGGCGAGCGCCGCACCTGCATCTGCTGCGTCTCGTGCGTCTCGCGGTGCGCGCGAGCGCCCTCCTGCTCGGGGGTCGGGTCGGGCTGCGCGTCCATGCCCACCATGATCCCACCCGCCGCCCGTGCGGGTCCGCGCCCCGCGGGGTAGCGTGCGGAGCGGGGCCGTGCCGCAGCGCACGGGCGCCCGGAGGAGGAGGCCGCACCGTGACAGTCTCGTCGGGACCGCCTGAGCCGCACCGCGCATCCGGGCCCGACGTCGAGGTCGACTGGGCGCTCGTCGACGCCGACGACGCAGTGCGTGCGCTCGGCACGTCGGCCGAGCGCGGGCTCACCGGCGTCGAGGCCGCCGCCCGGCTCGCGCGCCACGGGCCGAACGAGCTCGACGCCGACCCGCCCGAGCCGGCCTGGCGCCGCCTCGTCGCGCAGCTCGTCGACCCGCTCATCCTGCTGCTGCTCGCCGCGGTCGCGATCTCGACCGTCGCGTGGGCGTTCGAGGGCGCGGTCGGGGTGCCGGTGGATGCAGTCGTGATCCTGCTCGTCGTGGTCGCGAACGCCGCGCTCGGCGTCGTGCAGGAGGCGAAGGCGGCCGACGCGGTCGCGGCGCTGCGCGACATGACCGCCGTCGCCGTCACGGTGGTGCGCGACGGGCGCACCGAGCGGCTGCCGGCGGCGGCGCTCGTGCCGGGCGACCTGCTCGTGCTCGCCGAGGGCGACGCGGTCGGCGCCGACGCGCGGCTCGTCGCGGCGTCGTCGCTGCAGATCGCCGAGGCTGCCCTCACCGGCGAGTCGGCGCCCGTGACGAAGTCGCCCGCGACGCTGCCGTCGCACGTGCCGCTCGGCGACCGCACCGACCTGGTCTTCAAGGGCACGGCCGTCACGCAGGGCTCGGGCCGCGCCGTCGTGACCGCCACCGGCATGCGCACCGAGATGGGGAGGGTCGCGGCGCTGCTCGCCGAGACGGAGCAGGAGCCGACGCCGCTGCAGCGCGAGATCCACCGGGTCGGCCGCACCCTCGGGTTCGCGGTCGTGGTGATCGCGGTCGTCGTCATGGTCGCGGTGGGCGCGACGAGCGGCATCGGCTCGGTGCAGGACGCCGTCGACGTGCTGCTCATCGGCGTCTCGCTCGCGGTCGCGGCGGTGCCCGAGGGGCTGCCCGCGATCCTCTCGGTGGTGCTCTCGATCGGGGTGCAGGCGATGAGCCGGCGCGGCGCGATCGTGAAGTCGCTCTCATCGGTCGAGACGCTCGGCTCGGCGACCGTCATCTGCTCCGACAAGACCGGCACGCTCACGCGCAACGAGATGACGATGCTCAAGGTGCGCACGCGCTCGGGCGTCGCCGACATCTCGGGCGTCGGCTACGCGCCCGACGGCGAGGTGCTCGTCGACGGCCGCCCGCTGCTCGCGCAGGACGCGGCGCTCGACCTGCGGGAGGAGGACATCGTCGTGCTCTCGGGCGGCACGCTCGCGTCGAACGCCGAGGTGCGGCAGGCGGAGGACGGCACGTGGGAGGTCGTGGGCGACCCGACCGAGGCGGCGTTCGTGGTGGCCGAGCAGAAGGCAGGCCTCGCCGAGCGGCGCCGCGAGCGCTTCGCCCGCCTCGGCGAGGTGCCGTTCACCTCGGAGCGCAAGCTGATGTCGGTCGTCGTCGAGGATCGGGAGCACCGCGACGCGGCGGGCCGGCCGCTGCCCGTGCTCATCGCGAAGGGCGCGCCCGACGTGCTGCTCGAGCGATGCTCGCGCGTGCGGCAGGGGCTCGAGACGGCGGCGCTGACCGACGAGGACCGCGCCCTCGTGCACGCCGACGTCGCGGCGATGTCGGCGGATGCGCTGCGCACGCTGGCCGTCGCCTACCGGCCGCTCACGCGCGCCGAGCTCGCGGCCGCGACCGGGCCGGACGGCGCGATCGACGCCGCGGCCGGCCTCGCCCTCGAGCGCGACCTCATCCTCGTCGGCACGGTCGGCATCATCGACCCGCCCCGCGCCGAGGCGGCGCGGGCGATCGACGAGGCCCGGCGCGCCGGTGTGCGCGTCGTCATGATCACCGGCGATCACCCTGCCACGGCGCTGCGCATCGCCCGCGACCTCGGCATCGGCGGTGACCGGGCGCTCACGGGCGCCGACCTCGACGGGCTCGACGCGGATGCGCTCGCGCGCGCCGTCGAGGAGGTCTCGGTCTTCGCGCGGGTCGCCCCCGAGCACAAGCTGCAGCTCGTCGAGGCGCTGCAGCGGCGCGGCCACGTCGTGGCGATGACGGGCGACGGCGTGAACGACGCGCCAGCGCTCAAGCGCGCCGACATCGGCGTCGCGATGGGCATCACCGGCACCGAGGTCTCGAAGGAGGCCGCCGCGATGATCCTCACCGACGACGACTTCTCGACCATCGTCGCGGCGATCCGCCAGGGGCGGGTGATCTTCGGCAACATCCGCAAGTTCCTCCGCTACCTGCTGTCGTCGAACATGGGCGAGGTGCTGACGATGCTGCTCGGCGTGCTGCTCGCCGGGTTCCTCGGGCTGAGCGGCCAGGGCGAGGAGATCGTCGTGCCGCTGCTCGCGACCCAGATCCTCTGGATCAACCTCGTCACCGACTCCGGCCCCGCGCTCGCGATGGGCGTCGACCCCGAGACGGAGGACGTGATGGCGCGCGCCCCGCGCCGGCCCGAGCAGCGGGTGATCGACGGCCGCATGTGGGGCTGGATCCTCGCGATGGGCGCGGCGATGGCCGCGGTGACGCTCCTGGCCCTCGACATCCACCTGCCGGGCGGCCTCGTCGACGGCGACGCCGGCGTCGAGACGGCGCGCACGGCGGCCTTCACGACGCTCGTGCTCGCGCAGCTGTGCAACGCGCTCAACGCGCGCTCCGAGACCGCCTCGGCCTTCCGCGGCCTGCTCGCCAACCGCTGGCTGTGGGCGGCGATCGCCTTCGGCGTCGTCACGCAGGTGCTGGTCGTGCACGTGCCGCTGCTGCAGGCTGCCTTCGGCACCGCGCCCCTCTCGGCCGGCCAGTGGCTGCTGTGCCTCGCGCTCGCCTCCTGCGTGCTGTGGCTCGACGAGCTGCGCAAGCTCGTGGTGCGGATTCGGGGGCGGATGCGTCACGCCCACGGGCGCCGACGGCCCTCACCTGCGGCTATGGTCGGAAGCGGTGCGCGCCGGCGCGCCCTTCCCATGCACACAACGAGGTGAACCATGCCGAACGCCCCTGCAGAGACCCGCGAGTCGGGCGCCCCGCTCGCCCGCGCGATGCGGCCCATCAACACCGTCGTCGAGCGCTGGATCCCCTCCGCGCTCGTCTTCGCGATCATCCTGACGCTCGTCGTCGCGCTGCTCGCGCTGACGGTCACGCAGACGAACCCCGTCGACCTCGTCGTCGGCTGGGGCGATGGCCTGTCGGGCCTGCTCGCCTTCATGACGCAGATGGCGCTCATCCTGCTGCTCGGCCACATGCTCGCGAACACCCGGCCCGTGCGCCGCCTGCTCACGCGCCTCGCCGCACTGCCGCAGACGCCCGTGCAGGCCTACCTGTTCGTCTTCGTCATCGCCGCCGTCGCATCCCTCATCACCTGGGGCCTCGGCCTCGTCGTCGGCGGCCTGCTCGCCCGCGAGGTCGCCGCCTCCGGCAAGGAGCGGGGCCTGCGCCTCCACTTCCCGATGCTCGTGGCGGCCGGCTTCTCGGGCTTCGTCGTCTGGCACATGGGCTACTCGGGCTCCGGCCCGCTCACGGCCGCCACGCCCGACTCGTTCATCGCCGAGCACCTCGGCGGCCAGGTGATCCCGGTCTCCGAGACGACCTTCGCGCTGCCGAACATCATCGGCGCGGTCGCGACGATCGTCGCCGTCGCCGTGGCGCTGTCGCTCGTCGCGCCGCGCGGCTCCGACCGCATCGTCGAGCTGCAGTTCGACGCCCGCGAGCAGCTCGTCGAGCACGAGGAGGAGGTCGTCACGCCCGCCGACCGCATCGACGCGAGCCGCATCGTCACGCTCATCGTCGGCGCCGCGCTCACGCTCTACCTCGTCGTGCACTTCGTGCAGGGCGGCACGATCACGCTCGACATCGTCAACTGGTCGTTCCTCGCGCTCATCTTCCTGCTGGTGCGCAACCCGTTCGAGATCATCCGCCTCACGAAGGAGGCCGCCTCGAACGTGGGCGAGATCCTGCTGCAGTTCCCGCTCTACGCGGGCATCCTCGGCATGATGACGTCGTCCGGCCTCATCCAGGTGCTGTCGGATGCGTTCGTCGCGATCGCGAACCCGGTCACGTTCGGCGTGCTGGCGCTGCTGTCGGCCGGGCTCGTGAACTTCTTCGTGCCGTCGGGCGGCGGGCAGTTCGCGGTGCAGGCGCCGATCCTGCTCGACGCCGCCGAGCGCATCGGCGTCGACCCCGCGATCCCGATCATGGCGGTCGCGTACGGCGACCAGTGGACGAACATGATCCAGCCGTTCTGGGCGCTGCCGCTGCTCGCGATCGCGGGGCTGAAGATGCGCGACATCCTCGGCTACACGACCGTGACGCTCATCGCATCCGGCCTCGTCTTCGCGGCGGTGCTGGTCGTCTGGTCGCTCTGACGCACTGACTCGCTGACGCGCTGACGCGGCACGCTGGCCCTCTCCACTCCGGAGGGGGCCGGCGGCGTCTGTGCAGCAGCCGCGCGCCGGGCGCTCAGCGGCGGTGCTGCAGCAGCGAGTTCAGCGTGAGCGACGTCTTCGAGAGCGAGCTGGTCGCGAGCGACGAGCGGGTGAGCGAGGAGCCGCGGCGGCGGATGCGCTCGTTGTCGGCGAGGTCGAGGCGGCCGATGAGGGCGGTCACCTCGTCGGAGGGGTTCGGCAGCTGGCGCTGCTGCACCCGCGCGGCCTCATCGGTCGCCGCCTGGCGCACGCGGTCGGCGGCCTGCCGCCCGGCGTCCTGCAGCTGGCCCACCTGCTGCTGCACGCGCGAGTCGACCTGGCGCCGCAGCTGCTCGATGCGCGCGAGCCGGTCGGAGCCCGGCGCCGGCTGCGGCTGGCGCTGCTGCTGGCCCTGGTACGCGGCCTGGCCCTGGTAGTCCTGCTGACCCTGGTAGCCCTGCTGGCCCTGACCCGGGTAGCCCTGCTGCCCCTGGCCCTGCCGCTGCGGCTGCGGCTGCGGCTGCGGCTGGCGCGGGGCCTGCGGGCGCGGCTGCTGCGGCCGCTGCTGCGGCGACGCGTGCACCTGCGGCTGGGCTCCGGAGCGTCGCGCGCGCTCGCCCTCGACCTCGCGCGCCGCTGCCTCGATGCGCTCGCGCCATGACTGCGGCACCGCGTTCTGCAGGTGCTCGGCCTGCCCGACCGCCTCGCCGTAGCGCTGCCCGGCCTCCCGCCGCACCTGCTGCACGCCGCCGCGCACCTGCTCGCGCGCGCGCTGGCCGGCGCCGCGCAGCACGCCGCGCAGCGACGTGAAGCCGCCCCGCACCATCGCGAGGCCGATGATCGACGCGGCCGCCGACAGGATGAGCGGGATGAACGCGGTGTCGAAGGCGCTCTCGATCCCGACGACGAGCGCCGACTGGCCGATCCAGCCGATCCACTGCAGCAGGCCCGGCACGCCGTTGAACAGCAGGATGGCGCCGATCACCATCGTGACGAGGGGACCGATGAACCCCTGCGGGCGGACGACCTGAGCCATGGGTTCAGTATGGCCCTCCGCACCTGCGCGCGACGGGCGGATGCGCGGGTCGGTGGCGAGCCTCGCCGGCGGGTCAGCCCGCGGTCGGGCGCACGAGCGGCAGCCACGGCGAGACGTCGGCGCGCACGCCTGACGCGCGCACCGCGCCGCGACCCACCGCATCCGCCCACGCCTCGCCGCCGGTCGCGAGCGCGAGCCAGGTCGCGGCATCGGTCTCGACCACGTTGGGCGGCGTGCCGCGTGTGTGCCCGGGGCCCTCGACCGCCTGCACGGCGCCGAACGGCGGCACGCGCACCTCGACCGACTTGCCGGGCGCCCGCTCGGCGAGGCACTGCAGCGTGTAGCGCACCGCGAGCGCCCGCTCGGCGCGCCCGGCGTCGGGCGCGAGCGCGGCGCGCACCGCGTCGGTGCCGTCGAGATCGGGGATGCGCCTGGCCACGTCCGACAGGCTAGCCGCGGCCGGCGACGTGGTCGCCTGGTGGCCGCCGGGCGCCCTCATCGCCGATGCATCGAGCCCGTCGGCCCGGCGGGCTCGCCGCGTTCGTAGAATGGGCGCGTGCGGATCCTGGTACTCGGCAGCGGCGCGCGTGAGCACGCCATCATCGCGGCACTCCTCGAGGAGGGCGGCCACGAGATCACGGCCGCGCCCGGCAACGCCGGGATCGGCGTCGAGGTCGAGGCGGTGCGCGTCGACATCAAGGACCCGCAGCTCGTCACCGACCTCGCCGTCGACGGCGGCTTCGACCTGGTCGTCATCGGCCCCGAGGCGCCCCTCGTCGCGGGCGTCGCCGACGCCCTCAAGCAGGCCGGCGTGCCGGTCTTCGGCCCCACGAAGGCGGCCGCCGCCATCGAGGGCTCGAAGTCGTTCGCGAAGGCGGTCATGGCGCGGGCCGGCGTGCCGACGGGCGCCGACACCACGGCCGTGACGCTCGACGACGTGCGGGCCGCGCTCGACGCATCCGCTCCCCCGTGGGTGCTGAAGGCCGACGGGCTCGCCGCAGGCAAGGGCGTCATCGTCACCGACGACCGGGCCGCGGCCGAGGCGCATGCCGAGGCCTTCCTGCCCGACGGCCCGCTGCTGATCGAGGAGTACCTCGCCGGGCCCGAGGTGAGCCTGTTCGTGCTCACCGACGGCGAGCACGCCGTGCCGCTCGCGCCCGCGCAGGACTTCAAGCGCCTCGGCGACGGCGACACCGGCCCCAACACCGGCGGCATGGGCGCCTACTCGCCGCTGCCGTGGCTCGCCGAGCGCTTCGGCAGCGAGCAGGCCTTCGTCGACGAGGTCGTCGAGACGGTCGCGCTGCCCACGATCCGCGCGATGGCCGAGGCGGGCACGCCCTTCACTGGCCTGCTCTACTGCGGCCTCATCGTCACCGACGACGGCGTGAAGGTCATCGAGTTCAACGCGCGCTTCGGCGACCCCGAGACGCAGGTGGTGCTGCCCCGCATCGAGTCGGGACTGGCGGATGCGCTGCTGGCGGCCGCGAACGGATCCCTCGGGTCGGCCGCGCCGCTCGTGTGGCGCGACTCGGCGGCGGTCGCCGTGGTGCTCGCGAGCGAGGGCTACCCGGGCGACCCCATCACGGGCCGCCTCATCACGGGCGTCGAGGATGCCGAGCAGCTCGAGGGCGTGCGGGTGCTGCACGCCGCCACCGGCCGCGGCGAGCAGGGCCTGACCGCCACCGGCGGCCGGGTGCTCAACGTCGTCGGCACCGGCGCGACGCTCGCCGAGGCGCGCGAGCGCGCCTATGCGGGGCTCGGCAGGATCTCGCTCGAGGGCGGGCAGTCGCGCTCCGACATCGCCGCCCGGGCATGACCGGGCTCGATGGCTGGGAGCTCGCCTACTCGGGCAAGGTGCGCGACCTCTACGTGCCGGTCGGCACCGAGCTCGCGACCGCGCCCGAGATGCTCATGGTGGCCTCCGACCGCGTCTCGGCCTTCGACCAGGTGCTCGAGCCCGCCATCCCCGGCAAGGGCGAGCTGCTGACGACGCTCACGCGCTGGTGGATCGACCGGCTGGGGCTCCCGTCGCAGCTCGCCCCCGACGCCGACGCCCGCACCCCGGACGCGGTGCGCGGCCGCGCGATGCTCGTGCGCACGCTCGACATGCTCCCGGTCGAGTGCGTCGTGCGCGGCCGCGTCACCGGCTCGGGCCTCAAGGAGTACCGGCAGGTCGGCTCGATCTCGGGCGTCGCGCTGCCGCCGGGCCTCGAGGACGGCGATGCGCTGCCCGAGCCGATCTACACGCCGGCCTGGAAGGCGCCGCAGGGCGCGCACGACGAGAACGTGTCCTTCGAGCGCACGGTCGAGCTGGTCGGCGCTGATGACGCGGCCGCGATCCGCGACCTCGCGCTGCGCGTGTACGCGCAGGGCGCGGCGATCGCCGCCGAGGCGGGCCTCGTGCTCGCCGACACGAAGCTGGAGTTCGGCCGCGACCGCGCGACGGGCGAGCTCGTGCTCGCCGACGAGGTGCTCACCTCGGACTCGTCGCGGTACTGGGACGCCGCGGCGCTCGAGGCGGGCCGCGTGGAGTCGTTCGACAAGCAGATCGTGCGCGACTGGCTCGCCGCGAACTGGGACGGTGCGGGCGAGGCTCCCCGGCTGCCCGCCGACGTCGTCGAGCGCACGGCGGCGCGCTATCGGGAGCTCATCGAGCGGTTGACCGGGTCGCCGCGCGTCGAGTAGCGGCTGCGTCGACGAGCGGCGGGGATCTCGATACGCCCGACTGCGTCGGGCTACTCGATCAACGGGGTGGGGTGATCTCGATACGCCCGACTGCGTCGGGCTACTCGATCAACGGGGTGGAGTGAGGCCGTCGGGCTACTCGATCAACGGGTGGGTGGAGTGAGGCCGTCGGGCTGCTCGAGCAGCGGGCGGGCGCTCAGACCTCGGGCGCGTTCCAGGTGTCGCAGGCGCCGACGCCCTCGTTGAAGCCGCGCGCCAGCCAGTTCATGCGCTGCTCGCTCGAGCCGTGCGTCCAGCTCTCGGGGTTCACGCCGCCGCCGCCCATCTCCTGCAGCGCGTCGTCGCCGATCGTGTGCGCCGCGTTCAGGGCGTCGTTCATCTCCTGCTGGGTCGGCTCGACGAGCACCGGCGCGCCGCCGTCGTCGTCGGTCGTCTGCGAGGCGCCCGCGATCCAGGCGCCCGCGTAGCAGTCGGCCTGCAGCTCGCTGCGCACGGCCGACGACTGCGGGCCGGAGTCGCCCTGCTGCACGCGCTCGAGCTGGCCGGTGATGTTCTGCACGTGGTGGCCCCACTCGTGCGCGAGCACGTAGAGCTGCGCGAGCGAGCCGCCCGAGGCGCCGAACTGCTCGCGCATCTGCTGGAAGAACGTGGTGTCGATGTAGATCGCCTGGTCGGGCGGGCAGTAGAACGGGCCCACCGCGCTCGTCGCGGCACCGCATCCGGTCTCGACCTGGCGGTCGAAGAGCATCACGCGCGGGTCGGCGTACTCGATGCCGTTGGCGCTCGCCGTCTCGGTCCAGAAGCGCGACATGGAGTCGGCCCCGCCCTCCATGCGGCACGTGACGTTGGCGGGGTCGTTGGCGTCCTCGCCGGTGCAGCCCGTGACCTCCTCGCCCTGCGACTGGCCCTGCGAGGGCGGGCTCGCGTCCTGCGGCGCGAGGCCCGTGAGGTCGACGCCGAAGAACATCGACGCGAGCACGAGGATGAGCGTGAGGATGCCGCCGCCGCCGACGGCGATCGCACCGCCGCCGCCTCGACCGCCGCCGCCGCGGCTGACCGTGGAGGTGTCGAAGTTGGCATCGCCCCTGAACGTCATAGCGCACACAGTAGCCCGGGATCCCGCTCATCGGCCGGGAACGTGCTCCGACCCTCGGCGGCGCGCGGCGCATCCGTAGAATGGGAGAGCACCCCCACCCGACTGCTACCGCAGGGAGCGACCCATGGCCCTCATCGTCGTCGACGTCATGCCGAAGGCAGAGATCCTCGATCCGCAGGGCAAGGCGGTCACCCGCGCGCTCGCGCGGCTCGGCCACGAGGCGGTCGGCGAGGTGCGCGTCGGCAAGCGCTTCGAGCTCACGGTCGACGGCGAGGTGACGGATGCGCTGCTCGAGCAGGTGCGCACGGTCGCCGACGAGGTGCTCGCGAACACCGTGATCGAGGACGTCGTGGGCGTGCACGTCGTCGAGCAGGCCGCCCAGCCCGGAGCGGCGCAGTGAGGGTCGGCGTCATCACCTTCCCCGGCACGCTCGACGACCGCGACGCGCAGCGGGCTGTGCGGCTCGCCGGCCACGAGCCGGTCGCGCTGTGGCACGGGGAGCACGACCTGCACGGCGTCGACGCGCTCGTGCTGCCGGGCGGCTTCTCGTACGGCGACTACCTGCGCTGCGGCGCCATCGCCGCGCGCTCGCCGATCATGACCGAGGTCGTCGAGGCGGCGGAGCGCGGCATGCCCGTGCTCGGCATCTGCAACGGCTTCCAGATGCTGGCGGAGGCGCGGCTGCTGCCGGGCGGGCTCGTGCGGAACGAGACGGGCCTGTTCGTGCGCCGCGACCAGCGGCTGCGCGTCGAGCGCACCTCCACCGCGTGGACGAACCGCTTCGAGCAGGGCCAGGAGATCGTCATCCCGCTGAAGAACGGCGAGGGGCGCTTCGTCGCGACTCCCGACGAGGTCAAGCGCATCGAGGACGAGGGCCTCGTCGCGTTCCGCTACCTGGGCGAGAACCCGAACGGCTCGGTCGACGACATCGCCGGCCTCACGAACGCCGCGGGCAACGTCGTGGGCCTCATGCCGCACCCCGAGCACGCGGTCGAGCTCGGCTTCGGCCCCACGACCACGCGCATGAAGGCCGGCCTCGACGGGCTCGACATCTTCAAGTCGGCGCTGGAGTCGGTCGCGGCCTGACCGCGCGGACGCTCGGGTGTAGCCTGTCTACATGACGCTCGCCACCGCATCCGCCACCGGCCTGACGCCCAAGCGCACCTACCGCTTCCTCGCGATCGCCGAGGCGGTCACCTGGACGCTGCTGATCGTCGCGATGGTGGCGAAGTACGCCTTCCAGGTGGATGCGCTCGTGCCGATCGCGGGACCGATCCACGGGTTCGTCTTCCTCGCCTACGGCGCCATGCAGCTCGTCGTCGGGCGCAACCAGCGCTGGGCGGCCGGCACCGTGCTGCTCGGCATCGCCACCGCGGTCGTGCCCTACGCGACCATCCCGTGGGAGCGCCGGCTCGAGCGCCGCGGCGCGCTCGAGGGCGCCTGGCGCACCGAGGCCACCGACGACCCGCGCGACGCGAGCCCGCTCGACCGGGCGTTCCGGTGGGGCATCGCGCATCCCGTGCTGCTCGTCGCGATCGCCCTCGTGCTCGTCGCCGCCGCCTTCGCGGCGCTGCTGACCGCCGGGCCGCCCGACGAGTGGTTCGCCTGACGTCGCCGCCGGCCCGCGCGGCCCGGCGCATCCGCCCGCTCGGTAGGATCGAGGGACCGCCGAGCTGACCTCCTGAGGAGCGCTGTGACCACCACTCGTCCGCCCCGCGACACCGTCGAGGTCGCCGCCAGCACCCCGGAGCGCGAGCAGCCGTTCGCCGCGCTCGGCCTGAAGCCCGACGAGTACGAGCAGATCCGCGGGATCCTCGGCCGTCGGCCCACGAGCGCCGAGCTCGCGATGTACTCGGTGATGTGGAGCGAGCACTGCTCCTACAAGTCGTCGAAGAAGCACCTGCGCACCTTCGGGCAGAAGGTCACGCCCGAGATGCGCGAGCGGCTGATGGTCGGCATGGGCCAGAACGCGGGCGTCATCGACGCCGGCGAGGGCTGGGCCGTCACCTTCAAGATCGAGTCGCACAACCACCCGTCGTTCGTCGAGCCCTTCCAGGGCGCCGCGACGGGCGTCGGCGGCATCGTGCGCGACATCATCTCGATGGGCGCGCGCCCCGTGGCCGTCATGGACGCGCTCCGCTTCGGCGCCATCGACCACTCCGACACCGCCCGCGTCGTGCACGGCGTCACGAGCGGCATCTCCTTCTACGGCAACTGCCTGGGCCTGCCGAACATCGGCGGCGAGACCGTCTTCGACGCGGTCTACCAGGGCAACCCGCTCGTGAACGCGCTCGCCGTCGGCGTGCTGCGCCACGAGGACCTGCACCTCGCCAACGCCACGGGCGTCGGCAACAAGGTCGTGCTCTTCGGCGCCCGCACGGGCGGCGACGGCATCGGCGGCGCGTCGATCCTCGCCTCCGAGTCGTTCGACGACGAGGGCCCCGCCAAGCGGCCCGCCGTGCAGGTCGGCGACCCGTTCGCCGAGAAGGTGCTCATCGAGTGCTGCCTCGAGCTCTACGCCGCGGGCGTCGTCGAGGGCATCCAGGACCTCGGCGCGGCCGGCATCTCGTGCGCCACGAGCGAGCTCGCCGCCAACGGCGACTCGGGCATGCGGGTCGAGCTCGACCACGTGCTGCTGCGCGACCCCACGCTCACGGCCGAGGAGATCCTCATGTCGGAGTCGCAGGAGCGCATGATGGCGATCGTCGCGCCCGAGAAGCTCGAGTCGTTCCTGGCGATCACCGGCAAGTGGGATGTCGAGACGAGCGTGCTCGGCGAGGTCACCGGCGACGGCCGGCTCGTCATCACGCACTCGGGCGAGGTGATCGTCGACGTCGACCCCAAGACCGTCGCGATCGACTCCCCCGTCTACGACCGCCCGATGGAGCGGCCCGAGTGGCAGGACGCGCTGCAGGCCGACAGCGCCGCGGCGCTGCCGCGGGTGTCGGGCAGCGCGCTCGGCGACCAGCTGCTCGCCCTCACCGGCTCGCCCAACCTGGCCGACGCATCCTGGATCACCGAGCAGTACGACGACTACGTCCTCGGCAACACGGCGCTCTCGATGCCCGACGACGCGGGCATGGTGCGGATCGACGAGGAGTCGGGGCTCGGCTTCGCCGTCGCCGTCGACGCGAACGGCCGCTACTGCCAGCTCGACCCGCGCGAGGGCGCGAAGCTCGCGCTCGCGGAGGCCTACCGCAACGTCGCCGTCTCGGGCGCGACGCCCGTGGGCGTCAGCGACTGCCTGAACTTCGGCAACCCCGAGATCCCGGCCGTCATGTGGCAGTTCGCCGAGGCGGTCGACGGGCTCGCCGACGGCTGCGTCGAGCTCGGGATCCCGGTCACGGGCGGCAACGTGTCGTTCTACAACCAGACCGGCGAGACGCAGATCCACCCGACGCCCGTCGTCGGCGTGCTCGGCATCATCGACGACGTCGACCGCCGCCTGCCCTCCGGCTGGCAGGACGACGGCCAGGCGCTGTTCCTGCTCGGCACCACCCGCGACGAGCTCGACGGCTCGGCGTGGGCGGGCGCGGTGCACGACCACCTGGGCGGCCTGCCGCCCCGGGTCGACCTCGGCGCGGAGAAGGCGCTCGCCGGCCTCATGCAGGGCATCGCCTTCGAGGGCCTCGCGACCGCCGCGCACGACCTCTCGGAGGGCGGCCTCGGCATGGCCGTCGTCGAGGGCGCGCTGCGCTTCGGCATCGGGGCCCGCATCTGGCTCTCGGGCATCACCGAGCGCGACGGCATCGACGAGACGGCGGCGCTCTTCTCGGAGTCGGGGGCGCGCGCGCTCGTCGCGGTCGCCCGCGAGGACGAGGTGAAGTTCACCGGCATGTGTGAGGCGCGAGGCGTGCCGGTGCTGCGGATCGGCGTCACCGACGCGACCTCGGGCGCGATCGAGATCCAGGATGTGGCGACGCTGTCGCTCGCCGACCTGGGGGCCACGAGCCGCGCGACCATCCGGGGGCGCTTCGCCTGACGGAGGGCCGCGCGCCGGCGCACGCTCGGCCGCCCGAACGTGGTGCGGCCGCGCGCTCCGCCGACCCGTTCCACCGATCGCGACCCGGTGCACCGGGTCTGTGAGGGTGGAACAGGTCGGCGAGGGGTCGACGTGTCGGATGCCGGCGCGCGGCGAACGCGTCAGGCGCGGACGGTCTCTCGCGGCGGAGCCTATGCTTCGGGCATGGACCTCACCGTGCCGGCGATCAACGTCTTCGCCGTCGTGCTCGCCGCCGTCGCCGCGATGGTCGTCGGCGCCATCTACTACCACCCGAAGGTGCTCGGCACCCGCTGGATGCGCGCCATCGGCCACACGAGCGAGAGCGTCGCCGCGGGGCCCCGGCCCTGGGTCTACCCGCTGATCATCGTGTGCGCGCTGGTCACCGCATGGGTGCTCGCGGGCGCCACCTGGATCTCGTTCGAGTTCTACGGCGGCAGCTTCCTCTGGAACGCGCTCATCACCGCCTGGATCCTCTTCATCGGCTTCACCCTCGCCCGAGTCGTGGTGCACGACGCGTTCGACCCGCGCGGCTTCCGCGTCACCGGCCACACGGCGCTCAACGAGGTGCTCGTGCTCACCGCGATGGCGCTCGTCATCGGCGTCTGGCCGCCCGCATGAGCGACGTGGTGCTGACCCTGGAGCGGTCGATCGACGCGCCGGCGGATGCGGTGTGGCAGGTGCTCACGGATCTCGACGCCGCGCCGACGGTGCTGTCGGGCGTGACGAAGGTCGAGCGGCTCGCGGGCTCCGGCTACACGATCGGCACCCGCTGGCGCGAGACGCGCACGATGATGGGCCGCGAGGCGACCGAGGAGCTGGAGGTCGTCGGCATCGACCCCGGACGATCCACGATGGTCGCCGCCGAGGCGCACGGCATGCGCTACCGCACCGAGTTCACGCTCGAACCGGTCGGCGCGGGCACGCTGCTGCGGATGCGCTTCAGCGGCACCTCCGAGACGCCGTCGTGGGCGCAGCGCCTGACGGCGAAGCTGACCGCGCGGCTCGGGCTGGCCGTGACGCGGAAGGCGATGCAGCAGGACCTCGACGACATCGCGGCGGCCGCGGAGGCGCGCTCCCGCGCGTAGCGCCGCCCGGTCGGCGGCCTACTCGGCGCCCGCGATCCGCTCGTGGTGGTGGATGACCTCGGCGATCACGAAGGTGATGAACTTCTGCGCGAACTCGGGGTCGAGCTCGGCGTCCTCGGCGAGCCGGCGCAGGCGCGCGATCTGCGTCGCCTCCCGCGAGGGGTCGGACGGCGGCATCCCGTGCTCCGCCTTCAGCTCGCCGACCGCCTGCGTCAGCTTGAAGCGCTCGGCCAGCGTGTGGATGAGCACCGCGTCGACGTTGTCGATGGAGCGTCGCAGGCGCTGCAGCTGGTCGTCGGGAGAGCTCATGCCTCCAGCCTAATTCGCGCGCCAGCGCAGCCGCGCCTCGAGCCCGCGCCGCACGCCCGGCCACTCGGGCTCGATGATCGAGTAGACGACCACGTCGCGCAACGTGCCCTTGACGACCTCGTGGCTGCGCAGCACGCCGTCGCGCTTCGCACCCAGCCGCTCGATCGCATCGCGCGACTGGCGGTTGTGCCACGAGGTGCGGAACTCGACCGCGACGCATCCGAGCACGTCGAAGGCGCGCTCGAGCAGCAGCAGCTTGCTCGCGGGGTTGACGCCCGTGCCCTGCACCGACGGCGCCATCCACGTGGAGCCGATCTCCACGCGCGGCGTCGCGGCGTCGATGTGCATGTAGGTCGTCATGCCGACCGCTCGCCCCTCGACGACGATCGCCCACGGCGCCATCGAACCGGCCGCGAGCAGCCCGAGGCGCCGGTCGATCTCGGCCGCGACGCCCTCCGGCTCGGGCACCGACGTGTACCAGGCGCGCTGCCACAGATCGCCCTCGGCCGCGGCCTCGGCGAGCGCCGGGGCGTGGTCGTGCGACAGGGGCTCGAGCGAGACGAGCGGATGCGTCAGGACGGGTCGTTCGAGGATGCTCACGTGCCCATTCTGGCCGGAGGGCCGTTGCCCGGCCCGCCGCCGCGTGCGAGCATGCGCGCATGGCCGTCGACTTCCCGCTCGCCGCGTCGGAGCTCGCGGCGCTCGTCGCCCGGGTGCCCGCCGACCGCCTCGCCGGGCCGGGCCTCGGCGACTGGACCCTGCGCGAGCTGATCGGCCACGCGTCGCGCGCGATCTCGACGGTCAGCGCGTACCTCGCGCTCCCCGCACCGGCCGAGGCGACGGTCGGCTCGGCGGCGGACTACCTCGAGGTCGTGCTGCGGCAGCGCGGCGACGACGAGGCGATCCTGCTGCGCGGACGAGCGGCGGGCGTCGAGCTCGGCGACGACCCCGCGGCTGCGATCGAGGCGCTCGCGGCCGCGGCGGCGGACGCGGTCGCCGCCGCGGGACCCGCGCGCATCGTCGCGGTCGGTGCTGCGGGCGATGCCGCGATGCAGCTCGACGAGTACCTCCGCACGCGCGTGTTCGAGCTGACCGTGCACGGCATCGACATCGCCGATGCGGCCGGCATCGCCTGGGCGCCGCCGCCGGCCCACGTGCTCGACGCCCTGCACCTCGCCGCAGCCAACGCATCCGCCCGCGGCGCCGGCGTCGAGGCGCTGCGGCTGCTCACCGGGCGGCGGCCGGAGGCGGGGCTCGAGGGGGTGATGGGCGCCGGTCGGTAGGATCGTCGGGTTGTCTGATTCCGATGGAGGAACGCCCGTGACGCAGCTCCACCCGCACCTCGCGCCCGTCTACGACGAGGTGCTGCAGCGCAATCCCGGTGAGTCCGAGTTCCATCAGGCCGTCTTCGAGGTGCTCGAGAGCCTCGGTCCGGTGGTCACGAAGCGGCCCGACTACGTCGACGCGAACATCCTGCGCCGCATCGTCGAGCCCGAGCGGCAGATCATCTTCCGCGTGCCGTGGATCGACGACGCCGGCACGGTGCAGATCAACCGCGGCTTCCGGGTGCAGTTCAACTCGGCCCTCGGTCCCTACAAGGGCGGCCTCCGCTTCCACCCGAGCGTCTACCTCGGCATCATCAAGTTCCTCGGCTTCGAGCAGATCTTCAAGAACTCCCTCACCGGCCTGCCCATCGGCGGCGGCAAGGGCGGCAGCGACTTCGACCCCAAGGGCAAGTCGGATGTCGAGATCATGCGGTTCTGCCAGTCGTTCATGACCGAGCTGTCGAGCCACATCGGCCAGTACACCGACGTGCCCGCGGGCGACATCGGCGTGGGCGGCCGCGAGCTGGGCTTCATGTTCGGCCAGTACAAGCGCCTCACGAACGCCTACGAGTCGGGCGTGCTGACGGGCAAGGGCCTCACCTGGGGCGGCTCGCAGGTGCGCAAGGAGGCCACCGGCTACGGCACCGTCTACTTCCTCGACGAGGTGCTGCACGCGCGCGGCGAGGGCTTCGAGGGCAAGCGGGTCGTGGTCTCGGGCTCGGGGAACGTCGCGATCTACGCGATCGAGAAGGTGCACCAGCTCGGCGGCACGGTGATCGCGTGCAGCGACTCCTCCGGCTACGTGGTCGACGAGGCGGGCATCGACCTCGAGCTGCTCCAGGACGTCAAGGAGGTGCGGCGCGGCCGCATCGCCGAGTACGCCGAGCGGCGGCCGGGCGCCTCGTTCCGCGACGGCGGGTCGATCTGGTCGGTGCCGTGCGACATCGCGGTGCCCTGCGCGACGCAGAACGAGCTCGACGAGGACGACGCGGTCGCGCTCGTGCGCAACGGGTGCACCGTCGTCGGCGAGGGCGCCAACATGCCGACGACCCAGGCGGCGGCACGGGTGCTCGTCTCGGCCGGCGTGGCGTTCGCGCCGGGCAAGGCGGTGAACGCCGGCGGCGTCGCGACGAGCGCGCTCGAGATGCAGCAGAACGCGTCGCGCGACTCGTGGACGTTCGAGCACACCGATGAGCGCCTGCACGAGATCATGAAGGGCATCCACGACCGGTGCGCCGAGACGGCCGAGGAGTACGGCCGCCCGGGCGACTACGTGGCCGGGGCCAACATCGCGGGCTTCAACCGCGTCGCCGACGCGATGCTCGCGCTCGGCGTCATCTAGCCGCTCCTCGTGGCGAGCGGGGCGGATGCGCCCGAGCGGGCACGGCGCGCCGGCCCCGGTCGGGCGCATCCGCCCCACTGGGGCCCACGCCAGCGCGGGGCCGTTGCGGCCCGCCGCGGCCGCGTCAGTCGATGAGGTCGTGCACCTGGATGATCGCGTCGCGGTCGGCGCCCACGCCGATCGCCGAGATGCGCGAGCCCGAGCGCTCCTCGAGGAAGCGCACGTACGCCTGGGCGTTCGCGGGCAGCTCCGAGAACTCGCGCGCGCCCGAGATGTCCTCGCTCCAGCCGGGCAGCGACTCGTAGATCGGCTTCGCGTGGTGGAAGTCGGACTGCGAGACGGGCATCTCGTCGACGCGCTGGCCGTCGACCTCGTAGGCGACGCACACCGGGATCGACTCGATGCCGGTGAGCACGTCGAGCTTCGTCATCACGATGTCGGTGAGGCCGTTGATGCGCGAGGCGTAGCGGGTGATGACGGTGTCGTTCCAGCCGCAGCGGCGCGGACGGCCGGTGGTGGTGCCGAACTCGAATCCGTTCTTGCGCAGCAGCTCGCCCCACTCGTCGAAGAGCTCCGTGGGGAACGGGCCGGCGCCGACGCGCGTCGTGTACGCCTTCACGATGCCGATGACGCGGTCGAGGCGGTTCGGCGCCACGCCCGAGCCCGCGGCGGCGCCCGCGGAGGTCGCGGTCGACGAGGTGACGAACGGGTACGTGCCGTGGTCGATGTCGAGCATCGTCGCCTGGCCTGCCTCGAAGACGACCGTCTGGCCGGCGTCGAGCGCCTCGGCGAGCTCGAGGCCCGTGTCGCCCACCATCGGGCGCAGGCGCTCGACGTAGGAGGTGAGGTCGTCGAAGATCTCGTCGGATGAGACGGAGCGGCGGTTGTAGACCTTGGCGAGCAGGTGGTTCTTCGTGTCGAGGGCGCCGTCGATCTTCTGGCGCAGGATCGACTCGTCGAAGAGGTCCTGCACGCGGATGCCGACGCGGTTGATCTTGTCGGCGTAGGCCGGGCCGATGCCGCGGCCGGTGGTGCCGATGGAGCGCTTGCCGAGGAAGCGCTCGGTGACCTTGTCGAGGGTGCGGTGGTAGTCGGTGATGATGTGCGCGTTCGCCGAGATGCGCAGCTTCGACACGTCGACGCCGCGGGCCGAGAGCGCCTCGAGCTCGTGGAAGAGCACCTCGAGGTCGATGACCACGCCGTTGCCGATCACGGGCGTGACGCCCTCGGTGAGGATGCCCGACGGCAGCAGGTGCAGCGCGTACTTCTCGTCGCCGACGACGACGGTGTGGCCGGCGTTGTTGCCGCCGTTGAACTTCACGACGTAGTCGGTGCGGCTGCCGAGCAGGTCGGTGGCCTTGCCCTTGCCCTCGTCGCCCCACTGGGCGCCGACAATGACGATTCC